>DDRA01000017.1:12792-26639 GCA_002343545.1 Bacteriovoracaceae bacterium UBA2428
GGGTGCGAAGTGCCGTGGGTCGTGCCGTTCTCGTCGGCCAGGTTCTCGGCGAGGACTTGACGCGCACGCGCGTCGGGGCACTTCGCGATCGCGGCTTCGAGGTAGCGAGGAAAGGCTTCGACGTGGCGGAAGTACTGGGCCGCGTAGTCGCGCAGCGTCTCGCGCGAGAGCTTGCCTTCCATCCAGTCGCGGTAGAAGGGGTGCTTCAGAAGGTGCAGGCCGCCCGGATTCCAGAATTCCATCGTTTTTCCTCCGTCAATGCGCCGAGCCGTTTCGGCGGGGCCCAAAATAGCGAAAGCTTTTGATAAGAAAATCTCAATCTCCTAAACGTCTTGATGAGTGAATCTTAACAATATCGATCTCAACAAGCTGGCCGTCTTCGCCCAGGTCGTCGAGGCCGGGACCTACCGTCTCGCCTCGGAGCGGCTCAACGTCACGCCTTCGGCCTTGAGTCAGACGATCACGGGGCTCGAACGCTCCCTCGGCGTGCCGCTCTTCGAGCGTATCGGCAAGCGTCTCGTCCCGACGCCCCTCGGGCTCGAGATTCGGCGCTCCTTCCGCGCCCACCGCGAGGCGTTCCAGGACGAGCTCACGCGCATCGCCGGCCGTGCTCGCGAAGTGACGGGCTTATTGAGAATCGGCGCTTACCTCGAGTTCGCGAAGTTTCGCTTGGCGCCCGTCCTCGCCGAGTTCCAACGTGAGCATCCCGACGTCCAGGTCAAGATGGTCTTCGAACCGCCGAGTCGACTGCACCGCATGCTCGAGGCCGACAAGCTCGACGTCTGCTTTTCGATTTATCCGGAGCGCGACCGTCTCGTACGGTCGCGCGCGATCTACACCGAGGAGCTCGTTCTTGTGGCGCCCGAGGGGCGGCTCGGGCCGAGGCCCACCGTCGAGGAACTGCTCGAGGTGCCGATGATCGAGTACTACTTTAATCACCAGCCGATCCGCCGTTGGCTCGCGCTGCACTACCGCAAGAAGCCGAAGACCCTGCCCATCCGGACCTACGCGTCCACGGCTGAGATGGTCCTCGCGCTGGCCCGCGCCGGTTTGGGGGCGGGGGTCGTGCCGGCCTACTTGCTCGAGGGAACGGGCGGAACGGAGGGGCTTACGGTCGTGCGGCCAAGCCCACGCAAGCTCATCGACCACATCTGGATGCTTCGGCGAAAGGTCGGGGACGCCTCGACGGCCCTCGGCGCCTTTACGGCCCGCATCGAAAGTGCCTTCGGCGACGAGGCCTAGGTTTTGAGGGTCGGTGTATGAAGATCGTGCGAAAAGTTGGGGGGCGGTCAATTTTAGGGCGGGGAAAGCCGAAGCGAGAATGAGGAGGACCTCATGACAAAGTTTCTTGCGCTCACGTCTCTCTTGGCGCTTTCGGTTCCGGCCTTCGCGGGTGGAGGCGATGCGAGTTTCCCCTTCGATGTTCTCATCGTAAGCTCTCCGGATCGCTCGTTTAAGGACGACGGAACCGTCGTCCAAGTCGAGAACCAGCCGGACAGTTACACGATTTCGGAAGAAGCCACGGATTGCACTTCGGCGGCAGAAGTCGTTCTGGTGAAACATTCCAGGGCCAAAGCGAGGGCCGCTTGCGCCAAGGTGAATGACACCCGGAGAGTCTTTACCAATTTGAAGGACATCGGCTGTAAGGTGGTCGATAGCGGCACCATGCCGGTCAAAGTTCCCGGCGGCGGTTTCGCTTGCGTGGGTTGGGCCCGTATCAAGGGCTTCCGCCAAGGCCGTACTTTTGTCGAGTGACCCGTCCGTCTAGGGGCTTTCGCGACGCGTCCCGAGCCGGCGGGCATGGGACGCGTTTCGGCTCGCGAAAGATTCTCGCCCAGGGTTTCCAGGCTTCCGCCGGGGCGCTATAAAATCTCCCATGCCGATCGCCAGTGTCGCCGACATCCTCAAGTCCAAAGTCCCCGTCGAGAGTTCCGTCGAAGTCCGCGGTTGGGTCCGCACCCGTCGCGACTCGAAGGGCGGCTTCTCCTTCGTCGAAGTGCACGACGGCTCGGCGTTCAACGGCATCCAGGTCGTGGCGCCGGCCGCGCTCGCGAACTACCAAGACGAGATCCTCAAGCTCTCGACCGGCTGCTCCGTGGCCGTACGCGGCAAGCTCGTCGCTTCGCAGGGCAAGGGGCAGGCCTTCGAAGTCCAGGCCGACGCGATCGAGGTCGTGGGCTGGGTCGAGGACCCCGAATCGTATCCGGTCTCGAAGAAGGGCCACACGATGGAGTTCCTTCGCACGGTCGCGCACCTGCGCCCACGCACGAATACCTTCGGCGCCGTCGCGCGTCTGCGCAACTCGGCCGCGCAGGCCATCCACCGCTACTTCCACGAGAACGGCTTCTTGTGGGTGCACACGCCGATCGTCACGACGAGCGACGCCGAAGGCGCCGGGCACATGTTCCGCGTCAGCACACTCGATATGGTGAACCCGCCGAAGGATAAGGCCGGCAAGGTCGACTTCGCCAAGGACTTCTTTGGCAAGGAATCGTACTTGACGGTGAGCGGACAGTTGAACGTGGAGACTTACGCCTGCGCGCTCTCGAAGGTCTACACATTCGGACCCACGTTTCGCGCCGAGAACTCGAACACCTCGCGCCACCTGGCCGAGTTCTGGATGATCGAGCCCGAGATCGCCTTCGCGACGCTCAAGGAAGACGCCGCGCTCGCCGAGGGACTGCTGAAATTCGTTTTCAAGACGGTGCTGAACGAGCGCGCCGACGACATGGCCTTCTTCAACGACCGCATCGACAAGACCTGCATCCAACGCCTGAGCGACTTCATCGAAAAGCCCTTCGCGCAGATCGACTACACCGACGCGATCCGGGCGCTCGAGAAGTCGGGCAAGAGCTTCGAGTTCCCGGTGAGCTGGGGCATGGATTTGCAAACCGAGCACGAACGCTGGCTCTGCGAGGAGCACGTCAAGCGGCCCGTCGTCGTGACGAACTACCCCAAAGACATCAAGGCGTTTTACATGAAGCTCAACGACGACGGCAAAACCGTCGCGTGCATGGACGTCCTCGCGCCCGGTATCGGCGAGATCATCGGCGGCTCGCAGCGCGAGGATCGTCTCGACGCGCTCGACCGCCGCATGGACGAGATGAAGCTGCCCAAGGAAGACTACGGCTGGTACCGGGACCTGCGCCGCTACGGCAGCGTGCCGCACGCGGGCTTCGGCCTCGGCTTCGAGCGCTTGCTCGTTTACATCACGGGCCTCGGCAACGTGCGCGACGTCATTCCCTTTCCGCGCGCGCCCGGCCAAGCCGATTTCTAGCGATCGTGCTCTACGGCGCGACGCCGTTGCGTAACGAATAAATGCCTTCAATTGAGCTGACGAGGGCGTCGCCGAGCTTCGGCTTCAAGCGGTTAAGCAGGCGATAGAAGCGGTTTCGTTTCGCGCGGATCGAGATGGGCTCCGGCCAGAGGGCGTGGCAAAGGTAGTGGCGGCTGACGGGGCCGCGCTTGAGGATCGCGAGCAGGCGGCCCTCGAGATCGGTCAAGCTTTCGCCGTCGAAGCGCCGTGGCCCTTGGCCCCAGGTCGAGCGTGCGAGCGAGAAGCGAAAAAAGGGGCAGATCGTGCCGTAGTCCTCGGGGCGGGGTTCGCGGTCGCGGAGGCCAAGTTTCCACCCGATGAAGTCGACGGGAAAGCGGTGACGTTCCTCGTGGGGGCCTAGGACTTTCTCGAAGGCCGCGCGCGCGAGCGCGGGCTCGCCGGCTTCGGCGTGCAGGAGGGTCGCGAAGAGCTGCGCGGATTCGCGGTCCGAGTGATCGGCGAAGATCTCGAGCTTCGGCATCGCTTCCATGAGCTCGTCGCGGGCCGCGTTCAGCCGTCCATCCTGGTGATAGAGCATCGCGAGCTGGCGGCCGATGAGGCCCATGAGCTTGCCGCTCTGTCGGGCGTGCGCGAGGCGTCGAAGGGAGTAGAAGCGTTCGATGCGCGACGCGAGGTCTTCGGGCCGCTCGAGATTTTCGGCGCCGATGGCTTCGTTGTAGAGGCTCAAAAGCTCGCGCTCCGGGTCGCCGATCTTGGCGTACGCCGTGGCCGCGGTTCGGAATTCCTGCGCGCCCCGCACGAAATCGCCCAGGTTGAAGGCGAGCAGGCCGTTCACCCACCCGATCTCGGCGCGCAGGCTCGGGTTCTCGCCGCGCGGCTCGTCGAGGTAATGATCTTCGGACGGATTACCGGCCTTCATCGCGAGCCGCGTCGTGAGGAGACGAATCCAACTCCGCTCGAGCGAGCCTCCGGTGGCGGGTTCCGCGCTCAGCTCGCTGAGCTGGGTCGCCGCGTTTTCGAGCGAGCCCGCGAGAATACGCCGTCGCAGCTCGAGGTAGAGGGGCGGCATCGTCGCGGTGCTCATGGGTTGGCTCCGAGGTAGGGGGAATACCAGGCGTCCGAGAGGATCCACTCGGAGCGTTTGCCTTTGCCTTCCGCTTCGAGGCGGAAGAGGGACTCGCGATTCTCGAGGCCGAAGTCCAATTCGATCGAGAAAGCGGCCGTTTCGAAGGCGTAGGACCAACCGTCCGAGGGGGCCGAGAACTTGGCCTTCCCGAGGGCGCTCTCGTATTCGAGGTCGAGCTTTTCGGCCGTCCAACGGACCCGGTAGCTTTGCTCGTCGCCGTCGTGGCGGATCTCGACGGCGTCGTCGGTGCAGCTCAGCGTGCCGAGTTCCGCGGAGCTCGTCTTTTTGCCGGCCCGCTCGCCCACGAAGCTTCGGCGTTGCCGGTAGAGCGTCTTCCGGTCCAAGAAATTCACCAAGGGGTCCACGCTCAAGGTCGAGGTCCAACGGAACGTTTTCGCGCCGTGGAGGTGTCGATCGCAGAAGTCACGCAAGAGCTGCCCTTGGGCCTTGCGTTGGGGGCGGAAGGCACCGCGAAGTTCGCGCCAGTCCTCGGCGGAGAGATCGTCTTTCGAGGCGATCTGGAGCTGGTGCAGGCTTTGGAATTTCAGGTAATCGTCGTCGCCGCGCAGGGCGTAGAGACGCCATCCGCGTTCGTCTTCGAGGCCGCCCGCGCGGCAAGCGACCTTGCCCCGGTACTCGACGTCGAAGTGCCGGAGGTCGCCGCTTCCTTGGAAAGTCGTAAAGAAAAGTCGTCCGAGACGAGCGCGGCCGGCGCCATCGGCCCAGGCGCCCGCTCCGTCGGCCCAGGCACCGACCCCATCCGTCCAGGCTCCGACTCCGTCGGCCCAGGCGCCGACCCCATCCGTCCAAGCGCCGACGCCATCCGTCCAGGATCCGACGGCGGCCTGCCAGCTCACGCCGGAGCAGCGATCGCCGATGAATTCGGAACTTTGCTCGCGCGCGATCCGGAAGGAAGGTTTCGTTTCGAAACGAAATCCTTCGAGTCGAAAAGGGTCCTCGCCGCGCGCCAAAGCGGGCAGGGCGGCTTCGATCGTTTTCCACGGCAAGATGAAAGACTCGCTACCGCCGATGCGGGTCTTAGTTATCATGCCGCTCAGCCGAAGACGGCGATCGCCCGTGTATTGGGTACGGTCGATCACCGGACTTCCGCTCATGCCTTCGGCGACGGAAACGCGGTAGGTTTTTTGGATGCGCTCGTAGCCGAGGTGGCCCTCGCCGACGTTCCAAAGCGGATCGTATTCGATGGCGTCCCAAAGAATGCGGAAGCCGTCGCCTTTCCACGGGACGACGAGGGCCGCGAAATCGCGGTAGTCGCTCCGGGCAAAAGTACCGAAAGCATCGACTTCGCCCCGTTCGTTGACCAAGGACGGGCCCGCGAAGCTCGTCGCCTGTTCCGCGTCCTGGAAAGCTAAAAGCGCGAGGTCCATGGCCTTCGAGAGTCCGACGCGTTTGACGGCGTATTCCCGTCCGACGCAGCGGATGCGAAGGGGGCGGGTTTCGCCCACGACATGGGCGGGCGTGAGAAAACGTAACTGGCCGCCTATGCGAAGCGTCCAGCCGATGCCCATGCTCAAGGAGCCCGCGGCATCGGCGCGCAAGACGTGAACGAGTCGGCACTGGGGATCGACCGCGGGATAGATCTGCTCGTGCTGCGCGACGAGTTGCTTCGTGAAGGTGAGACGGGGCCACTCCTTCTCCGCGCGCGCGGCCGCCGGGGCCATCAGGGCGAAGGCGAGGAAAGGAGTTAGGCTTCGCATGGGGGTATTCTAAGGCGCCCGATTTCTCCTTCGAAAGCGCCAACTTGGCCGGGAGCGTTGACAACTTCGACAGCGCTTTTTTGGGCGACGAAGCCCGCGAAATCGCAGGGATGTAAGCGCCACCGCCTTTTCCGGGACCGAGATGTAAGGAGAAGTTGTACGACGCGTTGTGGCATTTATGCCCGCGGCGCTCCACGGTCGGAGTCGCTTTGGAGGTATGGATTCATGAAGCTTCTTCGACTCACCACGCTCGCGGGGCTCCTCGCGGGCTTACCCGCCATGGCCCAAGGCGAGCCCCCGCTGAATGCCGCCGGGACGGTACTCCTCGAGATCGGCATGAACGAGCACACTTCGGGCACCAACAGCCTCGAGGAGCTGCGCGACGACTGCCAGCGCGCCGTGGATGCCTACAAAGCTCGCTACCTCTACACCATCTGCGAGTACCACCAGAAGGATTGGGAAGACACCTACTGGGAAGGCGGCGTCGCCACCAGCGACGTCGTGATCGGTTACACCGAAGAAACGACGACTTCCTACTACTCGGATCGTTCCTCCGGCTCCGCTCGGCGCGGCGGCGGGTGGCATCGGGAAGAGCTCCGGGGGCGTCGTTCTTCGAGCGGCGGCTACACCCACACTTCGGTCGTTCCCGTTATGGGCACCGTGCAAACGCCCTACCATTACAGCTACACGGTGCCCAAGACCGTCTACGGCCTGCGCGTGATCGGGGTCGTGGACCGCTTGACGGCGCCCTGGCGCGAAGTCGAGTCGAGCCTCACGCTCGCCTTCCGTCGTCCCCTCGCTTACTCGACGGAATCCCTCGCGCTCGGAGCCTGCGGCGCCCGCCTCGTCTCGATGTGGCAAAGCGCGGAGGCTTTCCGCTACCTGAAGGCCCGTTGCCGCGCCTCCGAGTTGCCGGAAGGGCGCTTCTACTACGTCGTCGAAACCCAGAGTCCCTTTTTCTAGGAGCTAAAATGAAAACTGTTTACTCTGTCATCGCCCTCACCCTGCTCGCCTCGGGCGCTCGCGCCGCCGAGTTCCGCTCGGCCTCGCAGGTCGTGCGCTTGCCCTACCATAGCTTCGCCGACCGGGAAGGTCTGCTGAACCTCGGTCCGGTCGCGCTCTTCCTTCAGGGCACGGCGGCCGCGAACCAGAAGGCCTTCGCGGGCCTCAAGACCTCGCTCAAGGTCGAAAGCTTCCGCCCCGACCTGAACGACATCTCGGTTCTCGTCCGCTACGAATCGGCCGGCTTTCGCAAGGTCCTCGAATCGGGTCGGAGCGAGCTCAACGTGCGCCTCAACCTGCGCATCCTCTCGTGCGACGGCGAGATGGAGTTCCCGACGCAAACTTCGGCGGGTCAGCTCCAGAGCTTCCTCGCCTCGCTCCTCTTTACCCCGGCGGACCTCGCGTCGTGCAGCCTCGAAATCCGGCGCGTCGGTCTCTCGGACCTTTCCATCGAAGTTCCGACCGTGCAGAGCCGTATCCTGACCAAGTCGCCGCTCAACAACCTCGTGGCCTGGAGCGAGCTGCATTCCGCGCGCGTCGTCGTGGACCTCACCGACGAAGAGAGCCTTCGTTTCCGTTCGGTCGTCTACCGACCGGGAACGACCTTCCTGTACGAAGGCGCGACCTGGGGCACGAACTACCGTCTCGAGACGGTAGGCGAAAGCGCGGAACGCCGCACGCTCGCGAACGAGGTTCGGGCCTCCCTCGCGCGGGTGATGAACGTCTTGGAAGGCTACCGGAACGAGCTTCTCGTGTGCCTCGCGAGCGGAAACCTGGCGGGCCGCACGCTGCAGCTCGACGCCTACCTCGAAGAGAACAAGGAAGTCCTGCGCCGTGACCTTCGCTTCGTGCGCGAGAACTACGCCGCGCTCCCACCTTTCGAACAGATCACGACGATTCGCGGCATGACGCGTTTGATCGCGCAGCTCGGCGAAGCCGACCGCGCCGTCAACGTGAAGGATTCTTTCGAACGTATCATTCGCACGGATCGCTAACCGGAATTCCCGAAATCAAAGAGGAGCCAGTCATGAATATCTTCAAAGCGAGTGCCTTGTGCTTGGGTCTGGGTATGGCGGCGGCGGAAGCCGCCTCGCCCGCGGCGGAGCTCTTGCGGCCCGACGCCATCCTGACGCTGAAGCGCGACGTGAAGCTTCCCAAGGATTCCGAGGGCGCGGCCGTCCTGGGTTATACGGCCGTCGGCAAGGCGCTTAACTTCGTCACCAAGAAGTGCGTCCGCGAGAGCAAAGTCTCGGACTTTTCGCGTCGGAGCTACGACGCCAAGGTCTTCCTTTGGCAGCTGGACGAAAACTTCGGCTTCCCGAATGAACCGCGACCGACTTGCCTCGAGACGAAGAACGAGACGACGAGCTACCGTCTCTCGATGCGCTGCGAACTGCGGTACGAGGCGTCCGATACGGACCGCGTGCTGAAGGCCGGCCGCGAGCTTGCGGTCATCGGGTGGGGGCGCCTCTTCGGCGCGTCCGACGACGCCTCGGTCTCGGACAGTCACGTCGCCCGCGAAGGGATCGAGTTTCCGATCCGGAGCGTCGGCACGAACACGATGGCCAAGCTCTTTTGCCAGATCCGCTCGCCCCTTCTGAACGAACAGCATATGGAGCTCGACGGGATCAAAGGGCTCGTGAACATCGAAAGCGACCACGGTCACTACTGGATAAAGTCGGTCCTCTACGCGATGTCGACCGACGCCTACGTGTCGCGCGCCGCCTTGATCGGAGCCCTCGAAGGGGCCTTCAAGATCTCGAACAACGCCGTGCTCGATACCGAGCCGGTCGACTTCTAGTCGACGGGATCGTTACGGGGCTTCGCTTCGCCGAGCGCGTCGATGACCCGATTCGCGAGCGCGACGATGTCGAAAGGCTTCGGGAAGACGTCGACGACGTCGAGACGGCTCAGCTCTTCCTCGGCGTCGTTGAAACCCGAGCAGACGAAGACCTTCGCTCCGCACGTCGTTTCGTTCCGGAGTTGCCGCAGAAAGGCGAGGCCGTCCATCTTGGGCATGCGTATGTCCGAGACGATGGCATCGAAGTCGGTCCGCCGGCAGAGTTCGAGCGCCTCGGCTCCGTCGGCGGCGGCGCTGACCCGCGCGCCGTAGCCCTCGAATTCGTCGACGAGGATCTCCCGCAGGAGCGCCTCGTCGTCGACGACCAGGATGTGGCGGCCGTTCAGCGCGCCGGTACTCACGCAGCCCTCGGCGCCGCGGTCCCGCGCGCGGCGAGCGGAACTTCGAGGACGAAACGGGTGTGGTGGCTCGTCGGATCGTAGCCCAGGCTACCGCCGTGGTCCTCGAGGATGCTCTTCGAGATGCTCAGCCCGAGGCCCGTTCCGCGCCCGACTTCTTTCGTCGTGAAGAAGGGGTCCATCATCTTGGCGACGACCGAGGGCGAGATGCCGTGGCCGCTGTCGGTGACGGAGACGCGCAGACGCTCCCCGGGCCCGACTTCCGCCCGGACGCGGATCCATTTTTCCGGCAACTCGTGAACGGCGTCGTGCGCGTTGTTGAGAAGGTTCATGAGAACCTGCGAGATCTGCGCGGGTCGGCAGCGGACGGCGAGGTTCGTCTCGCCTTCGATCTGCAGCGCCACGAGGGACTTCGCGAAACGCTCCTTGCAAAGCTCGAGCGTGTCGCGGAGCACGTCCCCGAAAGGAACCTCCATCATCGGGTCCCCTTCGGCGTGCCGCGAGAAAGTGCGCAGGCCGCGGATGATCTTGCCGATCCGCTCGGCGGTGTCCTCGATCTTGGCGATTTCGGCTTCGACCTGCGGGGCGTCGATCGGCGGCGCTCCGAGCCGTCGTCGAACCTGGTGGGCCTTCGCGAGGATGATCGCGAGCGGGTTATTGATCTCGTGGGCGATCCCGCCGGCCATCTCGCCGAGGGACGCCATCTTCGCGGACTGCAGGAGTTGGGCCTGCTGCGCGCGGATCGCTTGCTCGCGCGCGACGCGTTCGCTGATGTCCCAGTTGCAGCCGACCATCCGCTCCGCTTCGCCGTTCTGGTCGTAGCCGCAGGTCGCGCCGCAGGCGACGTGGCGATAACCCTCGCCGTTCGAGATTCGCACCCGGAATTCGGTGCGGAACTCGGCCTGCCGGCGCCCGAGGGCTTCTTTGACTTCGGCTTCGACCCGCGCGACGTCGTCGGGATGCAAGGTTTCCGCGAAGCCGGCGAAGGTCCCGTCGAACTCGCGCTCGTCCACGTCGAAGAGCTTGAACATGTGGCTCTCCCAGTGGAGGCGGCCCGTCTTGAGGTCCCAGTCCCAAACGCCGAAGCCGACCGCCCGGACGGCGGTCTCGAGGCGGCTTTTGAGTTCCGTGAGCTTTCGCTCGTGCCGCACGGACTCCGTACGGTCCACGAAGGTGACGATGACTTCTTGGGCGACGCCCTGCTTGTCGAATCGGGTCGGTTGGGCGTTGACGAGGATCCAGCGCAGTAGGCCCGCGGGCGCGCGGTACCCGATCACCTGGTGGTATTGCGCGCGTCCGCTCGCCACCGCGACCGCGGCGGGATGCTCTTCGGGAGGGCAGGGGGTCCCGTCTTCGCGGAAGAAGGCCCCGTCGCTTCGCTTCCCGAAGAATTCGACGATTTGGTTTTCGCCGAGCTCCAGGAGCCGGAGCGCGGTTCGGTTGAACTGGATAACCTGGCCCGCGCGGTTATGGATGAGCACGCCTTCGAGCATGGCTTCGAAGGTCTCGGTCATCTTGAGCTCGACTTCGCGCCGGGCCTCTTCGGCGAGCACGAGGCTGCTGATGTCCTGGCAGGTCCCGAAGAGCCCGACGAGTCGCCCGTCCTCGACTCGCGCCTGCCCGCGGACTTCGACCCAGACTTCGCGGTCGGGATGAACGGCGCGGAATCGCATCTGGTAGGGCTCGCGGTCGATCAGGCATTGTTCGATCGTCGCGCGCCAGTACGGGTGATCGTCCGGGTGAATGGTCGAGGCGTGACGATCGAAATCGGGTTCGCCGCGTTCGGGGGCCTCGGGGAAAATCTTGAACATCTGGGGACTCCAGTGGATCTCGCCCGTGTTTACATCGTAGGACCAGTTGCCGATCTTGGCGATCGACTGCGCTTCGCGCAGGTCTTTTTCTTTGAGGCTAAGTTTTTCGTACGCGGCTTCGATGAGCGCGTGTTGCTGGGCCGCCCTCGTGAGGTGGCGTTCGCGCAGGCGGGCGAGGGAAGCGTGGTAGGCCTTCAGCGAAGTGATCGCGAGCACGGCGCTGAGCAGGATGTGGAGACTCTCGAAGAAGCGCAGCGAGACCTCGCCCGGGACCCACGGAACGGCGAGGCCGAAGCGGGGAAAAGCCAATTCGGCGAATCCCCATCCGGCGAAGACGAGTCCCGTCGCGCCGATCTGGTGCCGGAGGGGTCTCACGTCGAAGAGCAAGGTGGCGAGGCAAGCCGTCGCCAGGAAGAAGAGGTCCGCGCTCGTGTGGGCGGGGAGCCCGACCTCGACGGCGATCGTCGCCGACAGCACCGTCATCAAGAGAGCGTAACGCGCGCGTCGCGAGCGATGCCGGGAGTCCAGCCACCAGAGGAGCGGAAACGAGACGACCACGTGAAACCCGAGGACGAGCGTGACGAAGTAGGCGCCGAAACTGGCGTAGACGATCGCGAGCAGGGCGAAGAGGGGCCAGACGAAACGCGTAATCCTTCGCGTCAGCGAGGGCTCAAAGGTTCCGGAAGGATTAGGGCGAGGGGAAGCTTCTCCGCGCATCCCGTTCGAATCGGAACTCGCGGGGACTTAGTTAAGGCCCAAGGGCGGGAGACAAAATTTTGTCTCCCGCCCTTGGGAAGTGAAGTCTAGACCTTCTTTTTGGCCATGGCGGCCTGGAGCTGCTGCCCGAGCAGGCCGAGAGAGGTGGAAGCGCCCTTGGGGGCGGCGCCCTTCTGGGCTTGCTGGAACTCCTGCCAGTCCTCGAGACCGCTCTCGTCGGGCGGTTCGAGCGAGATCTTGCGTTCGTCGCCGCGGATCTCGGCCACGCGCACTTTGACGGTGTCGCCTGGTTTGAGGTTGTCGAAGCCGAAGTTCGCCGAGGCGACGGCCTTGGACTTGGGCACGAGGCCCGTGATGCCGTCGGCGAGCTTGACGAAGAGGCCGAAGGCTTCGCGTCGCTCGACCGTGCCCGAGTGGAAGGAGCCCACCGGGAACTGGCTCGAGATCGTGGCCCACGGGTCGCCGCCTTCGGCGTCGCGGAGCGAGAGGCTGATGCGTCGGGCGAAGGCGTCGACTTCCTTCACCTTGACGTTGATCTTCTCGCCTTCCTTGATGAGTTCGTCCGAGCGCGCGACGCGCTTCGTGTAGCTCATCTCGGAGAGCGGAATGAGACCTTCGATGCCGGGGAAAACTTCGACGAAGGCGCCGAACTTCATGCAGCGGGTGACCTTGCCGGGAAGGATACGGCCTTCCTCGAGCTCGGCGGGCAGGTTGAGCCAGGGCTCGGCCTGCGTTTGCTTGAGCGAGAGGGAAATCTTCACCCGGTCCGCGCTTTCGCGCTCGACCTTGAGGATCTTGGCCGTGACTTGCTGACCGACTTCGAGGACTTCGCTCGGATCGCCGACGCGGGACCAATTCAGCTCCGAGATGTGCGCGAGCCCTTCGAGGCCTGGGATGATCTCGACGAAGGCTCCGAACTTCTCGAGACGGCTTACCGTGCCGGTGACGACGTCGCCGACTTTTTGCTTCTCCAGGAAGGCGGTCAGGGCGTGGCCCTTCTGTTCTTCGAGCAGGCGACGGCGCGAGACGACAATGTTGCGCCCGCGTTCGGAGTACTGCGTGATCTTGAACTCGAAGCGCTTGCCGACGTATTCCTCGGGCGTATCGATCTGGCGGGCGTCCATCTGGCTGACGGGGCAGAAGGCGCGCTTGCCCATGATGACGACGCGGAAGCCGCCGTTGATGACTTCCTCGACCTTGCCCTCGACGACGAGGTTGCGGCGATGCGCGTCTTCCAGGTCGTCGGCCAGGTTCTTCGCGGTGGGGCTCGTGGAAAGGAAGATCTGCGTGCCGCGCACCTGCGTGACGAAGAGATCCACCGTGTCGCCGACCTTGGCCTTGGGTTTGCCGTCGGCGTCGAGCAGGTCGAGCGCCGAGACGAAACCGTCGTAGGGCGTGCCCGTCGAGACGATGACTTGCTCGCGGCCGAAGGAGAGGATTTCGGCCTTCACGCGATCGCCGGTTTGGAGCTTGCGCGTGGGCTTCTGGAAGGATTCCTCCAGCATCTTCGCGAAATCGGCGGAGCCTTCGTTCGATTCAATGTCGTCGTCGTCGGTCGGTCGGCGGAAAACCATGGGAAACCTCTACTTTCCCGTGTGTTTCTAGCGGCCGGCGCCCGGCGGGGCAAGGGGCGCCTATTCGCGTCGGAAAAACCCGAGCGCGGCCCGCAGCGCCTTGAGGACGATCGGAGGCACCCACTCCCGCAAACGGGCGTGGGCCGCCCGGGGGAGCTAGAAAATCGCTCGGAAGAGGTCGTCGAAGTTCTTCTCGACTCGCGTCGCCAAGTCTTCGGAAAGGCGGGCGAGCTCGGTGGCCGGCGTGGCGAGGACCTTACGAAAGCGGTCCCCTTGATCCGTGGCCGCCGAAAGCCGCGGAGCTTGGGCGTCCGCAAAGCTCGGCGCCCAAGTTGCCAGGTAGTCCTGGAGTTTCACGAGGTCCGGATCGAGGTTGGCGAAGGGTACGCCGTAGGTCATCGCCGTGATGTTCCCGTGAAGGCT
>DDRA01000017.1:26779-37818 GCA_002343545.1 Bacteriovoracaceae bacterium UBA2428
ATGTTCCCGTGAAGGCTCGTCCCGAAGAAGGCCGCCGACCCGGCGATGACCGCGGCGACGCCGCCGAGATCGTTTTCGTCGCGGATCCGCGCGCGAGGTCCGAGCGTCGGGAGCAGCGAGGCGAGCACTTCGCGGTCCCCGTGGCTGGCGACCTGTCCGATGGGGATCGCGTGAATTTCGAGGTCCTGACTTTCGGCCACCCGGCGCAGGGCTTGGGCGATCCGCGTGGGATCGATCCGTCGGGCGCTTTTGGATCCGACTTGAAAGCTGAGATAGCGGGGGCCCGTCGAGACTTTGCGCGGCCAGAGCGCCGCGAGCGAGTGGGCCGAGTCGGGACTCAGCTGCACCTTCGGCAGGTCCAAGTGAGACAGGCTCTTGCGATCGCGGACGGAGGCGAAGGCCGAAAGCTCCACGCTGCGACGGACGAAGGCGCGGTGTTCGGGCAGGAACTTGTCGAGGTCCGATCCCCCGACGGCGTTGAAGGCGACGCGAGTCTGGGGCGTCAGCTCTTCCGGCTGCGGAGCATGGGGGAAAGGCGACGGGAGGCCGTAGCGTCGGGCGAGGCGACGCTCCAGTCCTCGGTATCCGAAGATCCTACGGAAAGCGCGGTACCCGAAGAGGGCGAGCGGCGATTCGATGTAGTCCGCGTGCAGGTCGCCAATGCGGGAGCAAAGGAGCGCGCCGCCGGACAGCACGACGGCCGAGCGCGGATAGCGCGCAAGGTCTTGGCGCAATCGCGAAAGGGGCCGGCAAGGGACGCCGCCTTGCGACGTGAGGTCGGCTTCGATGAGGGCGTAGTGCGCGATCTCGACGCCGCCCGTCGGCCAGGTCGCTTGGCGCCGCCGCAGGGCGTCCTCGAGCAAGCGCGGGAAAAGCACGTCTCCGTAGTTGAAACGGTCGAAGGCCCCTACGCTCGCGATGAACAAATCACTCAACGGCATCTCCTTTGGAAGCGTCGACGCCCCCGATTTCAGTCTAACGGCAGACTTCGAGCCTGGGTAGGGCTGGACTCGGTCGAAGTCCTGAACGCAATCTTCATTTTTTCGCGGGCCGGAAGCATCCGATAATGGACGGAGTGCCGCACTTCGCGTTCAGAACGTTTTGCCTGACGCTCCTCGGGGGGCTGGCCGGCTGCGGGCTTTTGAACGGCTTCCGGGAGAACCTCGCGGCGCCCGCGATCGCGCTCGCTTCGGGGCAGCGTAACCCTTGGGTCGACGATACGGTTCGTTTTCTCGTCACCCTTCCGAAGCGCGAAGAATTCGGCCACGCCGACTTTCTCGAGGTTTTCGACGCGGCCGAGTGCCAAGGTAACATCGTCGCCACGGTGACGGAGGGGCTCGAAGCGGAAACGGTCGAGGCGTCGGTCGGCGGCCGCTCGCTCGGAAAGCTGACCTATTCGGCGCGCATCCGTCGTCACGCGGGCGCGGCGCTCTGCTCGAGCCAGTCGCCCACCGTCAGCCAGCGCTCCGCGGTCTACGAGAGGGTGACGGGAGTCATCACGGCTTCCGCCGACGATGCCGTCAGCATGGACGAGTCGAGCCAAGTGTTGGTGCGTCCGCTGGGCGTGGCGATTTACGGCGACGCTTCTTTTCCGAGCAACATCGAGACGCCGGGGACCTTTGCGTCCTTGTCTTTGGGCTACCAGTTTACGTGCGGCATCACCTCGGCGGGCGAGCTGAAGTGCTGGGGCGCCAACGAAGCCGGGCAGATCGGCGACGGCTCGCTCACCGGCCGCCTCGTCCCGACGAGCGTCGGCAGCGGCTACGAGTCCGTCGATCTGGGCACCTCGCATGGGTGCGCGATCAAGACCAACGGGGATCTCTACTGCTGGGGCCTGAACGATTACGGTCAGGTGGGCGACGGCTCGCAGACCAACCGCTCGCTTCCGACCCTCATCGGATCCGGTTACGCTTCGGTGTCGGTGGCGGCCTTCCATACTTGCGCCGTCACGACGGGAGGGCAGCTCGAGTGCTGGGGCCGCAACGACGTCGGCGCGCTGGGCGACGGAAGCTACGTCGATCGGCACGTTCCGACCCTGGTCGGAGCCGGCTACGCCTCGGTCTCCGCGGGGTCGTACCACACGTGCGCCATCACGACGGGCCAGCAACTGCGTTGTTGGGGTTCGAACGGGAACGGGCAGGTCGGCGACAACTCGACCACGCAGCGGAACGCGCCCGTCGTCGTCGGCGCGGGCTACGCTTCGGTGAACCTCGGCAACTCGCACTCTTGTGCCCTGACTACGGGCGGTGACCTCCGTTGCTGGGGTTACAACGCTTTCGGCCAAGTCTACAACGGCACGACGACCTCGCGCCGCACGCCGGGGCTCGTCGGCAGCGGCTACGCTTCGATCTCTTCGGGCGCGCACCATTCCTGCGCGCGCAAGAACGACGGACGTCTCTTCTGTTGGGGCGTGAACGGATTCGGTCAGGTGGGCGACGGCACGACGACGAGTCATGCGACGCCCGTCGAGATTCTCCCGTCCATCGATTTTATCGACACGGGCTACTACCACAACTGCGTGCTCTCGGGCGGCAAGCCGAAGTGTTGGGGCGGCAACGGGGCCGGTCGTCTCGGCGACGCGTCGACGATCGATCGTTACTACCCGCCGAAAGACCCGAACTCCGGAAGCTGCGTCGTGCTCGCGACGAGTTCGAACTTGTACGGGGCCACTTGCACGTGCGACGGCTTCGTTTGCGCCTTGCAGGTCAGCGCCCGCACCTATACTTCTCCGAAGGGGTGGGTGACCTATACGGTTCGCGACGGCAGCGGCAACTACACGGCTTCGGGGGCGCTGACGGTAAGCATCAGGGATATCCCTTAACGCCGACCGAGTCCGGCAGCCCGGGGACCGCGAGCGAGCGGCCCGCGAGATCGTCTTTGACGAGTTGCACGAGCGCCGCCGCTTCTTCCCGTCGTCCGCGAAGCGCGTAGAAGGCGGCGCGGGCGAGAAGGCTGAGGATCAGGTTCGGCCGGAAGGCCGGGTAGTATTTTCGGAAGAGCCAAAGGTGCGAGCGAAAGAGGAGCCTCGTCGTTCGGGGATTGCGGCGCCGGAGCCCGGTGCTGAGGCCCTCGTGGTGGAGGACGCGAAGGTTCCGATCGCAGAGCGAGGGGTAGCCCCGCCGCGCGATCCCCAGGCACCAATCCGCTTCTTCCCCGTAGAGAAAGTATCCTTCCGGCATGGGGCCCCATTCGGAGAGACGTCCCGCGCGGAAAAGCATGAAGGCTCCCACGACGTAGTCGACCCGCCGATAGCGGCGCGACGGGGAAAAAACTCGGAAGCGTCGTCCGCGCCCCAGCGCCGCGATGCGCCCGAGCCAGGGGAGGATCCGTCCCCCTTCGGATTGCACGACGTCGGGTCGGTCGTAGTGGCAGACGCAAGCTCCGAGCGGCCCCACCTTGCCACGGCGTTCGAGCGCCCGGAGTGATTCGAGGGCCTGCGCGGAAAGCTCGGGATTCGGTAGCACGAGATCCGGGTTCAAGAGAAAAACGGGGGCCTCGTCGGCCGCTTCGGCGCGAACGAGACGGAAGAGTGCGTTGCAGCCCGCCGCGAAGCCGCCGTTCGCGTCGGAGCGATGGAGCTCGGCGTTTCCGGGCGTGGCCGAAAGTCCCTGGCGGAGGCGCTCGAAATTCTCGGAGCTCGAGGCGTTGTCCCAAATGAGGATGCGCGCCTCGAATCCGTTTTGGCGGGTGATCGAGGCGACGGCTTCGAGCGTGGCTTCCGGCGTATTGTAATGGACGATGAGGAAGTAGGCTTTCATTCGCGAGCCTTCGCGCCCCGAAGTCGACGGAGCGCCAAGTAGAGTCCTCCGTAGGCGGCCGAAAAAAGGGCGACGCGAAGGGCGGCGTGGAAGAAGCTTCCCGTGACCGCGGCGAGGGGGAGCGTCCTCGCCAAGAGGGCCGCCAGCGCCCCGATCGCGGCCTGACGGCCGAACTCGGCGAGCGGCAATCCGACGCGCCATCCGACTTGCCGGACGAGGAAATGGAGCAAGAGGGCGCTTTCCAAAAGGATCGAGAGCGTCGTCGCCGCGATGAGGCTCTCGCCGCGGTTCGGTCCGAAGCCGAAGCCCGTCCATTCGCGGGTCAGAACGAGCGCGGCCACGACGTAGCCGGCGCCCCGAAGCGTCGAGGTCCACGCCGCGACCTTCGTTTGGCCGGTCGTGTAGAAGTAGGTGCTCACGAGGCGGTTCAGATTCTGGGCGGGCACGGCCCATCCGAGGCCCCAAAGTAGCGCCGAGATGAGCGCGGCTTCCGGGGCGGAGAGACGCCCCCCCTGCAACACGAGCGTGACGGACTCTCCCGCGAAGACCGTAAAGAGAAACCCGAAGTAGGCCAGGTAAGGGGCCGATTTCGCGAGCGACGCGCGGATGCGGGAAGCGATGTAGCCGCGCTCCGCGTGACGGGCGAGGTCGGCCAGATCGGCCGACGAGATGGCTTGGCCGAGGACTTGGAGCGGGAGCATCGAGACGAACTGCGCGTAGGCGATCGACGCGACCGTACCGACCGCGAGCGTGCTGGCCGTGTAGATTTCGAAGAAGGACGCGAGTTGGATCGAGGTGCGCGCCGCGAGCAGCTGCCGCGCGTTCGTCAACATGACCTTCGTTTCCGGCAGCACGCCTTTCGTGCGGCGATAGCGACCGAGACTCGACGCGGACTTCGCGAAGAGGATGCCGAACATGAGCAGGCTGCCCGCGAGATACGCGCTACCGAGCACGAAGGGCATCCGGGCCTCGACGAGCTCGTGGCCGAAGCCGAGGAGAACGGCGATCATGACGAGGTTCCAGAAGAAAGGACCGAGGTTCGACAGGACGTAGCGTCGTTGGGCGAGCAGAACGGACTGGGCCCAGGCGCTGAGGCACCAGAAGGCGACGCCCCAAATCGTCCAGCGGAAAAGCGTCGTGGTCCGGACCCGGGTCTCGGCGTCGAAGCCCGGCGTCAGGGCTTCGATGATCGCGCCCGAAAAGACGGACATCGCGACGACGATGAAGAGGGTCGCCGCGGCGATGATCGCGAGGCTCTGCCAAGCGAGCGTTCGCTTCGTCTCGGCCGAAGCTTCCGAGTCCCCGAGCTTGCCGTAGACCGAAACGAAACTGGCCGGAATGATCCCTTCGCCGATCAAGTTCTGGAGGATCTGCGGGATGCGAATGGCGGCCCGGTAGACGTCGGCCATGCCCGAGGCCCCGAGGTAGTGGGCGAGCAGTCGCTCCCGAACGAGCCCCGCGATCCGGCTGGTCAAGATGCCCGTCGCGACGAGGGCCGCCGATCCTCCTCGTCTTAAGCGTGCGGTAAGACTGGAATCCGGCATCTTCGGTAAAGATACCATGAGCCTTTTGGGTCCCGCGCCGAGAACTTTGGTGCGCCGCCTCAAGGTCGTCAAAAAACTGCCGATAAGAAAGTATGACTAAGAAAGCCTCGGCTTTCGTACTCGGAAGCGGTCCGCGCGATCGGGCCCGTCGACTGATGCGACTCTTCGCCGACCCGGGCCTCGAGGCCTCGATGGGCGAAGAGGCGGATCTGCGCACGGAGCTTTTCCTCCGGAGTCTCGAGCTCGCGTACCTCGAGGAGCGGGCCCGCGCTTACGCGCCCCTCAAGATGCTGATCGATTTTGTCGGCGCCTTCGCGTTGTTGGTCGCGTTGAGTCCGATCTTGTTCGTTTGCGCTTTGCTGACCAAGTTGGAGCAGCCGTGGGAGCCCGTTTTCTTCCTGCAGTGGCGTTTGGGCCACCGGGCCAAGCCTTTCCGTATCTTCAAGTTCCGTACGATGCGCCCGGCGCGCGAAACCGCTTCGCACGGCAAGCCGCTCGCGAAGGAAGATCACGAGTATCGGGTCACGAAGCTCGGGGCTTTCCTGCGCAAGTACAAACTCGACGAGTTGCCGCAGCTCTTTAACGTGCTCTCGGGCAGCATGTCCCTCATCGGCCCGCGTCCGCTTTCGCTTTTCGATTCGGCCTCGATCGATCCGAAGTACTACAACCGCTACGCGGTCCGTCCCGGCATGACGGGGCTTTGGCAGTCCCGCCATTCCTCGTTCTCGGACGGGGAGTTAAAGCTGCGTCTGGATTGCGAGTACGCCGAGAGAATCGGCTTCCGGATCGACGTCGAGATCGTGCTCTCCACCATTCCCATGGTCTTGCGGGGGGAAGAGCGGTCGAACGCCGCGCGTCCCGGACGGACCGGCCGCGATCGCGCCGCCTAAGCGTTGCGCGAGCCGAAGCGGGCCTTGATTCGGTCGACGAAATAGTAGGGAAAAAAGCGAAGATCGCGCCCCAAATAACGCCCGATCATCCGCCGCGGATTCTGGAAAAGGCGGTAAGCCCATTCGACGCCGAAGCGGTTCATCCACGCGGGGGCGCGTCTTTCGTAGCCCGCCCAGAAATTCAAGGTCGCGCCGACGCAAAGGTAAGTGCGCGGCCGCGCGGAGGCTTGGCGGAGGGCCCGCGCGAAGTCGAGCTGCTTCGGGAAAGAGACGCCGATCACGACGAAGTCCGGATCCGACGCGAGGACCTCGTCCACGTAGCGCCGGATTTGCGCGGGGTCTTTTTCGTACCCGAAGGGTGGGCTGAGCGTTCCAACAATTTGGATCCCGGGCCAACGATCGTGCGCGAATTTTTTGGCGCGCTCGCAAAGCTCCGCCGTCTCTCCGCCGAACAAAAAGACTCGACGTCGTTCCGTCTGGCGGCTCCGCGCCAAAAGCCTTTCGCAAAGCTCGACCCCGGGTACGTAGCTTTCGAAGGCGGGGCCGAAGAGGCGGCTTAGGAGAAAAACCACACGCGAATCCAGGACATGGTGCTCTGCGTCTAGGTAGGCCTCGCGAAGGGCGGGGCTTTCGTGAACGAGAACGAGGTGATCGACGTTGGGCGTTAAGACGATGCCGGGATGAGAGAGAATATGTCCAATCAAGGCTTCCACGCGCCCATTTGAGACGGGAATCCCCAGAAGCCGGCTCGCTCGCATTTCCTACGCCTAAAGGAAATCTTCACGAGCGTCGATAAGAAGGACGTGTTGGGAATGAAGACATCTTCGAAGCCGATGTCCCCCGAGCCGCTTTCGACGGGATCTCCGCCGAAAGTCGCGCCGGCGCGGCCGGCCAATGTCTTCCCGCTTTCTTCGCCGAGAGTCTCGCGGCCTTCGGCGGCCGGCGTGCTGGCCCCGATCTTCCGCGCCGTTCTTTGGGCGGGCCTCTGGGGCGTGTTGGCGGGAGCTGCGACCTACGGAGCCGCCTTCGCGCTGCTGTCGAACTATTACAGCTTCGAGGGTCTCGTCTTTATTCCGCAGGCGACGGACCCCACCATCTTGCCGGTCGAAGCGGCCGGGGGCGGGGGCGGATCGATCCTGAGCCGCTTGCAAAAGGGGGCCGGAGGATCGAGCGCGGGGCTCGGCACGCCGACTACGATCCATAACTGGATCGACTTCCAGTACATCAAGATTCCGTTCCGCTACGTGAACGACGTCTACCTCTCGACGTCCGCGCTCATGTCGTCCCAATCGCTGATCCATCTCGAGGTGCACGGCAAGCAGATCGAAGAGGCGAAGCGCATGTTCCAGGAAATCGCCAAAGAGATCTCGGACCGCGTCGACCAGGAAAACAAGATCATTTCGAGTCGCATCGCTCAACAAGAAGAGCTCATCAACACGCAGATCAAGTTCCTCGACGACGTCCAGGAGAAGATCCGGGCGAGCATCACCGACGTCGGTTACGTTCCGCAGCTCGTCGAGCAGCTCAACAAGGTGCTCGCCGAGAAGAGTTTTCTCCTCACGAAACTCACCTCCTTGAAGGCTTACCAGTCCGCGGACTACCTGCGTCCGGCCCAAGTGCTCTCGACGCGCTCGAACCTGGACAAGCCCGTGCGTCCGCGCAAAGGCCTGCTGGCCGCGGCCGTCGCGTTGGCGGTGATGCTGCTCGTCCTCGCCTTCGAGTACGAGCTGGCGACGCGCCGAAGTACGGCGTCCGAGCCGCCGCTTTAGGGGGTCGCGTGGACCCGAACCTGCTTTCCCTGCAGCGCCTCGTTCACAAGATCGGGATGTGGGGCGTTTCCTTCGTGTACTTCTTCTTTATCTTCCGGATCGGCAAACAATTGCCCATCCCGAAAGACATCGACGTCGCCCTCTACATGGCCTTCGTCGCGCTGAACATCGCGGCCTTGCCGTTCGTGATCGTGCGCGTCGTCGGAAAGGCCTGGGCCGCCTTCGGCATCATCGGCTTCGGGGCCCTGCTCGCCGCGACGGCCTACCAAAGCTACCTCTTCGGTCAGCCCGCGCGCCTTTCGGCCATCATGACCTCGCGGGAGCTGGGCGCGCTCGTTCCCTTCGTGATGCTGACGCTGTTCCGGGCGCCGCTGAGCTACTGGGCGAGGACCTTCTTCTACTGCTCCGTCGGCGTGATGGGCTACCAGTTTGTGGTCACTCTCTTCGTGGATCCCGAGATTTTCGCGGGCACCGACGTGACGGGATTCAACATCCTCAAATCCGAGACGGAGTACTTTCGCTTCAACCTCTTCACGTCGGCCTACGCGATGGCCTACGCGATCGCGCATTGGGCGGGCGCCCGCCGCCGACTTTACTTTGTCCTCTTCTTCTCGGTCCTCTTCGTCTATCTTTTCTTTATCAACATGCAGCGGGGGATCCTGCTGAACTTCGTGGCCTTCGCGTTGATCCTCGGCGCGCTGCACCTCAGCTGGGGGCGTCGTGCGGCCACGCTCGGCTCTTTGCTGGCGACCGTGGTGTTCATCGGCCTCGTGCCGGGCCTCGAGTTCCTGCTGCGTGCGGCCTCGGCCAAGCTCGGTCCGCTCTTCGAGTCCCTCTCCTTCGTGAACAGCGGGGACTTCAACCTCATGCTGGGACTGGACGGGTCTTTCTTCGCGCGGATCATGGAAGTCGAGTTTGCCCGGGACCTCATCACGCGTTTCCCCCTGCTCGGGGTGGGATCCTTGAATCAGGGCTGGTTGGAGTCCCGGGAAATCTACTACTTCGCGGACGACATCGGGATCGTGGGATTCTTGTCGCTCTACGGCCTGTTTGGCGGCGCGCTTCGGCTCGCCCCCCTCCTGATCGGACTTTGGGGCGGTGGGCGCGAGGGGCGCGCGAGCTTCAACGCGGATCGGAACGCGCTCTGGTACTTCTCCGTGTTCTTGCTACTGATGTTCGTCTGGTCGCTGCCGTACTACCAGTATCCTTCGCTCGTGACCTTCCCGGTGGCGGCGCTCTACTACGATCGCTTCTTCGGCGTCCGGTCGCCGGCGCCTCAGCCGCCTTCGCCCGGTAGGGTGTCGCCCGTGAGGCTCGTCAGGTCGACGTAGTCCTTCTCGATCGCGCGCTCGAGGCGGCGCACGACGACTTTCTGCTCGAAGAAATCCTGGACGGATCGGGAGTAGCCGTCGACGTCGAAGACGCCGGCCGTGAACTCTTTCCGGAAGCGCAGATAATCCTCTTCGAGCAGCCGGATGAGGTTCCGGTTCTCGCGCAGGAGCTCCAAGTTGCTCAGGATGTTGGCGCGGAACTGTTCGACGGTGCGGGAGAGCTGCTCGCGTAGGCGGCCTTGCTCGATGCGGATCTGGGCTTCTTTCTCGACGAAAGTCCGCGAGAGGGGACGGTAGGTGAGCAGCCCTTCGAAGAGCGGAATCGGGATCTCGAGCACGGCTTGCACGCTCCACGTCGAAGGGTCGGGCGCGGGACCGAAGAGCCGCCATTGCCCGACGGAGGACTGCACCTTGAGGTGCGGTAGGCCGTTGGACATCGCGATCCATTTTTGCGACGAGATCTGGGAAAGCTGCTCGTCGATGGCCTTCAGGCGATTGGAGCGGGTGATCGCCTGATCACCTAGCTCGCCGCGGTTGCCGAGCGAATCCGCCTTGATGCCGGCGAGGATCGAGGCCGTGCTCACGTTCGCGGGGGTGAGCGTCAGTCCCGTCAGGAGCTTGAGGTCGATCGCGCGCTGCGAGAACGCCATGCGGGCCAAAGTCTTCTCGCGGGTCAGAATGTGACCGCGATTTTTGATGCGCTGGAAGACGCGCTTCTGCGTGAGCAGGTGGCGGGCGGCTTTTTCGAGGTGCGAACTGAGTCCTTCGTAGACCGCGATGGCTTCGTCCGCGAGCGTGAGTTGGTCGCGGATCCGGATGAGGTCGTAGAACACGGTCGAGGCCTCGAGCTTGGCTCGGAGCAACTGGTCCTTCTCGAGGAGTTGGCTGCGGCGGAGCTCGGAGCGGGCGAGCGAGATCGTGTGGAAGGTGACCCCGCGGTCGTAGAGGCTGAGCGTGGCGTTGAGCGCGCCGACCGCCGAACCCGAACGCGGATTGTAGGAAGCCGTCACGTTCAGGTCGGGGTAGAGGCCGTCGTAGCTCAGGTCCACGGCCGCGTCGGAGGAGCGCGTCACGCTTTCGGCCACCTTGACGCTCGGCGCTTGTTTGGACGCCGCGATGACCTCGCGCCAGCCGATGGCGTCTTCCGTGGCGGCGGCCGACGGCGCGGCGTGTCCGAGGGAAACGATGCCGCACCCGGCGAAGAACAGGATCCTGCGCATGCCCATGGGAACATTAAACCATGAAGGTTCCGTGAAATCTCCTTGCGGGTCCGGCGGGCTGGACTAGCCTAAAGGGCATGTTGCGCCGTGTTTTTCTGTGCCGGGCGTTAGGGGTGGGAAGCTGCCTCGCTCTCGGCGTGGCGTGCACGGCCGCGAAAGAGGAGGCTCCCCGCATGTCGACGCCGAAAGATCCGAAGGCCCCCGCGTACACCAAGCCTCCGATGGAGGAGCTCAAAAAGAAGCTCACGCCCCTCCAGTTCGAGGTCACCCAGAAAGATGCCACCGAGCGCGCCTTCCAGAACGCCTACTGGGACAACAAGCGTCCGGGCATCTACGTCGACGTCGTGACGGGCGAGCCGCTCTTCAGCTCGCTCGATAAGTACGATTCGGGCTCGGGTTGGCCGAGCTTCACGCAGCCGATCCGTAAGGACCTCGTCAAAACGCAGACGGATTGGAAGATCGGCGTGCCGCGCACCGAGATCCGCAGCAAGTCGGGCGACTCGCACCTGGGCCACGTCTTCGAGGAC
>DDRA01000017.1:37887-38214 GCA_002343545.1 Bacteriovoracaceae bacterium UBA2428
CCTGGGCCACGTCTTCGAGGACGGGCCCGCGGATCGTGGCGGTCTGCGCTACTGCACGAACTCCGCGAGCCTGCGCTTCGTCGCGTTGGAAGATCTCGAAAAAGAGGGCTACGGCGAGTACCGCGCCCTCTTCGGGAAAACTACCAAGTAGCGGCGCGGAGCTCTTTGCGCAGGAATTCGATGAGCGCGGTCACGGCCGGACGCGGGTAGCGATCGGCTTTGTGCACGAGCGAGAAATTCTGCGCTTCGCCTCGCCAGCCCTCGAGCGTCTCGACGAGGCCGACTTGGTCGTGGCAGAGGAAGCGGGGAAGGCAGGCGATGCCGAGT
>DDRA01000063.1:0-2830 GCA_002343545.1 Bacteriovoracaceae bacterium UBA2428
ACTCTATGTCTAGGGCTCTAATGCGTCGCGCCATCTATTTGGATTGTAATGCAAGTCACCCCCTCCTCGAGGGCGTGCGCAAGGGTTTGGCCGACGCCATTTTGCAATCCTCTCCCCTGCTCGGAAACCCTTCGAGCATTCACGCCGACGGCCAGCAGGCCAAGCGGGTCTTCGCCGAGCTTCGCACTTCGCTCGGACGCTTCGTGGGGCGCGCCGAGAACGACGAATTCGTCCTCACGTCGGGCGCGACCGAGGCGCTCAATCTCGCCGTGCGCGGATTCGTGCGCTCGCGCCGCGCCGCCGGTCGCTCGGCTCGTCTCATCGCTTCCACCGTCGAGCATTCCGCCGTGCTCGATACCGTGCGCGCTATGCAGGGGGAGGGCGCGAAGCTCGACCTCATCGCGGTCGACGCCCGCGGGGCCCTCGACGAGGCGGCCTTCTTTGCCGCGCTCGAAGCGGCGCGCGCGGAGGACGACGATGCGCTCGCGGTCTTGCAAGTCGCGAACAACGAGACGGGCGTGGCCTTCGATCTCGAGCCGCTCCTCGCACGCGTCTACCGGGACTTCGGTCCGGGCCGCGTCGTTCCCGTCGCGAACAAATCCCGCAAGTCGCGCTTCCAGGAGACCTGGCCGCAGTCCGTGTGGGTCTGCCTCGATGCGGCCCAGGCCTTGGGCAAACTCGATGATTCCAAGCTGCGCCGCCTGACGGGCTCGGCCGATTACGTCGCGCTCTGCGCTCACAAAATGGGTGGCCCGACGGGCATCGGCGCGCTTTGGGCGCGCGCGAGCTCGCCGCTCGAGCCGCTCCTCACGGGCGGCACGCAGGAGCGCCGACGTCGCGCGGGTACGCCCAATACGCTTGGCGCTTTCGGGTGGCTCCTCGCGCTTCGCGAATGGGCTTCGATGGGCGACGGTTTTCGTCGCAAACTCCGCGCGCAACAGCGCAAGCTCTTCGACGCGCTCGGGAAGGTTCCCGGCGTGGTCTTCCACGGCGTCGGTCCCGATGGCGCGCCGCCCGAACTGCCGAACACGCTCAACCTCCACGTCGAAGGCTGTCCCGAGGAAAGCCTCGTGCTCGCCCTCGATCTGGGCGGCTTCCTCGTGTCGAGCGGTTCGGCCTGCAATTCGGGCTCGCTGAAGCCTTCGCACGTGCTGACCGCGATGGGCTACCCGCGCGAGATCGCGCTGTCCTCGCTGCGCGTTTGCGTGGGCGTCGAAACGAGCGACGAAGAGGTCGAGGCCTTTCTCGAAGCCTTCGCCGCGAAGGTCGAGCAGATCCGCGCCGCGCGGGCCCGTGCCGCCGAATTCCTCCCCGTGGTAGAAGGAAGCCCCTGATGGACCCGACCAAGAAAAATCCCTACGCGAGCGCCGCGGCCGCATCGACGAATCCCAAGCAGGCGCTACCCGGCGCGGGCAAGAAGGTCGTCGTCGCGATGTCGGGCGGCGTCGATTCGGCCGTCTCGGCCGCGATCCTCAAGCGCCAGGGCTACGACGTCATCGGCATCGCGCTCCAGACGACGGACTACTCCAAGTACCTGAACAACGACTCGGGCGGCACCTGCTGCTCGGTCAAGGACATGGAAGACGCCCGTCGCGTCTCCGAGAAAGTCGGCATTCCCTTCTACGTCCTGGATACCGAGCGGACCTTCGACTCCGCCGTGGTCGATTACTTCGTGAACGATTACCTGCAGGGCCGCACGCCGAATCCCTGCGTGATGTGCAACACGAAGGTCAAGTTCAACCACCTCTACCGCAAGGCGATGGACCTAGGCGCGGACTACATCGCGACGGGCCACTACGCGAAGGTCTCGAAGGAGCCGGATCTCGGCTATTGCCTCTGGCGCTCGACCGACTCGAACAAGGACCAGACCTACTTCCTCTTCAATCTCACGCAGCGCCAGCTCGAACGCACGCTGTTTCCGGTGGGGCACCTCACGAAGCCCGAAGTCCGTAAGCTCGCCGAGGAGTTCGGGCTGTCCGTGGCCGAGAAGCCCGACAGCCAGGAGATCTGCTTCGTTCCGGGCAACGACTACGCCAAGTTCATCGAGACCCGCACGGCGCCGTCGCAGCGACGCCCGGGCCACATCGTGACCGCGCACAAGGACGTGCTCGGCACGCACGAAGGAATCTTCCGCTACACGATCGGCCAGCGCAAAGGCCTCGGGGCGGCGCTCGACCGCGCCAAGCAACTCGGCTTGCCCGACGCCGAATCGCTCGCCGTCGTCAAAATCGACCCGATCAAGGCCCTCGTCGTGCTCGGCCCCGAGCGCGACCTCGACCAATGGGGCCTGCTCGTGACGAACGTGAACTTCATCGTGGCGCCCGACTTGCGCATGCCCCGTCGCATTCAGGTCAAGGTGCGCTACCGTTCCCAGCTCGTCGAGGCCGAGGCCAAGATGCTCGGCGACGGTCGCGTGGAAGTGCGCTTCGTGCAGCCGCAACGGGCCATCACGCCCGGCCAAGCCTGCGTCTTCTACGACGGCAACCTCTGCCTGGGCGGCGGTTGGATCCACGAGACCCTGCATGTCGACGCGTCCGATCGTCCGAGCGCCGAGGACAACATCCCCGCCGCGGCTTTCCGGACTTAGAGCCCATCCAAAAACCACGTAAGCGGCGTTCTCGGTCGCTCGAGTAGAGTCTACACTTCGCTCCCTGCGGCCTTGCCTACGTGGTTTTTGGATGGGCTCTTAGCGCGGGCCCCCGGAGGGGGCCATTATTGGCGGGCGCCGGCCGCGGGGGCTTGTCAATCCGGGGCCTATGCCCTAATTCTTAGGCCTTCGCTTCTCGGAGTGCCCGGGTGGTGGAACTGGTAGACACGCAGGTCTCAGAAG
>DDRA01000063.1:2943-24530 GCA_002343545.1 Bacteriovoracaceae bacterium UBA2428
ACACGCAGGTCTCAGAAGCCTGTGATCGAAAGGTCGTGGAGGTTCAAGTCCTCTTCCGGGCACCAATTTCTTAGGGCAAAGCCGTTTAGATCCCGTCGACTTTCATGCGCTCGGCCACGAGCTTGGCGAAAGCCCGGAAGCACTCGGCGCCGAGACCTTTCGGGCAGGCATCCGTCAGGTGCCCCTCGAGGGTTCTCGCGCAGGCGGTCGTATCGGCGTGAGCGGCGCGGCGGCAGATGCAGCCCAGAAAGCCCAGGCGCACGCCCAGCCGCGAAAACGTCGCGCACTCGCTCGAGGTTTCCGAAGCGCAAACGCGCAAGTCGCGCCAGAGTTCGGCGGGCCAACGGACAAGCAGCTGACCTTGCTTTTGGCAGGAGCCGAGCTCCGCGACGTAGGGGTCCTTCTCGCTCAGCTTTCCGTTCACGAGTCGCCAGCGGTTGAGCTTGGGATCAAAGGAACTCGGGCGAAACGCGAGGGCGTCGAACTCGGTGCGTATCCACGCCGCCAGCTTCGTGGCCTGGGCGGCGGCGTCTTTCTGGGCCCGCTCGTGGTCCCGCAAGGCGAGCAGCCGCGCTTCGAGCGTCGCCGCGGTCCCGACGAGTTGCGAAAGACGCACGGCCACGCCGGGCTCGCGCGAGGAGAACGAGGCGATCAGGTAGCCGCTCAACTCCGTTTGCAAGGGGACGTCGCGGTAGTCCAGGTCCCGGCACGCGGGCAAGGCGCGGTCGAGCACCGCCGCCCGTCGTTCGGAATCCTCCGGACGCTCGCCCCGAATCGCGGGGTAGGGGGAGAGCGCTTCGCGACACTCTTTAGGGTCCCGAAAAGTTTTGCCGTTCTCGCGAACGACGATCGTTCTCTCGAGGACCTTCGAGATCGCGGGGCGATTGAGACGTTCGTGCTCGCGGTCGTACTCGGCCCTCGGGTAGACTTGTTCGACGTGGGCGCGGCAAAGCGTCTCTTCGCACGAGACGGTCTTTCTTTTTTCTTTGCGTCCGACGACGCGCACCTTCGGACAGCGTTCGAGGACCGTCGTTTCGACGCCGGTGCTTTGGAGCGTCTCCGTCGTTTTGGTCTGGTAGTCGACTTCGACGCCGAAGAGCTGACAGATTTTCGCGGCGCAGGCCGCGCGGGCTCCCGTGAGCGCGGCTTCCTCGGTCGCCCCTTCGCCTTCGCAAAAGAAGCCCCAGCCGTCCGTGGACTTGTAGTCGCGGTCGAACCAGGCGGGCTTCGCCTGGGCCTGGGCCTGGGCGCGTGGCGCGAGCCAGGCCGCGATCAGAAGCGGCGCGGCCCACGCCCCAAGCTTTTTCACTCCATCCCCTCGTTCGTCCACCCTTCCCGAAGGGTCGCTTCGACTTTGTTACGCAGATCGGTCGGGGCCTTGGCTTTCTGGGTCGAGGCGAGCAGGAGTTGCTTCATCTCGGCCTTCGGGATCGAGAGCAGGCTGAAGACTTTCATGAGCCGGGTTTCGGTACCGTCGGCCGCGGTTTTCGCGACCTGCTCCCAATAACGATCCGTCACGTCGAGGTTGCGGAAAGACGCGCGGCTCACTTCGGTGATGAGCGACTTGAGGCTCTGGTCGTCCATGCGGAGTCCCGCGTCCGACGACTCGACCACTTTGGTCAGCTGGGTCTCGATCTTGTTCGCGAGGAAGCCCTTGGCGGCCAGGTCCGAAGCCTTGAAGGCCGCCTGAACCCGGCTATCGGAAGGTACTTCGGCCACGCCGATAAAAAGAACTCGCTCGTCTTTCTCTTTGACCGAGACGCTCTCGGTCACCCAATCGGGCCGCTTCTCGAGTCCGTCCATGCGCGAGAGCACCCGCTCCCCCTCGACCGGACGTGAAGGCGCGCTCGTGCATCCCGCGAGCAAAAATCCCGTCGTGGCGGCGATCCCCAAAAGTCGTTTCATCGTGCTCCTCCTTTTTTAGGTAGCTTCCTGGACCCGTCCGGATGGAACTCGGTCGAGATTCCTTTCCCGTCCTTGCCGTATTCCGTTTGGCGGACGAGGCGGCCTTGCGCGTCGAACTCCTGATCTAACGAGAGTTTTCCGGTCACGTCGTACTGCTTGGCGCGAAGGGACTTTTCTTCGTAGATCCGGCTGGCGCGAGCTCCGTAGTGGAGGCCTTCGTAGCGGCCCGCCTCGAACACGTTTTCGGTCCAAAGGCTGCCGTCGTCGCGGTAAATCTTTTCGTGCACGGTCTTTCCCGTGGCCTTCGTTTCGGTATCTAGATTGCCGTTTTGGAAGTAGACGGTCTCGGTGACGACGTCCCCGGCCTTCCAGGTCGAAAGGCTCCTTGGCTTGCCGTCCTCGAAGTAGGTGCGCGACTCGCCGTCGAGGACGGGGTTGAGTCCGTTCGCGTCGAGCTGAACGCGAAAACGGGCCACGACTTTGCGGCTCTTCGAAGACGCGATTTCGATCTCTTTGAGCCGCTGACCGAGGTCCTTCTCGCTCCGGAGGAAGCGGCCTCCGCTCAGCTCTTGGCTCGCGACGACTTTTCCGTTTCGGTAGGTCTCGGTCGCGAGCGCTTTCCCGCGGCCGTCGAAGAGGCGAACCTCGTTCTCGCCGCGAAACCCGCAGATCTGCGCTTGTTCCGGGAAGAAGGCTTTGTCTCCGCAGTTGACGTGGTTGAGTTGTCCGCGCTCGTTCCAGGTGAGCCGGGCCTGCTCGTAGCCGCCCACGAACCAGGCCATCGACGAGACCTTCGCTCCGGCTTGGTAGCGGACTTGGAGTCCCTCGGCCTGGCCCTGCTTATAGTGTCCTATTTCGTAGAGCTTGCCGTCGGGCGCGAAGATGCGCTCGACCCCTTCCTTCTGGTCTTGGGCGTTTATCGTTTTTTCGACGCGGCGGCCTTGGTAGTCGATCGAGACTTGGCGACCGATCCGCTGGCCCTTGACGTAAGTGGACTCCGCGGCAAAGTCCCCTTTTTCGTCTCGGCAACTTAGCACGCCGGATGCCTTCTTTTCCTCGACATCCGACGCGCTCATCGGGCGATCCCCGAGACGGCAGACGCGTTCGGCGCGTGCGTCGTACGCTCCGCAGGCCGAAAGCAGCGCCAGACTTTTCCCCCAAGAAGCTTTTCTTTGATTCATGGGCTCAGGATAGGGCCCGGTCGAAGTCCGCCGACGCGCGGGTTTTGGCGCGCGCCGATAATTCGTAGCCAAAAAGGTCCACGAATTATCGAGCGCCGTCGGCGAGCCATGCTCCTTTTCGGGAATACATCGCCCGATGATAGAAACCATGATCATGTCGGCTCGCTCGTGGCTGCTCACCGTCGTCGCATCGTTTTTCGTTTTCTCCACGGGCTTGGCCCTCGCGGGAACGCGAAAGGCCTCGGGCGCGCCGCGGATTTTCCTTGGACCCGAGGGACGGCGCTTGACGGTCATCGCGCTCGCGCCGCCCGAAGAAGCCCGCTTCCTCATCCACTTCGAAGGATGCGGTGGGCCTTGGGAAGCGAAGTCTATCCTGCACGAGAGGGTCCGGCACGCGAGCGGCGATGAGTACATCGTCTCGCTCGGCAAGAAAAAGCGCTTCACTTCGCTTCGCTCGAAATCCACGGGCTGGAGCGGTTGGACCGAGGTGACGGCCGAGGCCTACGGCACGGGCGAAGCACTCCCCTATGCCTACTCCGAAAAGGAAAGCAAAAAGCTCGATGCGGCCCGAGTCACGAAGCTTTTGGCCCTCGAGGCGAGCTCGCGTTGAAACAAGAAAGAGGGACGATGGCCACGAAAAGATTTTTGATCCTGGCGCTTGTGGGGCTCGTGGGAGCGGCCAACGCGAACGTTTTCGAGTTCAAAGACGCGGCGGGCTTCGAACGCTGCCTCTCGGCGAAAGACGTCACGGACGCGGCCAAGCCCAAGCGGCGTCTCGCGCCCGGCGAGGTCGCCACGCGTTGCTTGGAGCAAGGACTCCGCCTCGCGCGCGAGGACCGCGCCCAGATCCCCGAGTTCGTCGGGATCGTCCAGCGGAATTCCGCGCCCGAGAATGCCCTCGATCTCGTCGCGCTCGAGGTCGAAGCCAAGCCGCCGGCCTGCAACGAGACGGCCAACTACGAAGTCCTGCTGGCGGCCCTCGCCCGTCCGCGGGACTTCCCGACTCCGACGGGTTCCTACTACCGGAAAGCCGAAGGGGTCCTGCGTCGCTGCGTGAAGGACGCCGAATTTCTCGGCGACATCAAAGAGGAACGGGAATCGTCGAACAAGTTCGTCCGGGAGAACGTCCAGTTCTTCTTCAAGTCGAACCCCGCGATTCGCTGATCTCAACCCGAAGGAGAGTCTATGTTTCGCTTTTCTCTCATTGCCCTCATCGCCGCTTCGGCGTGGGGAGCCCACGCCGGAAAATTGGAGCGCAATCACCTGAAGAACGTCGTCGATCCGGCGATCGAGAAGGCCAAAAAGGATTTCGCGACGGCCTGCGGTTGCAACTGGAGCATCAGCTTCGATCGCGCCGTCGCCGAAAAACAGGGCCTCGACAAGCTGAGCGCCCTCGTGAACATGGCCGAAAAAATCTCGGAAGAAGCGCCGGGTTACTGCGACGACGCGGATTCCAAGAAGACGGCCTGTAAGGTCTCCAAGATCATCTTCGCCTACGGCCCCGAGCTGGCGCTTAGGGTCGAGAAGGACACGGCGACCTTCGTGACCGACGGCGGCGCCATCAAGACCTTCGATATGCTCATGACGGAGCTCGACAAGTAGCCTTGCTCAAGTCCGGCCTGGCGCCTAAAGATTCCGTATGCAAATCCGCCGGGCCGACGCCTCCAACCGCGCTTCGCTCATCGAGCGGCTCCGCCGCGAGCCGGCCCGCCACGCGGTCGTGCTCCAGGATCTGCTGCTTTGGTTCGAGGAATCTCGCTTTCACTTCGTCGAGACTCCCGCGGGTCTGAGCTACCTGCACGTCTCGGGGCATCCGGCGCACCAACGCCGTCATCCCGTGATCATCTTGGACGGCGAGCCCGCCGAGGTCGAAGCGCTGCTTCGCTTCGTGGCGCCGCCGGCGCCCTTCGTCGTGCGCGAGACTTCGGACCTGCATACCTCGGCGCTGCGCGAGTACTTTCCGGAGGCCCGCTTTTACTTCGAGCAGCGCATGGACCTCGCGAAGGAACGCTTCCGTCCGGCCCACCGGGGGTTCGCGCGGGAAATGACCCCCGAGGATGCGCCCGCGCTCGCCCGTTTCATGGGAGCTCCCCCCGCGGCGGCTCCCGCGCTTCTGGGTTGGATCCAGGGGGCCGAGGCTTTCCTTGGGGTCTTCGAGAACGACGCGCTCATCGCGGTCGGTTCGTCCTTCGTGACCCTGCCCGAAGTCTGGACCCTCATCGGGATCGAGACGCATCCCCGCTCCCGGGGGCGGGGCTTCGCGACCGAAATCACGTCGAATCTCGTCGAGATCGCCCTGCGCGAGACTCCGCTCGTCTCGCTCACGGCGGTCAGCGACAACGTGCCGGCCGTGAAGATTTACGAGCGTTTGGGCTTCCAACGGACCCAGGGCCGCCTTTGGGCGGACTGCGGCGCCGGCTCGGCCCCCGACGCCTCGTCTTCCCCGGCGCCCGCCGCGCCGCCGGCCCCGCCGGAAAGCTAAAGCTTTGACGCGCGAATCGCGGCCTTCGACCCCATACTGAGGAAATGAAGCCAGTTTTCCCTTTGGGTTTAAGGGCCGTCGTTCTGCTTTCGATCGTGTCGGCCGGGCACGCGTTCGCGCATGACGGCTTTGGGGAGGGCTCCGCGCCCGCATCCTCGGGGGGCGAACGGAGGCTTCGGGCCGATCCGCCGCCGCCGTGGCTCCGGCACCTTAGCCGCTGCGGCGAGGCGGCGGAGCTTATGGGCCTTTCGAAGGAAGGCTTCACCGGAATCGACGACATGACGACCGTCGCGAGCAAGCTGCGCGCCGAGGTCTCGTACCGCGCGAGCGACAAGACCTTCGTGGAGGCCGCCCGGCATCCCGTCCTTCGGGATAACCTCGACTACGCGGCCCACGCCTCGAAACTCCCGAAGGGTGAAGGCGCCCTCCGGGAGCTCTTCGAAAAGTCCCAGGACCCCCAGATGCGCAACTCCGTGCTGCTCGAGCTCGACCAAAGGCCTCTGGCCGCTTACGTCGCCAAGACACCGCGCCTCGGCGAGCTGAGCCTCGAGGCGGCCTTGCCCCTCCGCCGGGTATCGATTTTCTCGGATCCGAAACAGGCCGCGGCCCTGAAGGCGACCTTCTACCGGCTCTGCGACAAGGACAATCAAGGCCCGCGGGAGCCTTTCGAGGGCTATTTTGCGGCGCTCGAGCGGGATTATTCCGCTTTCGCCGCCAGCTCCGCGCGTCGCCGGGCCCTTTTCGAAGCCTGGATGAACGGCAAGGCCCTCTCGACGGGCCGCCCGGACGTCGTGGCGGAATAGCCGAGCGCCGCCTTTCGCCGTTCCATCCCGCCCCTGTCCCAAGCGGGGCTCGCAAAATCGAGTCTTCTGTCCCAAGGAATCCCCCGCTTTCGGTCACGCTTGAGCTTTGACGCCACGCAATCATCCGTTTACGAACATACGAATGTCTTTTCTTGATCGTTTTCTCTCGGGATCGAAGTCCAAAGCCGAAGCAACGGGTGCCCTGAGCGCGCCCCTCAAAGGCCGCGTCGTCCCGCTCGAGCAAGTTCCGGACGCCGCTTTTTCGGGCAAGATCCTGGGCGACGGAATCGCGATCGAACCCTCGGAAGGTCTGCTCGTGTCGCCGGTGAACGGCGAGGTCGTGCAGATCTTCCGTACGAACCACGCCGTGGGCTTGCTGTCGGACGACGGCGTCGAAGTCCTCCTGCACATCGGCATCGATACGGTCAAGATGAACGGCGAAGGCTTCCGCGCGCACGTGAAGGCCGGCGACAAGGTCAAGGCGGGCGACAAGCTCGTCGAGTTCGACCTCGACCTCGTTCGCGCCAAGGCCAAGTCCACGATCACGCCGATCGTCGTCACGAACATGGACGCGATCGCTTCCGTTGAAACGCTTCGTTCCGGAGAGGTCGCCCACGGGCAGGATCTCCTCCGCGTCACGCCGAAGAAGGCCTAAGTCCCGTTTTCGAAGGAGCCAGCCATGGAAAAGACCGTACGCATCTTGAACGACGAAGGATTCCACGCCCGTCCCGCCGGCGTCTTCGTCAAGAAAGCCTCGGAATTCACCTCGACCATCGAAGTGAAGGCCGGTGAGGTCACGAAAAACGGCAAATCCATCATGGCCCTCATGAGCCTTGGCCTCGCCAAAGACGCCGAGATCACGATCAAGGCCCAGGGCCCCGACGAAGCCGCCGCGGTCGACGCCCTCGTCGACCTCGTGAACAAGAAGTTCCAGGCCTAGGCCCCGCCATGCAACTCAGCGGCAAGAGCGCCTCGAGCGGGATCGTCGTCGGACGCGCGCTCGTCCTCAAGATCGACCCGATCGTGATCGACCCCGCGCCGACGACGAACGTCGACGCCGAGATCAAGCGTTTCCGCGCCGCCCTCGCCAAGTCCAAGGCGGACCTGGGGCACGTGCGCGACGCCGCGATGGCCGCCATGGGCGCCGATAAGGCCGCGATCTTCGAATCGCACATGATGCTCGTCGAAGATCCCGAGCTCACGGGCGAAGTCGAAGCCCTCATCCGCGGGAAGAACCAGAACGCCGCCCAGGCGCTGAGCGAAGTCGCGGCCAAGTTCGTGGCCGTCTTCGAAGCCATGGACAACGAATACATGCGCGAGCGCGCGGCCGACGTGCGCGACGTCACGCTCCGGATGCAACGCAACCTGGCCGGCATCGAAGTCCCCGACCTTTCCACGGTCAAGGACCCCTTCGTGCTCGTGGCCCACGACCTTTCTCCCTCGGAAACGGCCGTCATGGACCCCAAGAAGGTCCTTGGCATCCTGACGAACGTCGGTGGCAAGACCGGCCACACCGCCATCGTCGCGCGGACCCTCGAGATCCCGGCCGTGCTGGGGCTCAAGCGCGCGACCGAAGTCCTGAAGAGCGGCGACTGGGTCGCCTTCGACGGCGACACGGGCGAGGTCGTGGCTTCGCCCGACGAGACGACGCGCGCCCAATTCCTGCGCGATCGCGAACGCCAACAGAAAGACAACGTCGAGCTGCGCGCCCTCGTCGGGCAACCGAACGCGAGCGCCGACGGCGTCGTGGTCGGCCTCATGGGGAACATCGGCAGCCCGCAGGACCTGGGCGTGCTCAAGAAGTACGACGCCGCGGGCGTCGGGCTCTTCCGCACCGAGTTCCTCTTCATGGATCGGCCGACGATGCCGAGCGAAGACGAGCAGTACGAAGCCTACAAGACCGTGCTCGAGAGCCTCGCCGGCAAGCCGGCCACGATCCGCACGATCGACATCGGCGGCGATAAGCCCGTGCCTTTCATGAAGATCGGCAAGGAAGAGAATCCTTTCTTGGGTTACCGCGCCGTTCGCTACTGCCTCGACCACCCCGAGCTCTTCGGCGTGCAATTGCGCGCTTTGCTCCGGGCGAGCGTGCACGGCCATCTCAAGATCATGTTCCCCATGATCTCCTCGCTCGAGGAGCTCCAGCGTTGCAAGGCGCAGCTCGAGGCCGCGCGCGCCGAGCTCAAGGCCAAGGGCGTCGCCGTCGCCGAGAAGATCCCCGTGGGCGTCATGATCGAGATCCCGTCCGCGGCCGTCATCTCGGACATCCTCGCGCAGAACTGCGACTTCCTGAGCATCGGCACGAACGACCTTATCCAGTACACGGTCGCGGTCGATCGTTTGAACGAGCGCGTGCAGGATCTCTACGATCCGTTTCATCCCGGCGTCCTGCGGCTCATCCGCACGGTCATCGAAAACGGCCACAAATACGGCGTCAAAGTGAGCATGTGCGGCGAGATGGGCGGAAGCCCCTTGCACCTGCCGCTGCTCTTTGGCCTCGGACTCGACGAATTCAGCATGGCTCCCACGTCGATCCTACGCCTGCGCCGGCAACTGAAGGGTTGGAAGCTTCCCGAGGCGAAAGCCCTCGTGGAAGAGGTTTTCTCGAAGTCCCGTTCCCAAGATATCGAAGCCGCGCTCGAAAGGGCGCGCACGGCCCGCGCTTAAGGGGTTGCGCGGTCCACATCACAAGGAGAGCAGATGATTTTCTCGTCCCTTCAGAAACTCGGTAAATCCCTCATGCTGCCGGTCTCGGTGCTCCCCATCGCGGGCATCCTGCTCGGCGTGGGCGGCGGCTTCCTCGCCAGCGCCGACAAGTCCGGCATGCAGATCGCGCCCTTCGTGCGCACCCTGCTCGAGATCATGCAGAACTCGGGCGGCGCCATCTTCGGCGCGCTCGCGCTGCTCTTCGCGGTCGGCGTGGCCCTCGGCTTCACGGACGACGACGGCGTCGCCGGTCTCGCGGGCGTGACGGGCTTCGTCGTGCTCCAGGGCACGATGGGCACCATGGCCAAGGTCCTCGGCGTCGCCACGTCTAAAGTCATGGGCATCGACTCGATCGACACGGGCGTCATGGGCGGCATCATCGCCGGCGGCATCGCGGCCTTCATGTTCAAGCGCTACTACCGCATCAAGCTGCCCGCGTACTTGGGCTTCTTCGCGGGCAAGCGCTTCGTTCCCATCGCGACGGCCTTCGGCGCGATCGTCGCGGGTATCCTGATGGCCTTCGTGTGGCCCCCGATCGGCCGCGGCATCGACGCCTTCTCGCACTGGGCTTCGCTCGGCAATCCGACGCTCGCCATGGGCATCTACGGCGTCGTCGAACGCGCGCTCATTCCCTTCGGTCTGCACCACATCTGGAACGTGCCCTTCTTCTTTGAAGTGGGCGAGTACTTCCAGCCGCTCCAACGCGGCGTGGACTGCACGATCGAGGCCGTGCGCAGCAACCCCGAGATGTGCAAACGCGTGACGGGCGAAGTGACCCGCTTCTTCGCGGGCGACCCGACCGCGGGCAACATGGCCGGAGGTTACCTCTTCAAGATGTTTGGTCTCCCGGCCGCCGCGATCGCGATCTGGCACACGGCCAAGCCCGAGAAGCGCGCCCTCGTCGGTAGCCTCATGGTTTCGGCCGCGATCACGTCGTTCCTGACGGGGATCACCGAGCCCATCGAGTTCGCGTTCTTGTTCGTGGCGCCGATCCTCTACGCGGTTCACGCGCTCTTCGCGGGCCTTGCCTTCGTGTTGCTGAATCTCGCGGGCGTGAAGCTCGGTTTCGCGTTCTCGCACGGCGCGATCGATTACGTGCTACACCACTTCGTGAGCGGCCTGGGCGAGAAGCCCTTGCTCATGATTCCGTTCGGTCTCGCGTACGCGGTCCTTTACTACTTCTCGTTCCGCTTCATCATCACGACGTTCAACCTCGCGACCCCGGGCCGCGAGAAGGACGACGTGGCGACGGCGGCTCCGACGGCTTCGAAGGGCGGCGACGCGGCCCTCGCGAGCGGCCTGATCCAGGCCTACGGCGGCGGCGAGAACATCGCGAGCCTCGACGCCTGCATCACGCGCCTTCGCATCGAAGTGAAGGACGTGGCCAAGGTCGACCAGGCCCAGATCAAGCGTCTCGGCGCCACGGGCGTGCTCGTGTCGGGCAACGGCGTGCAAGCCGTCTTCGGCACGCGCTCCGACCTGCTCCGCACGGAGATGGCCGCGCAACTGAAGCGCTAACAGGCTGTTGAAAAAGTGCCGTCTGCGGCGTTCTCGGTCGCTCAGAGCCCTTCGGGCGGCTACCTCGCTCCCTGCGGCCTTGCATCCGACGACTTTTTCAACAGCCGGCTAAGTCCTGCATGAGTTCGGGCGAGAGCGCTCCCCGCATCGTGCCGGCCTTGCCGGCGCACATGCCCGAGATCGTCGCGATCTACAACGCGGCGATGGAGGAGCGCATCGCGACCTCGGACACCGAAGCCCAGACGCTCGAAGACCGCCAAGCGAGTTTCGAGCGTCTGCGCGACCGCTATCCTTTTCTGGTGGCGGTAGACGGCGAGGAAGTCGTCGGTTACGCGAATCTCTATCCTTGGTCTCCGCGCGCGGGTTACCGCTTCACGGCCGAGAATGCGGTCTACGTGCGGCGCGATCGGCGCGGCACGGGCCTCGGACGACGCTTGCTCGGTGCCCTCGTCGAGGCGGCCCGCGTGGCGGGATTTCGCCATCTCGTCGCGCGAGTTTTCGAGCACAATTCCGCGAGCCAGGCGCTCCACGTCTCGTTTGGGTACCGAAAGATCGGCGTCCAGCGCGAGGTGACCTGCATGGACGGTCGTTGGTACGACGTCGGCCTTTTTGAGCGGATTCTTCGCTGATCGGTTCGTCGGCGTGACTGAGCGGTCGCCCGCGACCGGCGCGGGTTTCTGATTTCCGCTAGAAGAACCCCATGACGAGAAACGCGTGTCGGGGAATTTGGATTCTTTGGTCGATCGCGCTGGGGCTTGGCATGGGCATGCCGGCGGCCTTCGCTTCGCGGGCCAGCGGCCTGCGCTTTCCCGTGGATCTGCCCACCGACGGGGCGCTTTATCGTTTGAAGCCCGCCTTTCCTCGCCTGGCTTGGCCGGGTCGACCGCTCTTCGCGACGATGGCGCCGGGAACCAAGCGGCTCTACGTCGTGGATCAGGGCGGGCGCATCGATTCCATTCCCAATCGCGAAACGGTGGGGCCGGCCGATCGTCGTCCCTTCTTGGACTTGGGTATCCGCGTCCGCTCGGACGCTTACGAGACCGGGCTGCTCGGCCTCGCCTTCGATCCGGACTTCGCGCGGAACCGGGAGTTCTACGTTGCCTACACGGACCCTTCGCTCGCCCTCGTCGTGGCGCGCGGGCGCGCCCGCGACGCGATGAGCGCCGAGAACGCCGCGCCCGAGATCGTGATTCGCGTTCCCAAACGCGAACCCCACGACAATCACAACGGCGGCATGATCGCCTTTGGTCCCGACGGCTTTCTTTACGTCGGCACGGGAGACGGCGGCTACTACGGCGATCCGCTCGGCAATTCGCAGAACATGGGGCAGCTCCTGGGCAAACTCTTGCGTCTCGACGTGCGCGGACAGACGACCTACCGCGTGCCCGAAGGAAATCCTTTCGTGTCCGTGAACGGGGCGCGGCCGGAGATCTGGGCTTTGGGGCTACGAAACCCGTGGCGCTTTTCCTTTGATCGCGCGAGCGGTGAGCTTTGGCTCGGCGACGTCGGGCAAGACGCACGCGAGGAGATCAATCTCATCGAGGCGGGGGGGAACTACGGTTGGAACGTGCGCGAGGGCCGCGTACGCCACGAGCGCGGCCCGGCGCCCGTGCCCGGCCGTCGTTATCTCGAACCCCTTTACGACTATCCCCACTGGGAGAACGGCCAGCGCGTCGGCGGCAGCGTAACGGGCGGTTACGTTTACCGCGGTCGCCGAGATGCGGCGCTCAGAGGGACCTACGTCTTCGCGGATTTTGTGAGTCGTAAGATCTGGGGACTGCGTCGCGCGGGCGGAAGTCAAGTTACGCGACTGGAACTCGCGTCGCAGGAAGGCGTCGTGTCCTTTGGCGAGGACGACGAAGGTGAACTCTTCGTGGTTTCGCGCAGCGCGGGTGGGGGCGCGATCTCGCGCTTCGAAGCCGTCCTGAATTCGCCGGCATTGCGGATTCCCTCGCGGCTCTCGCAGACGGGGCTCTTCGCGTCGACGCGAGAACTCGTGCCCGCGGCGGGTGTGCATCCCTACGAGGTCAACTCCGAACTCTGGTCCGATGGGGCGCGCAAGCGGCGTTGGGTCGCGGTGCCGAGCGCTGGCTTCGTCGAGTTTCGCCGCGAGGGAGCCTGGGAGTTTCCGGTCGGCAGCGTTTTCGTGAAGCACTTTGAATTGCCTACCGTGGGCGGGCGTCTCGTGCGGCTCGAGACGCGGGTCCTCGTACGGCATCGCGCGCCCGGCGGGCCCGAATGGCGCGGTTACACCTACCGGTGGAACTCGAACCAAGACGACGCCGTGCTCATCGACGGCGCGGAGCAGGCCAGCTACGAGGTCGAGAATGCCGACGGAAGTCGTCGACGCCAGACTTGGAGTTTTCCGAGCCGCGCGGATTGCTTGCAGTGCCACGTCGGCGGCGCGGGCGGCACGCTGGGCGGACGGACCGCGCAGCTCCATCGTCCCGTGCGCTTGGCCGACGCGCGCCTCGTGGATCAGATTCGGCATTGGGAAAGTTTGGGACTCTTGCGGGGAGTCGAGGGAACGCCGGCCGAATGGCCGGCTTACGCCGCGCTCGCCGACGAAAGCGCCGATCTCGAACGCCGCGTGCGCTCCTACCTGGCCGTGAACTGTTCGCATTGCCACTTTGCGGGCGGTCCCGCGCCCGGGGGCCTCGATCTGCGCGCCGAGATTCCGCTTTCGCGCGCGGCGATCGTGGGAACTTGCGCGAGCGAAGGGGACCTCGGGCTCAACCGGCCCTACCGCGTCCATCCGGGCCGGCGGGAAGCGAGCGTGCTTTGGGCACGGCTCAAGAGCCTGGATGCGGACGTGCGTATGCCGCCGCTCGCGACTTCGGTCGAGCACGCGGAAGCGGTGCGACTCGTGGGAAGCTGGATCGATGGACTTCCGGGCGGCGCCTTAGCACCTTGCCGCTAGTTTCGACGATGGTGGCCGAAGGCGCTCAGGCGTCTTCGGCGTTGAGGGCGCGACGAAGCGCGCGGCCGCCTTCGCGCGAAGCTTGGAGTTCGGTCCCGTCGCGGAGCGTGACGGTAGGGCCCGGTCCTTGGCCGCAGGCCCGGACGGCTTCGAGTTTCACGAGACAGTTGCGGTGGATACGGACGTAGGCCGTCGGGTCGAGGCGCGTCTGGAGTTCGTTCAGCGAAAAGTCGACGACGTAGTTCGTCGCCCGCGTGAAGAGGCGCGTGACGTGGTCTTCACTCAGGAAGTACTCGACTTCGCTTTCTTCGATGACTTTGTGCCGGAGCCCGACCCGCAGAACGAAACGCCGAATCCGCTCCGTACTTTGGGTGCGTGGTGGGCCGTCCGCGAGGAGTTTCTCGAGCCGCTCGCGCTCGCCCGGGGAGTCGCGGAAGGCGCGATCGAGGCTCGCACGGAGGCGGGCGTCGGGACTCGGTTTGAGGAGATAGTCGCAGGCGTTCACTTCGAAGGCCCGAATCGCGAAGGCATCGTGGGCCGTCTGGAAGATGACCTTGGCGCGAAGTCCGGGGCAAAGGCGCAGCATCTCGAAACCGTTCATCTCGGGCATCTGCACGTCCAAGAAAACGAGGTCCGGATCGAAGGCGTCGATTTTTTCGAGCGCGACGAAAGCATCGGGAGCTTCTTCGATCACGAAGTCCTCGCCGCGCGTTCCGGCCTCGCGCTCGAGGAAGGTGCGTAGGCGGCGTCGCGCGAGTTCTTCGTCGTCGACGATGAGAATTTTTCGTTTCATCCGCGCTTCCCGCTGAAGGTGAAGGTGGCGAGCGTCGTGCTTCCGTCGGCTTCCGTTCGCAGGTCGAAGCGACCGTCCTCGCCGTAGAGAAGCTCGAGTCGACGGCGGGTGTTCTCGAGTCCCGTGCCGTGGCGGTGCGCGGCCGATTCGAGCGGGGCGCCCGTGTTCCGGACTTCGCAGCGATAGATCCCGCCTTCACTCCGAACTTGAATGGAGAGCCGGCCGCCTTCGCGGGCACCTTCGATGCCGTGCTTGATCGCGTTTTCGGCCAGAGTTTGCATGAGGAGGGCGGGTACGTGGAGCGTCGTGAACTCCGCGGGCACGTTGATCTCGTAGCGGATGCGCTCGCCGAAGCGAAGTTTCTGGAGTTCGAGGAAATCACGCACGACGTCGAGTTCGTCGGCGAGCGTGACCGTGGCGGCCTTCGAGGCCTCGAGCATGCGACGGTAGAGTTGCGAGAGCTTGGCGATCATCTCGACGGCCTGGTCGGGATCGACGTGCACGAGGGCACCCAAGTTGTTGAGGATGTTAAAGAGAAAATGCGGGTGCATCTGCTGCTTGAGGGTACGCAGTTCGCCCTCGACCTGCGCGAGGCGGCGCAGGGGACGGCTCAGGCGACGGCCGAGCGCGTAGGCAAGGACGGCGAGAAAGAGGGTGCCCGCGGCGGCGCCCAGCAGAAGACGTTCTTGCGTGGTCTCGACGATGCGAAAGCGCGCGGCCCGCGACTCGGAGAGGATGACGAGCGGGGCGTCCGCGCCGAGTTCGGGGATGCCGAGCGGGGCTTGGGCTGCGACCCGTTCGGAAGGGGAGTTCGTCGCGGCATCCGCGCCGAGTTCGATGCTCTGTCCCACGCCGGCGCGGGCGGCCAAGAAACTTTGGATGCGCTCGGCGGGGATGCTGGCGACGATGCGTCCGGCGTGGTGTCCGAGGAGCCCTCGGACGGGCGCCGCGAAGACGAAGCCCCCGCCGTCCTGCGCGCGTTCGAAGCGCCCGGCTTTCTCGTCGTCGCGGAAGCGAAGTTGGCTCGTGGGCGTGGCGTCGGCGTCGGGAAGTACGAGCACTCCCCGGTCATCGCCGTCGAGGAGAGCGATCGAGCCAACGAGCGGGCTTTCCCGCCGAACTTCTTCGAGCAAACGTTGCGCGACGTGCTCAAAGAGCACGCTACGTACGGCCCCCGCGACGTCGGCGTTGCGGCCGAGCGCATCGACGCGGATGCGGAGGCGCTCAAGTTCGTGGCGCATGGCTTCGGCCGCGCGCTCGGCGCCTAATCGCAACTCGCGGTCGGCGTTTTCGCTCGTGAGACGCGAGACGCTACGGGCAAAGAAAAAGGCGATCGTGGCGGCGGGCGCGGCGGCCGCGAGTACGAGCGTGAAGACGAAGAGGGATCGAAAGTTGCGCATGGCCTAGCGTTTCTCCGGGGCGGTCGAGGGGACGGGCGTGGGCTTCGTGGGCGGGACGTAGGCCTCGCGGATCGCGCGCGCGGCCTGGGCGGGTGCCGCCGAGCTCTTGGTGCCCCGGCCGATCGCGCCCCAGCGGAAAAGCGTTCGGGCGTCGACCCGGATCGGCGGGGCCACCGCCGCCACGGCGAAGCTCGTGCGGAGAACTTCCACGCTCGGGGCGGGCACCTTCGCGTTCACGGGCCGTCGGAAAGCTTCGTTCTGCCAGCGCGTTTGCACGGGCAAACTCTGGAGATGGCGCGCGAGCGCGAGCAGGCGCCCGCGGTGCGGTCCCCGGAGCGAGTCGTTCGGGAAGACGAGCACGTGCGCGAGCCGGTAGGCGTGCACGGGGCCGCTCTCGACGTTCGGAATCGCGGCCACGCCGAGTCCCTCGCCGAGACGATCGAAGGCATCGCGTAGCGCCCAGTCCCCGTTGATGGCGAAGGCGTAGCGCCCGGCGAGAAAGTCGTCCGTGGCGCAGGCGAAGCCGCACTTGGCTTCGACGATGCGGTCGCTTTCGAGCGAGGCGAAGAACGCGAGGGTCTTCTCGAGGATGGCCGTGTCGCCGGGATCGTCGTCGAAGGGGCGGCCGCCGAAGGCTCGCCAGAAGGGCGCGAAGAAATACGGCGTGCGGTGCCACCCGACGCCTTTCGGTCCGCCCTTGGGAAGCTTACGCACTTGCTCGCGTAAGGCGTCCCAACTCGCGGGCGCCGAAGCGATCCAGCGTCGATTGAAGAAGAGCAGAGGGTGATTGCCGTCGAGGAGCGGCAGGCCGTGGAGCTTGCCGCCGAGCGTGGCGCGTTCGAAGTGCTCCGCGGGGACCTCGGGTGATTTGAGGTCGGCGGGAATCTCCGAGAGACGAAGTTCCGCGGCGAGGCTCAGACTGTCGGCGGGCACGATCGCCGCGGCCGGCGCGAGTCCGCGTTGGCTTTGCGTGACGAGCGCGGGGGCGAGTTCAACGCCGCTCTCGAGGCGGATCGCGGGGTCGACTTCGCGCACGACTTTCTCGAGAAAGCGGGCTTGGCTGCGATCTTGGGCGTGCCAAAGCACGAGCGGAGCGGGTTTGGCCTCGGTTTCCCAAGCTCCCCCGCATCCTAACCATAAAGTCGCGCCCCACTTCGCGAGGCCCCAACGAGAGTATTTCAAGGCGACCATTCTAGTGGAGCGCGGCCAAATGTCCGACCGCCTGGTGGGAAGAATAGACCGTTTGGTGCGGACCTTCTTTTGGGGGAGGTCTTGTTTGTGGGATGCTGTGCGTTATGGAAAAGCTGCAAGCTATGATTTTCACGGTCTTTCTCGTCGCTGCGACCTCGGCCGTGGCTCAGCCCACCGAGGAAAACGGCGGCAATACGGATGTTCAGGTTCTCCAGGCTTGGTACGGTCAGGCGATCAATAGCCACACGGGTTTCGGGTCCGATCGCCGTCCGATCTTGCGCGTGGATTTCGCGACCTGCTCGACCCTTTCCTCGGAAACTCCGGAGCAAGGGGCCTATGCCTACGCCAAGCGGGACTGCCGCAAGGCTTTGAAGGAAGCGGCTCGGCTGGACGGAGTGTCTTCGCAGCTGAGCCCCGTCATCGGGTCCTACGTCGAGGACACCTATTGGTCCCGTAGTCGTCCTTCGCCGACGGGCGCGCAGATCTCTTCGCGCTTCTTTGGCTGCGCGACGGTTGAGCTGCGTACGGTCACGCCCGTCTCGATCGTGCAGGGGTCGACCTTCGAGGGGCTCGGCGTTTATCTGAACGGCGTCGAGACCTTCGTACCGAAGCTCGAGCTGCACGAAGTCGGCCGTGCGACGCTCAAAGACGGTCGTCCCGCGATCGTCCACCGTTTCGTGGGCGTGGACTTGTGCAAGGTCTCCGGCGCGAGCAAGTACTCCGCGCAGGTCACCTCGTTCAACGCCTACGCCCTCTACGCGGGTGGTCGTTACAAGCGTTGGGAACTCGCCGAGCGTAACCACGAGATCGGCTACGCCAACGGCAATACGACCTCGAACGGCTCGGGTTGGGGCAACCGGGTCAAGATCATCCCGTCGAGCTTCGATCGCCAGGACGAGATCCTGCGCAAGTAGGCGCGACGTGACTACCCGAAGTCCGGCGACGCGCTAGAATGGCGTCATGACGAACGCGTCGCCGACTTACGTTTTTCCGAAGGGTTTCGTGTGGGGATCGGCCACGGCCGCGATCCAGGTCGAGGGGGCCGCGAGTCTTTACGGCAAAGGTCCCTCGAATTGGGATGTGTTTTGCCGCGAACACCCCGAGAAGATCTTTGACCGCGGGAGCCCCGAAGTCGCCTGCGACCACTACCACCGCTACAAAGAAGACGTCCGGCTCATGAAGGAGACCGGGCACACGGGCTACCGCCTGTCGATCGCGTGGACCCGCATCTTCCCCGAAGGCTACGGCCGGACGAATCCCGAGGGCATCGCCTTCTACCGTGCGCTCTTCGACGAGTTGCTGGCAAGCGGTATCGAGCCGAACGTGACGCTCTACCACTGGGACTTGCCACAAACGCTCGCGGAGCGGGGCGGGTGGGAGAACAAGGAAACGATCGAGCACTTCGTGCATTACGCGCGCACTTGCTTTGAGCTCTTCGGCTCGCGCGTGCGCCTGTGGTCGACGCTCAACGAACCGGCCTGGACGACGCTGCAGGGCTACGTGACGGGCTTGCACCCGCCCAACCAAACGAGCCACCGCGCGGCGATCCAGGTCTCGCATAACTTCAACGTCGCGCACGCGCGCGTCGTGAAAGATTTCCAGGCGATGAAGCGCGCGGGGGCCTTCGCCGCCGGGGCCGAGGCGCAGATCGGCCTCGTGCTCAATATGTCGACCGTCTATCCCGCCACCAAGGACCCGCTCGACGTGCGGGCCGCGCGCCTGGCCGACGGCGTGCTGAACCGTTGGTTCATCGATCCCGCGCTCAAGGGCGTCTACCCCGAGGATATCTGGGAGCTCTACCGGAGTTGCGGGATCTTGCCCGTGCATACCGAGTCCGAGCTCGCGCTCTTCCGCGAAAACACGGTCGATTACATCGGCGTGAATTACTACTATCCGCACTACGCCTCGAGCGACGCGCCCGAGAGCGCCTATCACCTGAATACCTCGGGCAAGGCGAACGAGGACTGCGTGTTTGCCATCAAGGATCTCTTTCGCTTCGTGAAGAACCCGAGCGGCAAGTACACGGACTGGGGGTGGGAGATCTTCCCCGAGGGTCTCTACGAGTTGCTCTGGCGCGCCCAGGAATACCGGCCGGGGATTCCGGTCTACATCACGGAGAACGGCGTCGGCATGAACGAGAAACTCGACGATCAAGGCACCGTGAACGACGAAGCCCGCATCGAGTTCGTGCGCGAGCACCTGAAGGTCGCGCATCGCGCGATCTCGAACGGCGTGAACGTGAAGGGCTATTACATGTGGGCGCTCATGGACAACTTCTCGTGGGTGAACGGCTTCAAGAAACGATACGGGTTCTTGTTCGTCGATCGCGCCACGCAGGCGCGATCGATCAAGGCGAGCGGCCGGTGGTACCGCGAGGTCTCGGCCCGCAATGGCTTTTAGCGACGGGTCGCGAGCGTCTCGCGCACGGCGCGGGTGAACTCGACGAGGTCACCCGGGCTACGGCTCATGATGAGATTCCCGCTGCGGACGACGGGTTGGTCGAGGTAACGGCCGCCCGCGTTCTCGAGGTCCGCGCGTACCGAGGGCGTGCCCGTGACGTCGCGTCCCTTGGCGAGGCCCGAATCGATGAGGACTTGGGCCCCCGAGCAGATGATCGCGATGGTTTTGCGCAAGCGATGGAAGGCGAGCAAGGTCTCCAGCGCCTTGGCGTCTTTGCGAAGCACTTGGGTGGACCAGGCGCCGCCCGGTACGAGCAGGAGGTCGTAGTCGGACGGCCGTAGGCGCTCCAAAGCACCGCGCACGGGCGCCCATTTTGTCGGCTTCACGAAGTCCACGAGAAGCACGCGCGATCCGACCCAGCTCGGGGCGTAGACGTCGACGCGGGCGCCGCGCGCTTCGAGGTCGCGCAGCGGGAACTCGAGCTCGATGTCTTGGACGCCGTGCGAGGCCAGGACCGCGATGCGGTAGCCCCGGAGCTCGCGGGAGTCGGCGACCTCGTCGGGTTTGACGTCGTAGGCCATGCCGGCCGGCACCTCGTTCGGGAGGACGGGGCGTAGCGGGGTCGTGGCCCCGGCCGCGGCGGGCAGGCTGGAAAGACCGAGGAGAAGAAGGGATTTCGTTTTCATGGGGCTCCTTAGCGTTTGGGTTGCGTTGGGGACCGCCCCATAAAGCCAAAATCGGGTGTAAAGCTCAAATTATGGATTTTTTTAGATCTGATAAACTGAGGTTATGATTCATCCCGACTGGGTGCGGACTTTCGAGACGCTCGCGCAGCTCAAGAACTTCACGGCGACGGCCCGTCGCCTGGGCATGACCCAGCCCGGAGTTTCGCAGCACCTCAAGAAGCTCGAGCTCGAGTTGGGGGTGCCGCTCGTGGGTCGAGCGCGCGGCGCCTTCCAGCTCTTGCCCTCGGGCGAGCGTTTGCTCGAGTACCTTCGGGACCTTTCGGCCGGAGAAAAGAAGCTTCGCGAAGGTTTGCGCGAGGATCGTCCGGAGCGTGGCACCTGCCGAATTGCGGCGCCGGGGAGTCTGGGCCTGCTCGTCTACGATACCTTGCTCGAAGTCGGGCGCGAGTGTCCGGAATTGCGGCTGGATCTGACCGTCGCGCCGAGTCTGTCGGCCGAACGGCATCTCGAGCAAGGCGAAGTGGACTTGGCCTACCTCAATCATATGCCCCGCTCGGAACACCTTGAGGTGACCAAGCTCGCGGAAGAAAGGCTCGTGCTCGTGGTGCCCCGGTCGCGCGTCCGCCGGCGCGGACCGCTCGAGTGGAGCGCGCTCGCGGCCTGGGGGCTGGTGCGGCACCCCGACGGGACTCGGCTCGCCGAACGGCTGCTGTCGGCGAATTTTCCGCGGGATTTTCGGGGCGCGGATCGTTTGCCTTCGCGCACCTCGATCAATCAGATCAACCGTATTCTCGAAGCCGTCGCGGCGGGACTCGGTTTTACCGTCATCCAGGAATTGGCTTATTTACGCAGCCCCTTCCGAGAAAAAGTCGAGCTCGTGGAGATGCGGGTTCCGGTGACCGACCCCATCGTCTTGGCTCGGGCCCGGCATCGGGAATTGCCGAGTCGCTTTGCGTTCGTGCAGGGGCGGATCTCGGAGGCGCTCGGTGCTTCCCTCGGGCGTCGTCGTTCCCGCCGCGGCTAGAAGTCGCGGGACATGACGGTCTTGCGGCCGTCGGCGTGGGCCCGGCGGATGGCTTCGTCGCAGAGGACGCGAAGCTTGGCCGAGAGAGTCTCGAGGACCTCGGCCGAGGTGTTCATATCGGAGCGTTCGCGGATGTAGCCTTTGAGCTTGGACGCGACGACGAGGATCTCGTGCGCGTGTTCCGTCGGGGGGCTCAGCGCGAGGCCGCCGCCCGCCGCCGAACTCGTCGAAGCGGACGGGGTCGAAGCCATCGAGGACGGCGAAGCCGGCACGGTCGCGGCGGGGCGCACGATCGTGGCGGGCTTCACGCCGTCGCCCGATTTCTCCCACTCTTCGCGCGAGGGCGAGGTTTCTTCGACGGCCCACGCGCTCTTGTGCCGGTAGACCGGCACGTGGGCCGACCAACACGAGACGGTGCAGAACACGAGCGCGATGCGCGATTGGTTGCACGTCGAGACGTTGCACTTCTGGTAAGCCTGCCGAAACCCGATGGGCTGTTTGCACGTGCTGCACTTGCGCCAAAACGTCGCGACTTCCATCCCCCCCATTGTGGGGGCGTCAGGCACCTTTTGGTAGCG
>DDRA01000124.1:0-349 GCA_002343545.1 Bacteriovoracaceae bacterium UBA2428
TTCAACGTGCTGTCGGCGAACGGCATCCACGTCAAAGAAACGGTCAACGCCTCCGAGGATCTTTACCTCGTGCGCGCCAAGAACACGAAGGGCGTCAGCCTCCTGTCGACGATGCCCGAGATCGAGTACGCCGAGCCGAACTACATCTACCGCGCGCTCGACGTGCCGACGACCACCCCGAACGATCCTTCGTTCGCGAGCCTCTGGGGCATGGAAAACCGCGGTCAGAACGACTCCACCGGCCGCGCGGGCAAAGTCGGCGCCGACATCGGCGCGACGAAGGCCTGGACCTTGAACAAGGGATCGCGCGACGTCGTCGTGGCGGTCATCGACACGGGCGTGGACTACA
>DDRA01000124.1:513-27203 GCA_002343545.1 Bacteriovoracaceae bacterium UBA2428
CGACACGGGCGTGGACTACAACCACCCCGACCTCAAGGACAACATGTGGACGAAGCCCGGCACGACGAACGTGCACGGCTACAACGCGATCACCAACACGGAAAACCCCATGGACGACCACTCGCACGGCACGCACTGCGCCGGCACGATCGGCGGCACGGGCGATAACGGCGTCGGCGTCGCGGGCGTGAACTGGAACGCGTCCATCATGGGCGTCAAGTTCCTGTCGGCTTCGGGCGGCGGCTCCTTGGCCGACGCGATCAAGGCGATCGACTGGGCCACGAACAACGGTGCCCAGATCATGTCGAACAGCTGGGGCGGCGGCGGCTTCTCGCAAGCCTTGGCCGACTCGATCAAGCGCGCGACCGACAAGGGCATCTTGTTCATCGCGGCGGCCGGCAACGACGGCCGCAACAACGACTCGTCGGCGACCTATCCGGCCAACTACCCGGGCGTCATCGCGGTCGCGGCTTCGAACAACGTCGACGGCATGGCCGGCTTCTCGAACTACGGTCTCCGCACGGTGCACCTCATGGCCCCCGGCGAGAACATCTTCTCGACCGTGAAGGGCGGCGGCTACGCCACCTACAGCGGCACCTCGATGGCGACTCCCCACGTGTCGGGCGCCGTGGCGCTCCTGCTTTCGCACGAACCGAGCCTCACCCCCGAGCAAGTCAAGGCGCGCCTCATGCGCACGAGCGACAAGCTCAAGTCCTTCCGCAACAAGCTCATCTCGGCCGGCCGCTTGAACGTGTACAACCTCCTCACGGACACGGAGCCCCCCGGTTTCGTCGTGATCCCCGAGGACGCCTGGAAGCCGGCGATCGCGCAGTCGATCTCGTCCGAGCATCCGTACAAGGACAGCATCAAGGTCCGCTACGAGATCTCGCACCCGGGCGCCAAGTTCATGCGCGTCCGCTTCGGCAAGTTCGACACGGAAGCCGGTTACGACACGGTGAAGATCCTGTCGGCGAGCGGCGAAGTCGTCGACACGCTGTCGGGCGAGCTCCCGGCCGGCACCTGGACCCCCGAGGTCGAGGGCGACAAGCTCATCGTCGAGTTCACCACGGACAGCTCCGTGACCAAGTACGGCTTCGACATCGACGCCTACTCCTGGACCGACTTCGGTTCCCAGTCCGTCCTCGCCCGCTAAGCGGACGCCGAGAACGGACCTTCGAGGCCTCGCTCCCGGCAACGGGGGCGGGGCCTTTCTCATTTGGGGCGTCGAACGTACAATGGGGCCATGGCTTCCACACCGCCCCTGCCGCCGATCCCTCGCCAAAAGAACAACCGCAAGGTTTACCTCATAAACCCGCGCTTCCAGCTGCGCTTCACGGGCGTGATGACGGGCATCGCGTTCGCGGCCATCCTGATCTTCTTCATCGCGAACACCTATTTCTTCTACACGCTCCAGCAACTGGGGCGCGAGGCCGAGCTCGGCCCGGCCTACTTCCAGTTCCTCGCCGGCCAACAGGAAAAGATGAATTGGATTTTCCTCGCGACCTCGGTCGTCGCGCTCCTCGCGATGCTCGTCGGCGGGCTGTGGCTCTCCCACCGCGTGGCGGGGCCCCTCTACCGTTTCACCCGTCACCTCGAGCAGGTCGGCGAGTCGGGCGAGTTGCGAACGGTCAAGTTCCGCAAGGGCGACTTCTTTCCCGAGATCGCGGATGTCTTCAACCGCTACATGGAACGACTCAAAAAAGTCGTTTGATCGGACGGCGAAGTTGAGCGCGGCACGGCCCGATCGGGAACGCGTTCATCGCTTTCTGGAGCGGGGTCCACCTTATTTTGTGTTTCCCGTGCCGGTGCGGGAAGACGCCAAGTACCTCATCGAAGTCGATCGCGCCGAGCGCGCGCGTCTGCTCGCGTGGGTTTTGAACGAGCGTCGGCTCCGGGCCACCGATTCGGCTTTCGAGGCGCGCGGACTCCACTCGGACGGCACCACCCCCCTCCTGGGATTGCGGCGGGGAGCCTTTCGCATCGCCTTGCTTCCCGGCGTCGGCGACGACGACCACGCCCGTTCCGTCGAGGGAGCGTTGAGCGCGGCGTTGTGGGACGGCGACGTCGATCGGGCGCGTCGGCTCTTCCGCAACCAGCGAGCTTGTTCATCTTGCGAAGCCTTGGGGATCGCCGAAGCCGAGGTGGAGCGGCGCTTCGAGGACGCCATCGGCGCCGCGAGGGGGATTCCCCGGGGCGCTGGCGTCGGCGGAACTAGTTCGGGAGCTTGAGTCGCTGGCCCACGCGCACGGCGCCCTTGGTGCCGAGGCCAGGGTTCACGGAGCGCAGCTGCGGTACGGTAAAGCCGTAGCGATGCGCGATCGAGGTCAGGTTCTCGCCCCGACGAACGACGTGCGAGGCGGGCGCGCGGGTCGAAGCGGGCGTGCGGCCCGAAGCGCGCGCGGCGCGGGCCACGGGCTCCGCGTTGCGCGAGCGCGCGCCCGAGCGGGGCGTCGATCGACGGCCGCGCGAAGCGCGTTCCCGCACCGGGATCGAGAGCTCCTGCCCCAGACGGAGGCGCTTGGCGGACTTGAGCCCGTTGAGCTCCATGATCTCCTGGACGTCGGAGCCGTAACGGCGCGCGATGCTGCCGAGACTGTCGCCGCGACGAATCGTGTGGAGGACCATGTCCTTCATCTTCTTGGCCGGGATCTTGTCGATCGAAGCGATGAGACGTTCCTTAGCTTCCTTCGGAACCTTGATGGAGTAGGGGCCGCGCTTGGGCGGGGTCAGGCCGCGGACGAGCTCGGCGTTCAGGATCTCGAGCTTTTCCGGATCGACGCCAGTGACTTCGGCCACGCCGCGCAGGTCTACCGTCTCGGGCACCTGCACGAAATCCCAGTCGAGGGGTTCTTCGTAGGCGATCTCGGCGAAGCCGTAGCGTTCCGGGTTCTTGGAGATGAGCGCGGCCGCGATGATCTTGGGCACGTAGTTGCGCGTCTCCGAGCGGAAGTTCTTCTTCTTGCGCGAGAGCTCCCAGAAGTTCCGGCTGCGGTCGCGGCGCACGGCCGCGAGGACCTTGCCTTCGCCCGCGTTGTAGGCGGCGGCGGCCAGGTACCAGGAACCGAAGATCTGGTGCAGTTCCTTGAGGTAGGTCGCGGCGGCGTGCGAGGACTTCACGAAGTCCCGACGCTCGTCGACCCAGTAGCCGACCTCGAGGTCGTAGCGCGTGCCCGTGCCCTTGATGAACTGCCAGGGGCCGACGGCCTTCGCGTGGCTCTTCGCCTTCACGTTAAAGCCGGACTCGATCATGGAAAGGTAGATAAGGTCTTCGGGCAGTCCGTCCTGGCGGAGGACGTCCTTCATGAGCGGGATGAAGCGCGTCGAACGTCCGAGCCAACGCTCGAAGGTCTTGCGGCCGCGGCCCGTGAAGTAGGTGATCCACTTGTCGACGAACTCGTTCTGCACGAGCGGGAAGGTCTGGCGGGCCAAGCGGTCGGCCTCGATTTCTTCTTTGCGGAGGTCGGAGCTGACGACCTCGGGTTCGAGGTCCTCGGGCGTGTTCTCGACCGGCTCCGTATTGGCGACGTCTTCTTCTTCCGCTTCTTCCTCGGAATCTTCGGCGTCATCGTCTTCGTCGCGCGCCGCCCCGGCGTCGCCCTTCGCGGCGAGCTTCGACCCGCCGCTCGCTTTGTCCGCGCGTGGGGCTTGGTGGGCGCAAGATCCGACGAGGAGAGGGGTTCCAAGGGCGAAGCCCCAGAGCAGGCGTCGGTAGGATTTCAGCATCGTTTAGGCCTCCGCTAGGTCTTCTGGGGTCTCGGTCGCGCGTCTCCGGCGGGGACGCGGCGTTCGTGAGCGACAACGCGCATCCATCTCTTCGAGAAATGCGGCGGCCACCCGGCGGAGGTCGCTCATCGTCATCTCGCTCGGACAGACCTTCATGCGTTGCATGAGCGCTTTAAGCTCGGCCTCCATCGGCCGTTGGTCGAGCCCCAGTAACCTCATAAGTAACTGATAGAGTTCATTACCCTTTTTGAATGTCGGCATGTTCCCCTCCCCCAGGGACAGTCGGCATTAGTTGATGGACGATGTCTCGCCCGTTTCCTTGCTTGGAAGTTACGCTAGCAGAAATCAAAATCCTTCAAACACGCACGGCGTTATATCCCCGTCAGAAACACGGCGGAGGCGTCAGGCACCTTTCTTCAATGACTCCTTGCCATCGAATTTGAGAATCGTTATCAAATCATTCAGGCGTTTCAATATTAAGGAGATGACATGACCCTTCTTCGCACGTCCCTCTTCGCGGCCACGTTCGCCGTCAGCTCGGCGCAGGCCATCACGCAATTCGCGGTGGAAAGCGACCTCGTTCGCCGCCAGGGCGGTTGCTACATCGTCGATTACAGCTTCACCGAAGTCGAAGGCCTCAAGCCCGGCTACACGCTCGACGAGCGCGTCTACGACACGAACCACGACAAGACGACGTTCGAGCTCATCCTTCCGATCCAGAAGTCGCCGACCGAGATCCGCCTTCAGCACGTGCTCTTCGTGAAGGACCTCGAGACGGGCAAGGTCGCCGGCCTCATGAAGCACCACGCCGAAGACTGGCAGTACCAGGCGCCCTTCCACTGGGAATTCGTCGCCCCCGGCGCCTGGACCCCCCAAGCCACCGCCGGCTCGGGCCGCTGGGTTCGTAAAACGACGAACCTCGACGACGGTCTTCGCTACCAGTGCGAAGCCGCGTGGGATACGAGCAAAGCCAACCCCGAATGGAACTGCGCGAACTTCGCGCCGATCCCGGGCCGCGAGACCCGCGACATGGGCCGCAAGGACTACAACACCCTCGATCGCCACTCGCGCGTCATCGTGTACGAGAACTCCTGGGTCGAACGCCAAAACAACGTGAAGACGATCTTCGCCGACGGCCAGAAGACGCCGCTCGCCCGCGAGCTCGGCCGCACCTGGTACGTGCGCCAACCCGACTCGGCGTGCGACGAAGCGCGCGAGTACGCCGCCGCGCAGATGCCCTACTGGAACGTCCTCATGGAAGTCTGGGAAGAGACCCTCTCGAAGCCGTCCGTCTACCGCGAAGTCTCCGCGCGTAACGGCATGCCTCGTTACGCCGCCATGATGGGCGTCGAGATGGAATATTCCGAGCAAGTCGCCGCGAACCCGGCCATCATCCCCACGGTGAAGGAGCGCATCCGCGCCATCATCGAAGCCTACCGCGTGCGTCCGTGAAGCGCGCGATCCTCGGACTCGTCGTCGCTTCGCTCCCCGCGTGGGCGCACGTGAGCGGCCACGGCCCGCTCGTCGAAGGCAAGGGCCCGGGCGGCGGCGCGCTGAGCGCCGTCATCTCGGCCAAGGACGCCGAGCTCGGTCGCGATGCGAAGGCGATCTACTACGCCGAGACGAAGCTCGAGGCCAAGCGCCTCGAGTGGAAGCTCTTGAGTGCGGAGCGTAAGGCTTTCCAGGCGCCCAAGGGCGTCGTCACCAGCGCCAAGCTGATTCTCTTCTTCGAGGGTGACGCGAAGCCCGCGGTCATCGTGGCTCCGCTCGAGAACGGCCAGGTCGTTTACGAAGTCGCGGAAGGCAAAAAGCTCAAGGGTGGCGAAGTCATCGCTACCTTGGGCGACGCGAAGTACGTCGGAGATCTCGCCCTTCGTTAAGCTCGTATTCTTCGCGGAGAGAAATTTAGGCCTGGCTTTCCGATACGGGGAAGCCGGGCCTTTTTCTGTTCGGTGGATCGGTTACGGCGCTTCTTCGGGGACGACTTCGTCCTGAGCTTTTTTCCAGGCTTCGATCGCGGCGTCGATTTGGGCGCGTTGCTGCTCGAGATAGTGGAGAGACTTCACGTGGGAGAGTCGCTCGCTCGCCTCGAGTTTCAGGATAAGGCGAATTCTCTCCATCTCTTGCGGTGAGATCGTCTGCATCGCGGTACCCACCGGTTCCGCGGGCGGTGGATTAGCCTGGGCGGTCGACAGACCGAAAGCGATGAGTCCCGTGGCCAAAATCGATGGAAACTTCTTCATGGATCCCCCCGTAAAGTTGATGAGGGATTAGGAGCAAGGGGCGAGCCATGTCGACGCCGCAGCTATAAGGGGCTCGAATCAAAGGGTTTTGGCAAGGTCGAAAGACGCGCGGGGTGTCCAAGTTTTCGACGGCCGTTCAGAGCGAGATGTCGGAGGGCGCGCGTTCGGGATGGCTTAGGGCTTCCGGCCGGAATAGCGCGCCTCGAGCTCCTTGAGTGGCGCGAGGCCTTGGCGGGCCCGCTCGATCGCCGCTTCGATCTTTGCGATGCGGCCTTCTTCGAACTCGAGCTGCTCGGCGCTGAGGAAGGACGTTTTCGTCGGAAGAAAGGTCCGCAGCGACGCGAGGGTTTGGCTTTGCTCGGCGATGAACTTCTCGCGGGCGGCGATCTGCTTGCGGAGCTCGATCAACGCGGCTTCGAGGCTCGTCGGGGTGGGAGCCTGGGGGGCCTTCGTCTGGGCCTCGGCGGCGGGCATTTCGAGTTGGCTACGGAGCCTCTCGGCGAGCGAGGTGCGCTGCTCCACCCGCTCGAGCAGGGTGTGGCCGTCGGCTTCCGCCCGGGCGTCCAGCGCCCCGATCGCCAGGACGAAACAGGGGAGCTTGAAGAGACGGAGCATCCCCTGAAGAACGGCGTTTCCCCGTAAAATCTTAAGCGCGCCTAACGAACTGCGTTGCGCGCTCGAAGCGCTCGCTAGGCCGCCGCGCGCTGACGCCGATTGCGGCGCAGGTTCCAGGCGAGCCCGATCTTCTCCATCGTGGCGATGATCCACTTGGAGGGGTCGAAGTGGTGCCAAGCCACGCCGTTACGGTAATCCGACGGATAGCTGTGGTGGTAGTTGTGGTAGCCCTCGCCGAAGGAGATGAAGGGCAGCCACCAGCTATCGCGCGCGGTCGTGGCTTCGGAGTGGTGCCGCTCGCCGAAGATGTGCGCGGCCGAGTTGATGAGGAAGGTCGAGTGGTGCACGAGCACGAGGCGCACGAGCCCGCCCCACACGAAGCCTTCGAGCGCGCGGCCGAAGAGCGCGCCCACGAGGGTGGGGAGCACGAAGCCGCTCAGGATCGCGATCGCAAGGTAGTTGCGGTGCTGCCACATGACGAGCGGGTCGCGCTTGAGGTCCTTCACGTTCGCGAAGTCGGGCGGGGTCACGGGCTGGAAGAAGATCCACCCCATGTGCGCCCAAAAGAAGCCCTTGTTGATGTTGTAGGGGTCCTTGGGGCCGTCCGTGAATTGGTGGTGATCGCGGTGGTCCGAAGCCCAAGCGAGCGCCGAATTCTGCAGCGCCGAGGCGCCGGCCACGAGCATGAAAAAACGCGCGACGGGGTGGGCCTCGTAGGAGAGGTGCGAGAAGTGCCGGTGATACCCGACCGTGATTCCCATGCCCGCCAGAATGAAGAAGGCGACGAGAATGCCCAGATCGACGAGCGCGAAGCCGCTCGTCCGCACGGCGTAGATCGCGCCGGCGATGGCCAGCAACGGCGAAAGCACGATGACGGCCGAATTGATCCAGTCGATGCGGATCGCGGGTTCTTGCGTTGCGATGGAAGGGAGGGATTTCGATTCCATCCTTCCATTGTCTCCGAGGGCGCCGCCCAATCGAGCCCCGGGGGGCCGCCGAAGTGTAAGTCTTTTGTAAGTGACGTGCTTACAAAACAAGGGCCCGGCTTCGAAGCCGAGCCCCTGCCTTCGGAAGGCGTTTAGGGCTGCGGGAAGTACGAGCCGTCTTCCGTGGGTGGCGCGCCGTAATCCGGCTCCGTGGCCGAGCGAGCGCCCGCGGCGTAGTTCGTGAACTTCGTAAGGTGACCCAGCCAAGTGAGCTTGACGCCCTTCGTGGGGCCGGCGCGGTTCTTCGCGACGATCATCTCGGCCTCGGTGGGCATACGCGAGTCCTGGTCGGGCGAGTTTTCCTTGTGAATGAACATGACGACGTCGGCGTCTTGTTCGATCGAGCCGGAGTCTTTGAGGTCCGAGAGCTGGGGCTTGTCCTGGCGACGCACGGATTCCCGGTTGAGCTGCGAGAGCGCGATGACGGGCACGCGCAGATCCTTCGCGATGACCTTGAGACCGCCCGTGATCATGCCGACTTCGATCGAGCGGCTTTCGGCCACGCCGCCGGCCTTCATGATCTGGATATAGTCGACCACGATGAGGTCGATCTTGCGGCCGGGCGTCTGCATCGCGATCTGCGCCGAGATCTTACGCGCCTGCGAAAGCACGTCGTAGGGCGTGATGATCGAGCGGTCGTCCACGTAGATCGGGACGTTCTGCAGCGAGTCCGCCGCGTAGTAGAGGTTCTCGAAGTCTTGGCGGTTGAGTTGACCGCGACGAAGCTTGGACGAGTCCACGCCGGCTTCCTGCGCGATGATGCGCTCGATGACTTCTTCCCGGGTCATTTCGAGCGAGAAGAAGAGCACGTTCTTGCCCTGGCGCGCGGCCGCGTGGACCATGATGTTGGCCGCGATCGACGTCTTACCGCCCCCGGGGCGAGCGGCGATGACGATCAACTGGCCGGGGCGGAAGCCCACGAGCGTGTCGTCGAGATCGCTGAGGCCCGTCTTCACGAGGTCCTCGCTGTCGCCCTTGCTGTCGGCGCGCTTCTCGTACTCGTCCATGGCCTTGCTGAGCAAGTCACCGATCTTTGCGACCTGAACCGTCTTGCGCTCTTGGGTCGCGTCGAAGATGGCCTTTTCGATTTCGGTCGCGATGTCGCGCGTGTCGCCCGCGCGAAGTCCGGCTTCGTTGCAGAAGTCCGCGACGCTCAGGATGCGGCGGCGCCACGCGAGATCGGCGACGGTGCGCGCGTAATCGATCGCGTGGCCGGACGTGGCGGGCACGAGCGCGATCTGGCCCAGGTAGGAGATGCCGCCGACGAGGTCGAGTTTGCCATGCTCGCGCAGGTAAGAGGCGAGCGTGTTGAGGTCGATCGGAATGTTCTTGAAGCCGAGCGCGCGCATGGCTTCGAAAATCTCGCGGTGCGCGGGCAAGAAAAAGTTGTCGGGCTGGAGGACGGGCTCGAGATCGTTCAGGACGTCGTTCGAGATGAGAATGCCGGCCAGGATCGCGCGTTCGTCGTCGAGGCTGTGGGGTTTTTCGCCGGGCTGGAAGGCGTAGCGCGTTTGATCGCGACGTCGAATGCGGTTCGCGACGCCACCATCACCACCGCCGCCCCCACCTGCTCCACCGGAAATCTCGAATGCCAAAAGATGAGCCCCCTCTTGAAGGCAGATTTAACCAACGGAGCCGCGCAGACAATAAAAAAACCCCGGAGCCCGCGTCGTGCGCGAGCTCCGGGGTTTTGAGCGCGAGATGACTAAGCTTCGACCTTTTCGGTCTTGGCTTCTTCCTTCGGCATCGGAGCCGTCGCCGGAGCGTCGTCTTCGATGATGACGCGCGGAGGAGCGTCCGAGAGGATCTTGAGCGGAACGTTGGCGCGGAGACCACCGACGAGCTTGACGAGGATCGAGTACTCGCCGGCCATCTTGATCTGCTGACCGAGGACGATCATGCGGCGATCAACCTTGGCGCCGAGCTTGGCGAATTCGCCTTCGAGTTCCTTCGTCGTGACGGAGCCGAAGAGCTTGCCGTCGTCGGAAACTTTCTTCTTGAGCGTGATCTCGAGCTTCTCGAGTTGACCGAGGAGGCCGCGCGAAGCTTCGCGTTCTTTTTCCTTACGCGTCGCGAGTTCCTTGGCCTTGTCTTGGAAGAACTTGAGGTTCGCGGCGGTCGCCGTGACGGCGATCTTTTGCGGGATGAGGAAGTTACGAGCGTAGCCCGGGCGAACGTCGATGATGTCGCCGGCTTCGCCGAGGTTCATGTAGCTGTCGCGGAGAATGATTTTCACGGAATAACCCTTGTCCCATCTCTTGGTTCACCAGCGATGCCCTGGCGGCTTTCACGAAAGTCGGCCCCGTTGCGGAGCCGACCAAGTCAGAAACGTCGCGGATCGGAAAACCGAGACCCGCGACGCGTAAGAACCGAAATTACTCTTCGCCGCCTTCGGCGCCTTCGAAGCCGGCATCGCCGCCTTCGTTGTTGAAGTCACGGCGGGGGCCGCGGTCACCGCGATCGCGGAAACCACCGCGGTCACGCGAGCGCTCGTCGCGCCATGCCGGCGGACGGTCGCGGTCGGCGATGTCGGTCGCCATCGTGGCTTTGAGCGTCTCGTAGTCCGAGCCGTCTTCGCGCGTCTTCACCGTTTGTTGGCGAAGAACGAATTCGTTGATCGAGAGACCGCGACGAAGTTCGTCGACGCCGGCGGCGGCCGACTTGTAACGCATGTAGGTCCAGCGCGCGCGGTTTTCCTTGCCGATCGCGAAGGAAATCTTGGCCTTGCCCCAGTCGTCCGTCGTGAGCCATTCGCCCTTGCCATCGTTCAGGATCGCGTTCTTAGCGCGCTCCATGAGGGCCGTGAACTTGTCTTCGGGCATGTCGATCTTCGTGAGGCAGACCGTTTCGTAAGTCTTCATGTTTTGCGTTGCCATTCTGTCTTTATTACTCCGTGTGAGGATCGAAGAGCTAACAAACAAGATCCCGAGGATCAACCCTTCATTTCAAAGAGTCGTAGAGACCTTGCCAGGATTTCGGGACGGGAGCGTGGAACTCGACGAGTTTGCCCGTGCGAGGGTGCCGAAAGCGAAGCTCCCGCGCGTGCAGGGCGTGAGCGTCGAGGATCAGGCGCCGCATGAGCTCGGGGCTCAGATCGAGATAGCGCTCGTCCTGCGGGCGTTTGCGGGCCGAAGGACGCTTTCCGGCCTGCTCGGCCCGGCTGGCCTCAAGCTTAGGTGCTTGATTTTTAAAGCGTAAAAAGACGCTTTCCTCGGGGTCGTAAAGCTTATCCCCCACGAGCCCCGCGCCGATGTGGGCGAGGTGCACGCGGATCTGGTTCGTCCGGCCGGTGAGCGGTTTGGCTTCGACGAGCGAGACGGGCCAGTCTTGGGTTTCGGCGAAGGGTTGGGGGAGCATCTTCGCGAGGGCTTCCCATTCCGGCGGCTGCCATTGGGGAGCGTGGATCCACTTCGTGGAAAGCGTGCGGTATTTCGTGCGCGCGGACTTGGCGCCCGGCACGCCGACGATCTGCTTGATGCGGATCTTGCCGTCTTTGGCCTCGCCCATCGGAGCGTCGATGAGACCGCCGCGCGGTTCGGGGCGCCCCCAAACGAGGGCCCAGTACGTCTTTTCGACCTCGCCCCGGAAGAAGGCCCAATACATCTTGTCCTTGGCGAGGGTCGACTTCGTGAGCACGCAAAGGCCGCTCGTTTCGCGGTCCAGACGGTGGGCGAGGATGAGGTTGTCGAGCTTCTTTTGGGCCTGGAGGACGTGGATGAGAGTGTTGCGCAGGTAGCGCCCGGTCGGGTGCATGGGGATGTGCGGGGGCTTGTTCACGATGAGGAGGTCTTCGTCCTCGTAGATCGCCGGAATGTGGCGCGGGACCTTCGGTTCGGGGACTCTCATGGCGAAATACTTAACCTCGTCTCCGGCTTTGAGGAGCTGTTCGGGCAAAACCTCCTGGTCGTTCAGGAGGACGTCTTTTTCTCGGATCTTCTGGGTCCAGACGTCCGCGCCGAAGTATTTGAAACGCGTTCCGAGAAAGTCGAGGATCGTTTTGCCTTCGTAGTTGTGCCCGATAAAGGAGCGAAAAGACACTTTCTCCTCGCTGTGGTGGGCCGCCGTCATGACGCCGTCTTTATAATTTTTTGCCGCGTGGTGCCACTCCGTTTTCGCCTCCGGAGGGCCATGTTAACAAGGTAGAGATGATTCTCGAGGTGAACAGCCCTACGCCTTCGGCACGTGCCATCGACCAGGCCGTGGCGGCCCTTCAACGGGGTGGGATCATCGCGTTTCCGACCGATACGGGTTACGCGCTCGGATGCGACCTCTTCAACAAGAAGTCGATCGACCGTATTCACCTCATCAAGAACCGCGATTCCAAGAAGCCCTTGAGCTTCATCTGCTCGGATCTCAAGGAACTTTCCCAATTCGCGGTCGTCTCGAACAAGGCCTATCGCGATATGCGCCGCATGCTGCCGGGGCCCTATACCTTCGTCTTGCCGGCCACGAAGATGGTCCCCAAGCTTCTCGTGAGCCGTCGTTCGAGCGTGGGCATCCGCGTCCCGGGCCATTCCGTCCCGCTCGCCATCGTCCAAGCGCTTCGGCATCCGCTCATCGCGACCTCGTGCGCGGGGCCGGACGGCGAGCCGCTCCTGAACGCGGCCGATATCCACAAGAAACTCGGGAAGAACCTGGCCCTCATTTTGGACGGCGGCCCCGTGGCCTCGGAGCCCTCGACCGTCATCGACTTCACGACGCCCGAGCCCATCATCGTGCGCAAGGGCAAAGGGGATATCTCCTCCTTCGTGGTCGACGAAGAGTCGGGCGAAGTCTAATCCTTCCGGAAGCCATGGCTTCGGAACCGCGTTTTCTCACGAAGTTCGACGAGCATCTCAGCCGCAAGGTTTTTCACGTGCTCTCCGGCACGATCCTGGCGGTGCTCTACGCCTACGTTGTTCCCCGGCGGGAGGCGACCCTGATTGCCCTTGGCCTGGGCCTGAGCATGGCGACCTTGGACTTCGTCCGCCTCCGGTGGAAGTGGTTGAACGAGCTTTGTTTCCGGGTCTACGGCCCGCTCATGCGCGAGCACGAGAAGAACGAAGCGAGCGCCCAGCTCTATTACATCCTCGGGATGATCTGGGCCGTCGGGGTTTTGCCCAAGACGATCGGTTTGCAGGCCATGCTGACGCTCGCCTGGATGGATCCGATCGCGGGCCTCTTTGGGATCAAGTTCGGGCGCACGCCTTGGCGCCGGATCGCACCCAAGGTCGAGGAGCTCGAGAACAAGACGGTCGAGGGCAGCCTGGCCGGCTTCCTGGCGGCGTTCCTTGCGGGCTTGCTGACTTGGACGGGACCCTGGGCCGCTTTCCCGCTCGAAGCGGGGCTCCGCTGGCCGACGCCGCTCGAGATCCTGGTGCTTTCGCTCGTGGGGGCTTTCGTCGCGGTCGTGGCGGAGGCTTGGCCCTCGCAGTGGGACGATAATGCGCGGATCCCTTTTTGGGTCGGAATCGTGGTTTGGTGCGCCGCAATAATTACGGGAGTGCCACAACTCTTTCACTAGGACGTCACTCGCTAGCGCGAACTTAGTCGGTGTAAAAGCGTCCCCGTTCCTTTTTGAAAGCTGTATATGGAGGTACTCGCAATGTTGTCCAAGATCCGTTTCATGGTTCTCGCTCTCGCGGCCGTCTCGGCGGTCCCGGCTCTCGCGCAAGCTCGTCGTCCGGCCCAAGCCACCACCACGACGGCTAGCGGCCGCCCGGTGAACTTCGCGCTTGGTTACAAGTCCGTCGGCACGGGAGCTGGTGGCAACATCGGTGGTTTTCATGGTCGCGTGGGTTTCACGGATCGTATGGCGGCCGGCCTCGTGTTCGTCTTCGGTAGCAACTTCGACTCGATGGTCGTCTGCGGCGATTTCAACTTCGACGTGGGGCAGCTCTCGAACCACGCGTTCTTCCTTGAAGGTGGCTTCGGTTACATGAAGGTTGGCGGCAACAACCTCTACTTGAACATCCTTTTCGGTCTGCGCATGCACCTCTTCTCGAACATCGATATGAGCGTGGCTTACGGCCTGCAGCCGACTTTCATCGACGCCAACCAAATCAGCTCGACGACCCAGCCGCTCGCGAACGTCGCGATCCACTGGAACTTCTAATCGCGAGATTCGAAGGATGAAGCTCGTGGGAATCACCGCAACTCGTCGACTCCTCATCGCGGGAGTCGTTTGTTTAGGTATGGGCGTGGCTGCGGCCGCGCCCGCGGCTTCCCACGATTTCGTCGACGAGGCCCGAGCGTTCTTCTCGGGCCTCGTCGAGGTCACCCAAGCTTCCCGCGCGAGCGGCGGACAGTTGAACGACGGGGCGAAGGCCAAGCTCCAAGACGTTTCCTCGAAGGTCGACGTCGAAAAACTTTCGCAAGCCTCGCTCGGCGCGACCCGCTGGAAGGGGCTCAAGGCCGCCGACCGCGAGGAGTTCCGCTCCGTCTTGCAGCAGCTTCTCGAGACGGCGGTCTTCCCGGCCGCCAAGGATATCTCTACGAAGCCCGAGGCGCTCAAGTACGAGCCCGTCGCGGCCAAGCCCGGCCAAGTCCGCGTGAGCGGCGACATCGAGCGCGAGCGCGCGGGTGAGCGCGTTTCGCAGCCGCTTTCGATCGTGCTCGTTTTCGACGCGACTTCCAAGCGCGTGAAGGACGCCGTGCTCGACCGCGAGCTCATCTCGGCGACCTTCAAGCGCCAATTCGACAAGGCTCTGCAGAAGCAGAAGTTCTCGCAGGTCCTCGCGACGATGCGCCAACGCGTCCGCGACGCGCAATCCCCGCCGAAGAAATAAGACTCCCTAGCGCACGTTCAAATGAGATGGCTGCAAGGCGGCGAGGAGCGAGGACCGGAGTTTACTTAATGTAAATGAGGACCGCAGCGACGAAGCCAACGCCGCAGACGCTCATTTAAACGTGCGCTAGCCGAGGGCGTAGTCGAGGGTCATCATCAGGACGAAGCCCAAGACGAGGCCCCAGGTCGCGCGCATTTCGCTGCCGCGGCGGTGGCACTCGGGGATGACTTCGTGGCTGATGACGAAGAGCATGGCGCCGGCCGCGAGGGCGAGTCCCCACGCGAGGAAGGCTTGCGCGATGCCCACGATGAGCGTGCCGATGAGGGCCGCGACGGGCTCGACGAAACCGCTGAAGGCGGCCACGGCGAAGGCCGTGCGCCGACGGTAGCCGAGCTCGCGCAGCGCGAGCGCGACGACAAGTCCCTCGGGCAAATCCTGGAGGCTGATGCCGAGGGCGAGCGGAAAGCCGCGCTCGCCCCCCGATCCCGCGGCGACGCCGATCGCGAAGCCTTCGGGGATGTTGTGGATGATGATGGCCATGACGAAGAGCCAAAGGCGGCTGCGGACCTTGTCGTGCCGCTGGTCCTCGCCCTTGTAAAAATGCTCGTGCGGCACGAGGCGCTCGAGCAGGCGAATCATCAACACGCCCCCCAAAATCCCGGCCGACACGAGCAACGCCGCCGTCCAGCGACTTTCGTAGAGCTGTCGGGCCGTCTCGAGGCCGGGGGTGATGAGCGAAAAGCCCGTCGCGGCGAGCATGACCCCGGCGCCGAAGCCGAGCAGGGTGTCGCGCGTGCGTTCAGACAAAGTCTTGGAGAAGACGGCGGGCAGCGCCCCGATCGACGTCGAGAGAAAGGCCATGCCCCCACCGATCAAGGACCAAAGAATCGGATGTTCCGTCATAGAACTAACACTACCCAGGCTTTTTGGATTTCTCGATAGGGAGCCTTCGGGATAGTCTTGGGCCCGGGAGGATTTTACGAATGAAGAACTGGATTTGGGGCATCGCCCTTACGGGCCTCGCGGCCGCTTGCAGCTCGTCGCCCGAAACGCCGTCGCGCCCGATGCGCATGGCCGACGACGGTCACGAAAACATGTCCGAGCGTTACGAGCCGGAAGTGAATTTCGAGAACGACCGCACCTATATGTCGACGAACGGCGGCGCTTGGGAAGCCACGTCGATGGCCCGCGTGCCGGCGCAAAGCCCGATCATCGTGGAAGAGCCCGCGTCCCGCACCGTCACCATCTCGCGCGACGGCGAAATCGGTCGCTTCTCGCTCGCCGTGGCCAAGGTCATGCGCTGGTCCGAGCGCGTGCCGGTGCAGCGCACCCGCATGGAACTTCGCAGTTTCGTCGAGGACGGCTACTGCGACAGCTACCAGTGTGATTCCGAAGGCGGCCAGAGCCCGCTCTGGAACACTTTCTACTCGGCGCCGAAGGCCCAGAAGCCGGCCGCCCTCGCGGACGCCATCCGCGGCATCGGCGTGCCGTCGGCCCAGAAGCTCGTCGACGCGGGGTACTTCCACCGCAAGCCGCGCACCTGGTCCGCGTTCGAGGACGAAGTCGAGCGCGCCGAGCGTTCGGGCGTCATTGATTCCAACGCGCGCTACGCGACGCTCACCAAGTACCGCCTCGATAACCTGATCAACCTCGGTTACACCGAGACCGCTTGCCGCGTCGTTCAGAAGCGCTGCAAGGTCGTGGTCGAGCGTCTCGTTCCCGTGCCGTACACGGATTACGAAACCCGCGACTACTCGAAGGTCGTCGAGACGATCGTTCGCGACGTCGAGATCGTCGTTTCGGGTTCGCGTCTGCAATCGTTCGAGTCCGACGCCGCGACCGTAACGGTGGGCTGGGACCGCGACAACGTGCGCGTGAACGCGGGTCCCTACACCCGCTACTCGACGCAGATCTCGCACGAAGGCTCGCTCGTCCGCATCGCGCTCCTCGGCGAAGAGCGGATTCCCGCGGCGCTCCCCGCTTCGGTCCTGAAGTCGGGTCTCCTCGCGCTCGGCAACCCGCCGACCCTGAAGGTCACCCTGGATCCTCGCTACGTTCCCGCGAACGCCGGCGACGACCAAATGGTCCTCAAGTACACCCTCGAAGGTTGCAAGATGAATATTTTCGGCGGCTGCCTCGGCATGAAGGTCATGGACCAGGGCGTCGTCCCGGTCACGGGCGAGCTCGTCTCGGTGCCCATGACGAAGGCCATGAAGGGCTACAAGATGCAGGCCAAGTACTCCGTCTCGCGTCGCAACAGCGTGTTCTACACGAACGGCTACATCGCGGAACGCGAAACCGACGACATCAAGTGGAAGTAAAGCTTCTGACTTGAGCGATCGGATCGGATCCGACGTGACGAAGCCCGGGGGCGGCGACGACCCCGGGCTTTTTTCATTCCGCGGAAATGCGCGGGCGCTAGACGCTGCGCTCCTTCATTTTGACAAATCGTCGAAGTAAGTTGTCACTATGAAAATTTTACGGCTGTCTCTTTTGCTTTCGGTTACGGTTCTTTTTGTCGCCTGTGAAAATTTGGTGTCCGTTCGTTCTTCCGCGGGCGAAGGGACTCTTCGCATTCTTGATGAGGTGTCCGTGGGGACCGAACGAGAGAACGGCACGTGGGAAGATTATTCCATCTTGAAAGACGCCGGTAATGCGGTGGTCGTTTTACTTCGACCATCGGAAGGATACAGCTTGGATGGGAGCGTGACTTTAGAGGACTGTAACGAGAAGGTCTCCGCTTCGGAGTTTACGGTTGACGTGGGCGAGAAAAAATTGAAATGGACGATGACCAACGCGATGGATGAATGCAAGGTCGTCGTCGGGCTACGAGCGGCGGAGACGGACACGGAGGACGACGAAGATCCCGTGACTGCTTCGGCGGCCTGCACGGCGCTTAATTCGCGAACCGATACCTTGAATCATTCCACTCCGAGCGTGAGCATCGCGGGGCCTTTTTCCGAAAATGACAAGGTCAAGGTGACGGCTGTCTACAACGGAACTCACGGAGGCGGAACTCCGTATACTCTCGACGCTCGCTGGGAAGGCGGAACTTCTAACCTCGCGATCGTAAGTTCGGCCGATGACAACGTCGTGTCGTCGGCCGTCGTGGCTCCGTCCGGCACGACTTCGCTCGTGGCGACGTGCGCCTCGAGCTGTCACTTGGGCTGGACCTTGACTTACGAGTGCGGCCTCTAAAGGGGGCAGACGGCCCGCACGGTTTCGCGGGCTTACGAAAAGGCGTGGACTAACGTTCGGGAGTGAACTCGCTCCCGAGCGACTGTTCGAGTTTGGCGAGACGCAGGTTGTACTGGAAGATCGCCTCGAGGCGCGCCTTCTCGGCCATCGCGTAGGTGCCCATGGTTTCGAGGAGCGTCTTGGCGCTTTCCGCGCCGACGCCGTAGCCCGCGAGGGCGTCCTGGTAGCGACGACGGACGGACTCGCCCGCGCGATCGCGGATCGAACGGGCCGTCGCGGCCTCTTCGACGTCGCGGTAGTTCTTCTCGATTTCGGCGAGGATGGCGGGACCGAGGTGCTTGGACTTGGCTTCGGCCTGGAGGGCCTCGGCTTGCGCCATGCGCGACTTGGCCGAGCTCTCGAGGAAGCCGACGTTCCAGCGCAGGCCGACGCCCACGCCGCCGCTCAGCTCGTTGAAGGGATCCTGGACGTAGGGGCTCGCGTAGTCGGGGCGACCCGGCGCGACGCCGTAGTTCAGGCGTCCCGCCACGAAGAGCGTCGGGCGCGAAAGACCCCGCTCCACCTCGGCGAGTCCGCGTTTGGCTTCGACCTCGCGCGCGAGCGCGGCGAGTTCGGGGCGCGTCTCGCGCGCGCCGGCTTGCAGGGTCTCGAGCGAGGGCAGCTTCACTTCGCGCGCTCGCAGGTTCGCGCGGTCCCAGCGCGGGGTCTGCTGTCCGTAGACGCCGATCTTCCACGCCATGCCGGCGCGGATCTGGGCGAGGGTCTTGTCGGCCTCGGCGAGGCGCGCGCGGGCCTCGGCCAAGAAGTCTTCCAGACGATCGCGGTCGCCCGCGGAGAGCTTGCGTCCCTTCGTCGCTTCGAGCGCGCCCTCGAGCTTGCCGACGACGTCGCGGGCGATCTCGGCGAGTTCGAAGGCGAGTTGGTAACCGAAGTAGAACTCGTGGACTTCCGTGCGCAGCTGCCAACGGTCGCGCTCGAAGAGTTTCTTTTCGGCTTCGAGTCCCGCGCGCGCGGCGCGCCGGCCGCCGTCGATGGCGCCGAAGGTGTAGATCGGTTGGATGACTTCGAGGCGCGTCGTCCAGAAGGCGCCCCAACTCGACCAATCCGTGCGCGCGGTGAGGGGGCTCTCGCCGCCGCTCACCCCCGGCAGCGGCGCGACGATCGTGTCGAGCGTGCCGCTGAACCAGCGCTTGGCGTCGGCCATGTCGGCGCGGGCCTCGGCGTAGACGAGACGCGCGCGCGCTTCGCCGAGCTGGTGGCCTTGCTCCTCGGCCGCCTTCACGAAGGCGGCGAGGTCCAGGCGCTCCGTTTCGGCGCGCTTCTCCGCGGGCGCCGACGCTTCCGGCGCGCCCACGCTCGCGAAGGAAAACGCGGGAAGCGCCAGCGAGATCGCGGGACGGACGAAGGCAAACGGACGGCGCACCTTAGGCGCCTTTCTGCCGACGCTTGTAGAGCAGGTAACCGAGCGCGGCGGCCACGACGATGGCCCCGAAGACCATCTTCTTCTTGTCGCCACCCGCGGGCGCGGTATCGGCCGCGGCGACCTCGCCTTCCTTCGGAGCCAGGCGGCCCTGCAGACGACCGCGCGAGCCGAGCAGCGAACCGCCGCCCGAAGACATCGCCTCGGCGAAGGCCTTGGGATCGAAGGTCAGTTCGAGACTGTCGACGAGGCCGTCCATGACGGTGGCCCACTTGGGGTAAACGCTTTCGGCGATGGAATAGGAGATGAGGCCGGCGACCTGCTCTTTGGTCGAGGCGAGGTAGCGGGTGTAGAAGCGCGGGATCTCGGCGCCGAAGGTCAGCGCGTCGGCCCACTCCTGGTCGCGGATCTTCTTGAGGCGGGCGTACTTGGTTTCGCTCTTGTACGCGTTACCGAGGAGATCGCGCATGTCGCGTGGAGCCTTGAGCGTCTCGAGGTATTTTTCGAGGGTGTCGTCGACCTCGTTGCGCGCCTTCGTGACGGCAACGAGGATGACTTCGGAACGTTCGGCGATGTTGTCGGGTTGGCAGACCCAGTCGATCTCTTCCTGGCTGCAGCTCCAGTTGGCAGGCAGCTCGAAGCGGATGAACTGGGTCTTGAAGGTCTTGGCCTCGGCGGGGGCGAGGCCCCCGAACGCGAGCGCCAAACAAAAAGCCCCGATGCCAAGTCGCGTCTTCATCCCCCCTATTTAAGCCGCAAATTCCGGAAGTAGAAATCGCCCATGTTGTTCGGACGGAAGCCTTCGACTCTACGCGCTACGAGGTGGAGGTTCGCCTCGACGAAGAGGGGAACGATCGCGATCTCGTCTTCGAGCAGGATTTTCTGGGCCTGGTCGTAGGCCTTGATGCGCTCGGCTTCGTTCTGCGAGCCCGAGGCCGTCTTCAGCAGGCCGTCGTAGGTCGCGTTGCAGAAGCCCGTGTGGTTGTTCCCCGATTGGCAGGTGAAGAGGTTCAGGAAGTTGTCCGGATCCGGGTAGTCCGCGCCCCAGCCCATGCGGAAAACGGCGGGCGGGCTCTTCTCGAGGAACTTCAGGTAGACCTTCCATTCCTGGTTTTGGATCTTCACGTCGACGCCGAGCGTGCGCTTCCATTGGTTCTGGAGGTTTTCCGCGACGAGCTTGTTGCGCTCGCGCGTGTCGAACCAGTAGTCGATCGTGGCCGGCTTCTTGGCGATGGAATCCCAGATGGCCTTGGCTTTGACGGGGTCGTGCTTGATGCCGCGTTCGGAGTTGTACGCGATCATGCCGGGGGGAACCCACGACGACTCGGGGGTGACCATCTTCGGCAGCACCTTGGCGACTTCGTTGCGGTCGATCGCGAGCGCGAGCGCTTCGCGGACACGACGGTCGGCGACCTGGCCGTTTTTGACGTGGAAGCCGACGTAGTAGCTACGAAGGTAGGGCGTCGAGATGAACTCGGGCATGTTCGCGAGCGTGGGGACCTGCGACGGAGGAAGGTCGCGGACGATGTCGAGCTGGCCGCCTTCGAAGAGCGTGACGGCCGTGGATTCTTCCTTCACGACGCGGAACTCGACGTTCTGCGGGGCGCCGGCGATGGCTTCGGCCTCGAAGTAGGTCGGGTTCTTCTCGAGCACGAGCTTGGAATCGTGTTCCCAGGCCTTCAGACGGTAGGCGCCGAGCGTTTGCATGTTCGCGGGTTGCGTCCACTTGTCGCCGTGCTGGGCGATGACGTCCTTGCGGATGGGGTAGGTCACCCAGAAGCCCGGGATGTGGATCCAGTAAGCCGCCGGGACCTTGAGCGTGACGACGAGCGTTTCGGCGTCCGTCGCCTTGATGCCGACCTGACCGAAATCCTTGATCTCGCCCTTCTGGTAGCCCTCGGCGTTCACGACGTCGAAGAGGAAGTAGGAGTATTCCGAAGCCGTCGCCGGGGCGAGCAGGCGCTCCCAGCTGTCGACGAAGTGCTGGGCCACGAGCTCCTGGCCGTCCGTCCACTTGACGCCCTTGCGGAGCTTGAAGGTGTAGGTCTTGCCGTCGGGCGAGATCGTCCACGAAGCCGCGAGGCTCGGCCGGACTTTCATGTCGACGTCGTGCTCGATGAGTCCGTCTTGGATGTTCTGCAGGACTTCCTTCGAGACGTTGTCCGTCGCGAGCGTCCAGTCGAGGCTGGGCGGGTCCGTGGGCAGCCGCATGCGGATGGTCGTCGCGTCGACGCCCGCTTTCTTGGTGCAGGCACCGAGCACGCCGAGCATCGCCACGAGGGCGAGCGAAAAGGGGGATCGAATCCAGGCTTTCATCGTCATGGCTAAGGACCCTATCAGGAGACTTTTCGACGCGCTACCACGGCAAAACTATCGTTTCGGTCCGGTACCGTTTCATGCGTTTCCCGGATCTCGAAGCCCGCGTGCTCGAGAAGCTCGACCATCTGCTCGGGACCCCACACGTGGTAGTGGATCGAGCCGGTCGAGAGCATCGCCTCGGGCGCGAGATCGGCGTATTGGGGCGCGAGACCCGGACCCACGACGCGTTCCAACCACTCCGGGAGGTGAGTGGGATCGGCGTCGTCCACCCCCGCGCGCTCGTCTTCGATCACGTGCGCGAGCGTCGTGCGTTCGCGATTCCGGTCGAAGCAACGCGCCGGGTGCGGGAGGAAAAGCAGGAGCGCGCCGCCCGGCTCCAGCACGCGATGCCATTCGCGGAGCGCGCGGAGGGGATTCGCGATGTGCTCGAGGACGTGTTCGGAGAGCACGAAGGCGAGCGAGCCCGATTCGAAAGGAAGCTTCCAGGCGTCGGCGCGCAGGCGGGCGAGCGAAGTTTGGCCGGCGTGCCCGGCGTGGGCGTCGCTCAGGTAAGTACGGCCGAGGGGCGCGATGCTCTGCGAACCGACGCCGACCTCGACGCCGCGGCCGCGCGGGGCGTGGCGCGCAATGAGCGCGCGCGAGAAGGGCCGGCGGATCGTGTAGCGGAAGCTTTTGTAGATCGCCTTGAGCCCGTAACGGCGGAAATGCGTGCGGAAAAGCTCCCAGGCCGGCCAGCGCGGGAAGTCGTAAGCCGGCCCCTTCAAGCGAAGACCTCAGCGTCCGCGCAAGAAGGGATCCAGACGGTCGCGAAGGGCATCCCCGATGACGTTAAACGAAAGCATCGTCAGGAAAATGAGGATGCCGGGAAAAATCGTGAGGTGCGGATAGATGCGAAGGCTGCGCCAACCTTCCTCGGCCAAAATGCCCCAGCTCGGGAAGGGCGGCGGGATGCCCACGCCGAGGAAGCTCAGGAAGGCTTCGGCCAGGATGTTCGTCGGGATCTGGTAGCTAAGCTCGACGATGAGCGGGGCCACGCAATTCGGCAAGATGTGGCGCAGCACGATGCGCGGCGCGGAGAGCCCGAGCGCGGAGGCGGCCTCGACGAAGGGGCGGTGCTTGTACGAGGCGACTTGGGCGCGCATGAGTCGCGCCGTGCCCAGCCAACCCGTGGCGACCATCGCGATGAGGATGCCCGTCATGTTGCGGCCGAAGACGAGCATGACGAGGATGAGCACGATGAGCGAAGGCAGCGTGTAGAGGATGTCGATGAAGCGCATGAGCGCCTTGTCGATCCAGCCGCCCGCGTAACCGGCGATCGTGCCGAGCACCGTGCCCACGAGCACGGAGACGCTCGCCGTGACGAGCGCGATCATCATGCTGACGCGGGATCCGTAGAGAAGACGGCTCAGCAGATCGCGTCCGAGCGCGTCGGTGCCGAACCAGTGCTGCGCCGAGGGCGGGGCGTAGGTTTTGCCCACGTCCTGGAGGTCGAAGCCGTAGGGGGCGAGCCAAGGCGCGAGCAGCGCGAGGAGCAGGATCAACCCCACGTAGGCGACGGCCAGTCGAACGGGAACGGAAAAACTCTTGAGCGAGTTCACGCCTTCACCGTTTCCTTCATGCGCGGATCGATGACGCCGTAGAGCAAGTCGACGGTCATGTTCGCGGCGACGAGGAAAGTCGCGTAGAGGAGCGTGACGCCCATGATGAGCGGGTAGTCTCGGTTCGTGACGCCCTGGATGAAGTGGTTCGCGAGGCCCGGGATCGAGAAAACGTATTCGATGATGAAGGAACCCGTCAGCACCGTCGCCGTCATGGGGCCGAGCACGGTCAGCACGGGAATGAAGGCGTTGCGGAGGACGTGCACGTAGAGGACCGTGCGCGGGGGCAGGCCCTTCGAGCGCGCCGTGCGGACGTAATCGAGGTGAAGGACCTCGAGCACGGAAGAGCGGGTCAGGCGCGCGAGGATGGCGGCGGGGCGCAGGCCCAGGACGATCGCGGGCATGATCCGGTGCTCGGGCCCGTCCCAGAGCGCGGCGGGCAGGATGCCGAGGTAGCGCGCGAAGACGAGGATCGCGAGCGCGGCGACGAGGAAGCTCGGCAGCGAAATCCCGCTGATCGCCACGATCATCGCCGTGAAGTCGGGCCAGCGGCCGCGGTGGATCGCGGCCGTCACGCCCAGGGTCACGCCCACGAGCACGGAAAGCGTGATCGCGTAGAAGCCGAGCTCGAGCGAGACGGGCAGGCTTTGGGCGATGATCTCGCCGACGCTCCGGCCGATCTGCTTGATCGAGGGCCCGAAATCCCCGTTCAGGACGAGATTTTGGATGTAGCCGAAGTACTGTTCGTACCAGGGCAAATTGAGTCGGAACTTGGCTTCGAGCTGGGCGATGATCTCGGGGGGGAGGGCTTTGTCGCCGTCGAAGGGGCCACCCGGGACGAGTTTCATCAGCACGAAGGTCAGGAACGAGACGGCCAGCAACGTCAGCAGGCCGGAGAGAAGGCTCTTGAACAGGCGAATCATCGAGTTACTTAGCTAAACTTCGAATTTGCGCCGGACTCAAGCCCTCCTCGAGGCTTCGGATCGGAAAGGCCCCCGTCGAAGGGACGAAAAACGGCAGGGGCAGGCGGCTCAGCACGAGTTCGTCCCCGTCGCGACGGTTGAGCGTGTGGGGAGCCCACACGAGACGGCAGTTGGCCGTGCGCGTGCGCGGGCCGCGCGGGCTCTGGCCCCGCACGAGCTGGCGGGCGTGCAGCCACTGCCCGACGTAACGGCAGGCTTCGGCGTAGAGCCCCGTTTCGGAGCTTTGGATCTGCAGGAAGGGGAGCGTCGCAGCCCGCGCGTTCTCCGAGCCTCCCCGCCCCAAAAGGGGGGCCCGGGAGCGGTCGAGGAAGAGGGGAAGGTCGACGGCTTCGGCGCTCGACTCGAGCAGGCGGCCCAGGAGCCCCCAGCTTTCGGGATCGTTGCCTTCGATCGTGAGGACGACGGCGAAGGAGCCGGTCGTTCCCCCTTGTTTGAGCCATTGGCGCGCGCTCGGCACGGCGAGCGAGGTCGCTTCGCCGGCTTCGACGAAGCGGATCGTCGGCAGGTCCGTCGCGATCGGGGTGAGGGTGCGCGACGGCGCGCTCCGGTAAAGGGAGCTGCCGTCGCTCAGACGGAGCTGGTCGAAGACGCTCGGGTAAGTCGTCGCGCCGCTCGAGCAGGTTCGACGCGGGATCCGAAGGCTGCCTTTGTGGCACTCCAGGGCGGGGAAGAGCGCGGAATCTTGCGCGGCCAGAAAGCTTTCGCAGGGCTCCGGCGGCGTGACGAGAATGGCCCCCTCGGGCCCCGGGACGCATTGCCAGGCGAGGTTCGGGATCGAGGAGAGGCGCCGTCGGGTGAGCTCGAGTCGCCATTCCCAGAGCGGATCCTTCGGATCGTCCGTCGGCACGGGCAGGCGCAGCTCCGCGAGGGGCGCGGGGGGCGGGGGCGGCGAGTTTTCCTTCGCGTTCTCGGTTTTTTCGGATCGGCAAGCCGCGAGACCGAGGCCCACGCAAAGGGCGAATCCGAGGCGGATCAGCGGGCTTCGCCCGGGGGCGCCGCTTGCGGGATCTCGAGGCTCAGTTCGCCGGGCTTCAGCCAACCCAGGACATCCCGGATGTGGCGCTCCTGTTCGACGCGCGATTCCCGGAAGGAACGGATCTCCCGCTCCAAACGCTGCGCTTCGCTCGCGAGGTCGGTCTCGATGACGGAAGTCCGGTTGCGTTCCTGTTCGAGCAGAACCCACCGGATGAGCCCGTTCGGCCCGAAGAGATTGATCGACGCGAGGCCGATCGCCGTGAAGAGGTAGAGGCGCCACGTCCACCGTGCTGGATCCATGCCCCGATTATCCCCGACTTTGCGGCCGGGGAGGCGGGTACTTTTTGACGACGATGGTGTTTGTGGTGCCGACCTGGGCCGTCGTCGGGATGCCGGCCGAAAGGACGGCGTACTCGTCGCGGGAAATGAGGCCCAGGCGTCCGAGCTCCTCCATGAGCTCGTCGAAGATCGTGTAGTCCTGAAGCTGGACTTCCTTCCAAGGGATGACGCTCACGCCCCAAACGAGGCCGAGCTGGGTGCGCACCTTGGGATTCTCCGCGAAGGCGTAGATAGGGTGCCGCGGACGGTACTTCGCGAGTTGGCGCGCGGCCTGCCCCGAGCGGGTCAAGCACGCCAGGCAGCGGGCCCGCAGGCTCCGCGCGATGGTCGTGGCGGCGGCCTCGATGGCTTCCGAGACGGGAAGGATGGCGGGGGAGCTCTCTTGGCGGAGGCTCGGGCCCGACAGGAGGAGCTTTTCGGCACCTTCGATGATCTTGGCCATGGTCAGCACGGACTCGAAGGGATAGCGGCCCGAAGCCGTCTCGTTCGAGAGCATGAGGGCGTCGGATCCGTCGAGCACGGCGTTCGCGACGTCGCTCGCCTCGGCGCGCGAGGGCGTCGGGTTCTCGACCATGCTCATGAGCATCTGCGTGGCCGTGATGACGGGTTTACCGGCCTTGCGGCAACGCGCGATGAGGTCCTTCTGCACGATGGGAACGTTCTCGTTGCCGATCTCGACGCCCAGGTCTCCGCGCGCGACCATGACGGCGTCGACGTATTGGAGGATCTCGTCGAAGTTCTCGATGGCTTCGGCCATCTCGATTTTGGCGACGATGTGCAGGCCGCCCTTCTTCTGGTCGAGGAAGGTGCGCAGGTGCCGAATCTCGCGCGCCGTGCGCACGAAGCTCAGCGCGAGGAAGTCGACGTCTTGCTTGATGGCGAAGAGGATGTCTTCCCAGTCTTTCTCGGTGATGCCGAGCGTGGAGAGGCGCGCGCCGGGCATGTTCACGCCCTTGTTCTCGCCGAGGTAGCGGCCCACGAGCACGCTCGCCTCGAGCAGGTTCGAGTCCGGGCGGGTCTCGGTGACCTGCATGCGAATGAGGCCGTCCTCGATGAGCAGGCTATCGCCCGCGCGCAGGTCGAGCGCGAGGCGGGGGTAGGAAATCGTGAGGGGGGATTCCGGCGTGCCGTGGCCCGGCCGGATGTCGCCGATCTCGACGCCCCGGAACCAAAGACGCTGCCCCGTGGAGAGGGGCAAAAGGGCCTTGCCCTCGATGAGCTCCGGCGCCGCGAAGCGACCCGTGCGGATCTTGGGACCTTGAAGGTCGCCGAGGATCGCCACGGGGATGCCCAGCTTGTGCGAAGCCTCGCGGATCCACGTCACGAGCTGGGCGTGCGATTCGTGGGTACCGTGCGAGAAGTTGATCCGCGCGACGTCCATGCCCGATTCGATGAGTTTCGTGACGGACTCGAGCGAGGCCACCGACGGACCGAGGGTACAGACGATCTTGGAGCGGCGGGTCGGCGAGCGCATGGCTCGACAATAAAAGGATGCGGGGCCCGCGTAAAGGCTTGGGCTGGGAC
>DDRA01000066.1:0-7027 GCA_002343545.1 Bacteriovoracaceae bacterium UBA2428
CAAGGGAAAGGCCGGAGGCCAGATGTTCGTGACCCACGCATCTTCGTGGGGGCTGTTCAGTGCTCCGCTCGCGAGAATACGAGCGTATTTAATGTAGCTACCGTAATCTGAGTATCCGGCTTGTGCGAGAATCTCCGAGGCAGAGAGGGACCAGAAATCGGTGCCGGGGGCGACGGGTAACGGGATCGACTTTGCGACGAGAATGGTCAGCCACGCAGCGAAAGCAAGCCAGATGAAAATGAGGGAGGTGCGACTCACTCTTGATTCTTATCACGGGTTTGGAGAGTTGATGCGCCCGTCCTTGAGTTCAATCGTAGTATCGCAGAAATCTTGGATGGCTTGTGGATCGTGGCTTACGAATAGGATCGTCTTGTTGCGTTTTTTGAAACTTTCCATGCGATCTTTACATTTTTGCTGGAAGGGGGCGTCGCCGACGGAGAGAACCTCGTCGACGATAAGCAGATCTGGATCGACGTCCGTCGCGAGCGCGAAACCAAGTCGTGCGTACATGCCCGAGCTGTAGTTACGAACTGGCATGTCGATGAAGTCGCGGAGTTCGGCGAAATCCACGATGCGATCGATGCGCTTGGCCGTTTCGGCGCGAGATAGGCCCGAAACGGAAGCGCCGAAGTAGATATTTTCGCGGCCTGTGAGATCAGGGTTGAAACCCGCGCCTAGTTCAATAAGTGCCGAGACGCGCCCTCGTACCCAAAGTTCACCTTCGGTGGGGTGCAGTACGCCGGAAATGACTTTCAGTGTAGTCGATTTGCCCGAACCATTACGTCCGGTAAGGCCGATACATACGCCGCGGGGAACGGAGAAGGAGATATCTCGGATGGCCCAAAAATCGTCAGCCGTTCGCCGGGTTTTTTGTTGCTCTCTACCCCGGAGTTGACGACCTAGTCTGGTCGCTTTCGAGACGAGGAGTTCCTTAAGAGAAAAGACCTTCTCGAGATTGAGTTGGTAGCGAACGCCGACGCCTTTGAGCTCGACGGCCGGGGTGGTGAGCAAAGAAGAAGTCGCCATCGTCTAGATCCAGTAGATGAATTTGCGTTGAAGGCGTTGGAAAACGATCCAGCCGATCACAAACATCGCCAGGCCGGTGAAGGTCGCGATGGCATAGGTCGAAAAGTTCGGCAGGACCCCGTGGTAGATGCTGGCCTTCATCATGAAGACGTACTTGGCGAGCGGGTTGACCGACGCGACCCAATGCCATTTCGCGGGCAGGGCCGTGGGATCCCAGAAGATGGGCGTCGCGTAGAAGAGCGCGCCGAGCGCGATCTCAAGGATGTACTGCAGGTCGCGGAAAAACACGGAAAGCGCCGAAACGAGCATCGCCCAGCCCATACAGAAGAGAATGAGCGGCAGCAGCATGAAGGGGACGCTCAGCATCGTCCAATGGAAGGGCGCGCGCGTGACGACCATCAGCAGAAGCAGGGCGGCGAAGGCGAAACTGAAGTTCACCAGGTTATTGATGACCGCGGTGAGCGGGAAGAGCACGCGGGGGAGCTTGATCTTGGTGATGAGCCCGGCCGCGCCCAGGATCGAGGCGCCGCCCGCCACGGAAGACTGCGAGAAGAGGTTCCAGGTGATGATGCCGCTGAAGAGATAGAGGGCGTAGTTCGGCATCGAGACCTGGAAGGCCTTCGTGAAGACCGTCCACATGACGATCATTTGCATGAGCGGCGCGATGATCGTCCAGGCGATCCCAAGGACGGAGCGCTTGTAACGGACCTTGATGTCGCGAACGACGGTATTCCGGATAAGCTCTTTGAACTGAACGAGTTCCTGGATGGGGGCACGGACGAGATTGTGGAAGTCCCAGTTCCCGCGATCGGCGCGAATATGGACGACGGGTTCGGCGGCGGCCGTGGATTCCGGATTCACGCGGTAGGAAATAATCCCTGGAAGGGCGGGGGTCAAAGCGCCCTAAAAACTGCTTGGGCCGACCTTAACCCTCACGGATTGAGGTCGGCCCAAGGAAGGTCCTCCGGGAGGAGGTCCTGATGCTAGACCCGCAGTTAGCGCTGCAGATCTTGCAAGTCCTAAGAGCCCTAGCGGAACTAGGGCTCTTAACGGCGAAAGTCGTGAAACTCTTGAGTCAAATGAGGCGAAGACGGCGTTTTCCAGGCGAAAGCGCCAACGCGCCCAAGCGTAATCTGATCTCGTTATAACTAACCAAGATGCAGGAAGCGCGCCTCGATCCGTGGGGGCCTTGGCTCGCCCGGCGGGGAGTGGCAGGTTGGAGGCCTATGTCGGACGCTCGTCATGAACTCTTTCATCGCCTCGCGGACGTGGCTTCGGCCGAAGTTCGCAAGCTCATCGTGGACGCCGGCATCCGGGACGAAGTCGATTTCCGAAACATCGACGTGAGCGAAACGGCGCTTGCCGAGCTTCGCCTTCTAAGCGGTGGCGACACGCCCCCCGCGTTGAAGCTGAAAGACGGCACGCTCCTACGCGGCGTCGAAGAAGTCCGCGGCTGGATCGCGAAGCGCCGCGGATGACCTCACTCCTTCCGGAACTGCTTGCGACCCTCAATCGTGATCTGAACGAGGGGCAATCGCTCGCGCTCCGTTACCTCGCCGAAGACGGTAACGTCTTCATCACCGGTGGCGCGGGCACGGGCAAGAGTCATCTTTTGCGGGCTTACTTGCGGCGGCTCGACGCGCTCAAGTTTCCCGTGCTCGCGAGCACGGGCGCGGCCGCGGTGCTCGTGGGCGGGCGTACCTTCCATAGCTTCTTTGGCCTGGGCATCCTCGAAGGCGGCCCGCACGCGGCGGTGGATCGCGCGCTCAAAGACCGTCGGGTCGTGCGGCGTCTCAAGAAGGCGCAAGGCTTCGTGCTCGACGAGGTTTCCATGATTCCGGGCCTCGCCTTCGCGGTGGCCGAGCGCATCGCCTCGCTCGTGCGGGACGATCCTCGCCCCTGGGGCGGATTAAAGGTCGTGGCCGTGGGGGACTTCGCGCAGCTGCCGCCGGTCTCGCGCGATTCGCGCCAACGCGACTGGGCCTTCCTCTCGAAAGCTTGGGCCGCGACGGAGTTCCGCTCGGTGCACCTGACCGAAATGATGCGCGCCAAGGGCGACGTGGACTACTGCGAGTTCCTGGCCGACGTGCGCGTCGGTCACGCGAGCGAACGCGTCTGTAATCTGCTCGAGTGGCGCTCCAAGAATCCCGGCGACGAGATCTCCGAGGCGACGGCCCTTTACGCCAAGAAGGCCGACGTCGATGCCATCAACCGCCGCCGCCTCGATAAGCTGACGGGTACCCCGCGAACTTACGAAACGAGCTACTCCGGCGACGAACGCCTGCGCGCGACTCTGGTCGCCCAGGCCCCGGTGCCCGAAGTCCTGGAACTCAAGCTCGGGGCCCTCGTCATGATCCGCCAGAATGACCCGCGTGGGCGTTGGGTGAACGGCAGCCTCGGTTTCGTGCGCGAGATGAACGCGACGAGCGTGGACGTCGAGCTCATGAACGGGCAGCAAGCGCAGATCGAAGCGACGCGGTTCTCTATCCTCGATGCCGAGGGTAACGAGCGCGCGGCGGCCCGCAACTTGCCGCTGAACTTGGCCTACGCCGTGACGATCCACAAAGCGCAGGGCGCGACCATCGATCGCGCGATCGTTTCACTCAAGCAGCTTTGGGAGCCGGGCCAAGCCTACGTCGCGCTTAGCCGCGTGCGCAGTTCGGAGCACCTTACGGTCGACGGCTGGGACGCAAAATCGATTTTTGCCGATCCGCAGGTCGCGGCCTTCCATCGAAGCCTGATCGCGGACACGGCCGAGACTTGAACGGCGGCAAACTTCGCCGTTCAAGATTGTAAAGAGTTCCGGGACAGGCTCAGGGTTCGAGGCGCGTGTAGCGGAGCTCTCCGCTCGGGAGCTCCTCGACGCGGTAGACCCACGGTTCGCCCGTGCCCATTTCCGTGCGCAGGATTTCGTCGGGAGTCATCTTTTCGATCGACATGACGATCGAGCGAAGGCTGTTCCCGTGCGCGACGACGAGAACGTCGCGGCCGGCCTTGAGCTCGGGCACGATCTTGCCTTCGAAGTACGGAAGCGTGCGCGCCGCCGTATCCTTGAGGCTCTCGCCGTTCGGGGGTGGGATGTCGTAGCTGCGGCGCCAGATCTTGACTTGTTCTTCGCCGAACTCGGCGGCCGTCTCGGCCTTGTTTTTGCCCTGGAGATCACCGTAGTGACGCTCGTTGAGGGCTTGGTCTTTCTGGATGGGCAAAGCGTCGCGCAAATTCAGCTCGCCCAGAATGAAATCGAGGGTCTTCTGCGCGCGACGGAGCGCGCTCGTGAAGGCGACGGCGGGCTTGAACTTGAGCCCGCGGATCTTTTGGCCGGCGCGCTTGGCTTCTTCTTCGCCTTGACGGGTGAGCTCGACGTCGAGCCAACCGGTGAAGCGGTTCGAAAGATTGAACTCGGATTGTCCGTGACGGGATAAGACGAGCGTCGGCATGACTCTCGTCTATCAGCGCCTCGGGTCTTTGTCGCGGGCGCGCTCGATGAGGCCCGTCGTCGAGAATCCGTCGACGAAGCGCAGCACTTCCACGCGACCGCCCCAGGAGCGGATAAGGGGCGTTTCGGGCATTTTTTCCGGGTCCCAATCGCCGCCCTTCACGTGAATATCGGGGCGGACAGTCTTCAAAAACTCGGTGGGCGTGTCCTCCTCGTAGACGACGACTGCGTCGACGGCGCGCAGCGCGCCGAGCACGCAAGCCCGCGCGTCCGAGGAATTGAGCGGCCGCTCGGCGCCTTTGAGCCTTTTGACCGAGGCGTCCGAGTTCAGGCCGACGATAAGCGCGTCGCCGAGTTTGCGCGCGTCCTCGAGATACTGGACGTGCCCGGCGTGAAGCAGATCGAAGCAACCGTTCGTCGTGACGACCTTGCCGCCGCGACGACGAACGGCGTCGGCGAGGGCCGCCGCCTCGGACCAGGAAAGCGGGTAAAGGCGTGAAGAGGGAGTCATGACGTTCTTATCGGGCCGAGCCGTGCTCGGAGACAAGCCTTAAAAAATGAAGTCCGGCTACGACGGCCGTCGGCACGCGCATGACGAGCGATCCGAGCGAAAGCGGAAAGGCTTTGCCGCGAAAGGCTTCCCGCTCGGCGTCGGACCAGCCCCCTTCGGGGCCAACGTAAAGGTGAACGGGGACGCCGCGAAGCGAAGGCGGCACGCCTTCGACGAACCCGATCGGATTCGCCCCGGCCAAGCCTTCGTCGGCCACGACGTGGACGCCCGGACGCGCCAGCAGCTCCGCGGTCGATCGCCATTCGTCTTCGATATCGACTTGCCAGGCGCGCACGCATTGCTCGCAAGAAGCGTCGCTGACGCGCCGGGCGCGATCGATGGGGACGTTTTGCCCCTTGGCGATCTGCGCGTGCTCCGAACGGACGAAGGCGATGCGGGCCGCACCCACCTCGGTGGCTTGGGTGACGGACTGCCAAAGATCGTCGCCCTTCGGTGGCGCCAGGCAAAGCACGAGCTTCGGTTCGAGGGCGGGTACGACTTCGGCCTCGCCGACTTCGAAGCGAAGCGGGCGGTCATCGCGTACGGTGGCGGCCCAGCGCGTTCCGCGCCCGTCCAAGAAGACGTAACGCTCGCCCCGTCGCGGTCTCAGGGCGCGAAGATGCTGCACGAGACGGTCGGGCAACGCTTCGGCCGCGAGTTCTCCGGGGGCGAGCTGGATTCCGGGGGCCAAGAGGCCGGCGGCTTGGCCCATTAGATCTTCACCTGGTCGGCCGTGAGGACTTGGTTTTTGCCCGAAGCCTTGGCCTGACGGAGGGCTTGGTCGGCGCGCTCGACCAACTGGGTGGAAGAGGTGGCGTCTTCGGGGAAGCACGCGACCCCGCCGCTCAAATGAATGCCGGTTTCCTGCGCGACGCTCCCCAGGAGACGTCGGGCGATGTCGGCCGCCACGCTCCGGGGACATTCGGGCAGGATCACGGCGAACTCCTCGCCGCCGTAGCGGGCGACGGTATCCATCGTGCGCCGGGTGCGATCGAGCACGTTCGCCACGTTGCGAAGGACTTGGTCTCCGACTTGGTGTCCGTGCTCGTCGTTGTATCGCTTGAAGTTGTCGATGTCGCAGAACAGGAGCGAGAGCGGCCGTTTGTAGCGCTCGGCGCGCGAGAGCTCGGATTCGAGGCGCTCCCAGAAGTATCGGTGATTGGAGATACCCGTAAGCGCGTCCGTGAGCACCATGCGCCGCAGCTGGGCGTTCTCGCGAAGCCGCTCGAAGCGCCTTTGGGCGTCATCCACGCCGGCTCGCAGTTCGTCGGGCTCCCAGGGTTTCGTCAGCAGGAGATTGATCTGCGCGCGATTGATGCCCGCCGTGAGGGACGCCAGGTCCGCAAAAGCCGTCAGCAGGATGCGTTGGGTGTCGGCGCGCATGGCGGCGCACCGCGCGAGAAACTCGATGCCGTCCATGGAGGGCATGCGAAGGTCCGAGACGACGACGGAATACTCGATGACCTCGAAGCTTCTGAGCGCTTCCTCGGGCTTGGTGAAGACACTCGTGTCGCAAACCTTCTTGAGGTCGCGGGCGATCGACTTCGCGACGTCGGCTTCGTCGTCGAGGATGAGAACCGGGTAGATGCGCTCGAGCAGGCGTGCGCCCGTCGTCGATGGGTCGAGGCTCATCGGGGACTCTCTTCGTCCTTGTGGGCTTCGAAGAGCGGCTGCCAGCTTCCGCTCGGGTGCAGGCGAAGCTGACGCAGGGATTTCGACGCGACGATCACGTTGTCAGGATACCACAGCGAAACGTAAGGCAGGTCGTCGGCCAAGAGAGCCTGTACCTTGAAAAGTTCTTGGCGCCGACGAAGGGGGTCGAGCTCGCGCGTGGCCCGCTCGAGCCCCGCGTCCACTTCGGCGTTGGCGTAAGCGCCGCGGTTCCTTCCCGGGGGAAGCTGCGAGGAGTGAAAAATCTTGTGGAGGAGCTCCGGGTCGACGACGGAGGTCCACCGCAGCGTGAAGAGATCGAAACGCCCGGCCTGGACGTCGGCGAAGAAACTGGGAAACTCCAT
>DDRA01000066.1:7129-11887 GCA_002343545.1 Bacteriovoracaceae bacterium UBA2428
TCCGAAGCCGGATGCGAAAACCCGCTTTCTCGAGCTGGTCTTTGAGGGCGAGCGCCATCGAAACGACGTCGCGATCCGCCGAGGTCTTGAACTCGAGCTCGAGCCCCATGGCGTCCGCCTTCTCGAGGAGCGCACGGGCCTTGGCGGGATCGAAGGGCCAGGCCTTCAGATCGCCGTTCGAAAAGTAGCTCAGCGGCGAGATCAGCGTCGAGGCCAGGCGCGCCGATCCCAGGAGCTTGTGACGGATCAGCGATTCGCGATCGAGCGCGTAGGCGAGGGCTTGCCGGACGCGAAGGTCCTTGAGCTTCGCGTGGCGATGATTGATGCCGATGTAGGTGTAGCTCGAGCCCGGCCCGCGCAGGACCTGCAGGCGAGGGTCTTTCTCGGCTTCCTGGACCTTCTTGGGGGAGAGGCCGTTGAAAACGATTTCGACGTCGCCGCCCACGAGCGAAAGGTAGCGGGTCACGGGGTCTTCGATCGTGCGAACGACGATACGCTTGAAACGGGGAGCGGGCAGGTCGCGCCCCGCGCGCCGCCGCCGGAGGCCCTCGAAGCGTTCGAAGAGGATGTCCCGACCCCGCCGCTGGACGAAGCGATAGGGCCCGCTGCCCACGGGGTGGGAGCCGAATCCGGGCTCGTTCACGAGATGCTTGGGAAAAATGTTGAGGCTCGTGACCGCCTGGGCGACGAAAGACGGGCGCGGCTCCTTGAGTTCGATCACGAAGCTCGTGGGGTTTTCGCAGCGCATGCTTTTGACGTCGGCGAAATTCGAACGGACGCGGGACTTCGGCGAGAAAGCGGCGTCTTCGAAGTTGAAGAGGACGTGCTCGCAATTCAGCGGCGTGCCGTCGTGGAAGGTGACGTCGCTCGGCAGGCGAAAGCGAAAAAGCCGGGCATCGCTTTCCGTCCAATCGAGCGCGATCTCGGCTTCGGGACGAAAGTCGTCGCCGAAGCCCACGAGACGTTGGGTGAGCAGCGTGGTCAGGTGCACCGCGTTCTGATCGGCGGATTGACGCAGGTCGAGATTTCGAACTTCGGACTCGATGGCGACGACGAGCGTGTCGGACGGGACCTTGGGGCCGGGGCGGCATCCCGCGAGGGCCAAGGCGAGGCCCGTGAGAAGCGGAAAACCGCGCCGCGATGGGTCGATGCCGAGCATGGGTCTAGCTTAGCAAAAACTGTGATTAAATGAGCGTATGAGAGCCTGCATTGCGCGCCCAGCCGCGATTCGTTCGTTTTGCCTTTCGTCTTCGCTTCTCGCGGCCTCGGCGTTCGCGCAAACGGGCACGGGAGCCTCGATCGGCGCTAAGGATATCTTCAAGGAAGCGCTCGTGAAGCGTTTGGCCTTCATCTTCAAGGACGAAAAGCTGGACCGCACGCACCTCGGGGTCGAAGTCTATTCGCTCTCGCGCCAGGAGCCGCTCTACCAGCTCAACGCGGACGCGCCGTTGTCGTCGGCCTCGACCATCAAGCTTCTGACGGCCTACGTCGCGTTGAAGCGTCTGGGGCCGGACTACACCTTCCGTACGGAAGTCTACACCGACGGCGTCGTGCAGAACGGCGTGCTCAAAGGCAACCTCTATCTAAAAGGGGGCGGCGACCCTTCGCTCGTGACGGAACGTCTCTTCCTGCTCGTGAACGACCTGGCTCGCGCGGGCTTCAAGAGCGTGACCGGCGATCTTTTTGTCGACGACTGGACTTTAGACCAGGTCAAGGTGGACGAGAACCGCCTGCGGACGAACACGGACCGCGCGTACAACGCGCCCGTCGGCGGACTGAGCTTCAACTACAATACGACGACGGTGTACTTTCGGCCGGGAAGCGCGAACGGTGAAAAACCGCGCATCTACCCCGAGCCCGATACCGGCTACATTCAAGTCGACAACCGCGCGAAGACGACGGCCCGCGGCGGTCCCTACGCGCTCGTCGCCAGTCGCGTGCCTGGCAACGGACGCGACACGATCCTCGTGAAGGGCGGCATTCCGGTCGGTCTCGGCGAGCAGAAGTCGCACTTCAACATCGTCGAACCGGCGCTCTACGCCGGGCAGGCCTTCCGCTGGATGCTCGAGAACCGCGGAATCCGCATCGCCGGAACGAAGGCCGAGAAGAAAGAAGTCCCGAAAACGGCCCAGAAGCTGGCCGAGTTGGAGAGTCTGCCGTTGCGCGAGATCGTGACGCTCATGAACAAGTACTCCTCGAACTTCATCGCGGACACCCTCGTGAAGGCACTCGGCCGCGACATCAAGGGCGCGCCGGGAACGATGCCGAAAGGCCTCGAGGTTCTCAAGGAAGAGGCCACGAAGATCGGCATGAACGGATCGGGATTCACGCTCGTTTCGGGATCGGGCCTCACGCGCGAAAACCGCACGAGCGCGTCCCAGTACACGGCGTTGATGAACGCGGCTTACTTGGACTTCGACGTTCTGCCTGAGCTTTTGAGTTCTCTCCCCATCGCGGGCAAGGATGGCACCCTCAAATCCCGCATGAAGGGCACGAGCGCCTACGGTCGGCTTCGCGGCAAGACGGGCACGATCGACGGCGTTTCGGCGATCGTCGGGGTCGTGCAGAGCCGGGGCGGCGAGCTTCTGGCGTTCTCCGTTCTCATGAACGACAAGTCCAAGAACCCGGGTTCCTTGCGTCCCTGGCAGAACTACTTCGGCCAAGCGCTCGCCGACTTCAACCGTAAGACTCCGCTGACGGAGAAGCCCACGCCGCTCCCGGACGTGATCGAGCCCAAGGAATCGCCGCGGCCCGAATCGCCGCTCGGCAATCCCGAGAACCCCGAGGGTCCCGTCTCGTGAAGACCCGCTTCGTCGCGCTCGTGTTCGCCCTAGGCGGCGTCGCGCGCGCGGCCGAGGATTTTCCTTCCCTTTGGACCATCAAGGAATCGTGGCTCGCGGAAGGCGCGCGCGAACGGCGCCATCGGCGCGACATGCTCGAAAAACGCTACGGGGACCAGGGGCACGACGTGGACTTCGCGGATCCGTCGGCGCCTCCGTTGAACCTGGATCTCCGCATCTCGGTCGCGGGTCTGCGTCCCGAGTTGCGGGCGATGGAGCTGAGGCTCGACGAACTTCCTCCCCAACGCTTTGAGATCCTCTCACCGGCGGTCATGGAGCGCGTTTTGTGGCAAAGCATTGTGCTCCGCTCGGCGCCGCGGGGCGGCCGCCAACTGCGGGTGAGTCTGTTCTGGCGTGAGGGGTCGGAGCGTCGGAGCGCCTCGACGGTGCGGCCGATCTTCCTCGACGCCGGCACGGACCGCCGAATCCTGGCGATCGCGCTCAAAAGCGGACGGGAGGCTTCCGATCGTCGCCTCGAGATGGAAGAGCTGACTCCATGACGACACGTGGGATCGGCCTCGCTACGTTCTTGGTCTTCGCGACTTGCGCGCGGGCCGCGGAATCGCCGCGGGCGGAGCTTCGCGAGCTCGACGCGACGATCTCGCTCGCGACGAGCCCCGGCGCGGGCCCCTCGGAACTTCTGCGTCTTTATCTTCTCCAGGCGCTCGTGCGCGCCGACAAGGGCGACGGGCTTGGATCCGATCGATGGCGGCGTTTGGCCCGCGTCGTCTGGGAGGAGTCGCTCGCGAGCGACCCGCGTTTTCTCGTCGAGATCGAACTGACCGAAAGGGATCTGAGAAATCGTGCGAAAGGGGAGCGTTGAGATGAAGCGTTGGCTTCTTTGCTCGCTCTATCCTTTGGGCGTCTACGCTTCGGAAGAATCCGTCGAACAGGCTTTCCGGCGCTACCGCGAGTCTTCCCTGGCTTTTCGCGTCGAAGGCGAGCGGATGACTCGCATCGGCGCCTGGCCGATGAACCGCTCTCGCGTCTCGGACGGGTCCGAAGCTCCCCGGCTGGCGAAGACGCTGACCCCTCGCCAGCGCGCGGAATGGTACTTGCGGGAGGCGGGTGATCCGCCTTTGCCGCCGTCGGACCTGCGCGCGATCGAGGAGGCTTCCTTGGTCGACGAGAATCTGCGCACGGAGTTTGATCGAAGCTTCCCGTCGTTCTTTGATCGGCCCGAGACGCTCGAAGCGAAGCTCGCCGCCTTCGGGCAAAGGCTGAAGTCGCTTTGGCGGCCGGAGTTCGAACGCTCGCCGTCCGCCGGGCTTTGGAGTTACCTTCGAACGGATCGGGGCGAAGGAGTTCAGGCGGATCCGCGCTATGCCGCTTTGATCGAGTTTCGCCGGGGACTGGGGCTCGGCCCCGGGGCTCGCGTCACCGCTTGGTTCAAGGCCCGCGCGGAGCTGAACAAGGGGGAAACCCGCTTACGTATCGAGCGTGCCGATCTGGACGCGACTTTGGTCGATTACGTCGTCCACGGGTGGGGCGAAGACGCCGCTTTCCTGAAGCTCGTCGGGACGTGGCGAGACGAAGCCTTGCGCGAGAATCTCGTCGAGCTGACGCCCCGTCTCGTCGACGAGTGGGTTCGCGCCAAGCGTCCGGCGTCGTCGGCCGAGCTTCTGGCCCTCGGCCTCCGTTTTGCGCGCGAAAAGGGAGAGCCCGCGGACGGGTCCTCGCTCGCCGATATCGCTCGATTGCAGGCCGACGCCGGACGCGACGAGCTTGCCTTCGCGTTCTTCCAGGAGGCCTTGGGCCGCGCCGGCCGGGACGCCACGATTCGAGCGGAGCTTCGGCTCGCGCTCGCGGATCTTTCCGATCGGGCCGCGGAACGCGCCGACGGGCCGACCGACAAGCGGCGATTCCGGTCTTGGGAAATCGAATATCTCCGCATGATCCTCGACGAGTCTCCGTCGTT
>DDRA01000066.1:12059-20718 GCA_002343545.1 Bacteriovoracaceae bacterium UBA2428
ATCCTCGACGAGTCTCCGTCGTTCCTCGACCGGGACGGCGTCGCCGAGCGTTACGGATTGGCTTTGGCCTCGGCGGGCCGCGTGGACGAAGGCATCCGGGTTTTTGAGGTCGTCTATTCGAACTCGGTGTCGGACTCCGCCAAGGTGCGATCCTTGGGTCTCAGCGCGGACATCTTGCGCGAAGCGCTACGGCGCGGAGTTTCCCCGAAGGAAGAGCGTCGTTACCTGGAGAAGTGGGTCGAGAAAGTCGGATTCCTCGCGAGACTCAGATCGGGGCCGGAGCTCGCCGAACACGTGCGCGCGATCGCCGAGCGCTTAGATCGGATAGGAATCACCGGACTCGATCCGCTGCGCGCCAGCCTGCGTGAGATCCGCGAGGCTTCGCGGAAGGAGACGCAAGCAAGATGAAGTCCTTTCTCTTCGGATTGAGCGCCTTCTCGTTCGCCGCCCACGCGACGGACGGCTACCGCCACCTCGAAAAATCCTGGCAGGACCTGCCCGATCTTCGAGCTTCGGGGGTCAAGGGGAGCTGGGAGGCCTACCGTCGCGCCGAACGGTGGAGCACGTACGCGGATTGGGTCGAGATCGAAGAAAACTGGTCGCGCTTTGCCGAGCGGGCGCGGAAGGGTTGCTCCGAGGCCGAAAAGTCGACGATCGACTCGACGCTCGCGAAGCTGCGCGCCCAGCGCGAGAAGTTCGAGACGCTCTGTCTGCCGGAAGGGTCGGAATCCGGATACCTTTGCCGCTTCGAGGCCGAGCGGGCCGCGTTGGCCCGGGAAGCCTTCGAGACGCTCGAGAAAGTCGTCGAGGCGTGCGGCGAAGATGCGGATTCGAACACCCCTTGGCGGCTTAAGACCGATGCGAAGGCCGCCGCGCTTTACCGAACTTGGTCGAGGGACGGCCGAAGGAAGAACGTTCCCGTCTACGAAGCCTCGGCCCAAGCCCTGACCTCGCGCCATTTTGGGGGTTGGGCCCTGCGCGCCGACCTCATGGGCGCTTACCGTCACGAGTCCGTGGGGCGCCCCCGTTACCGGATCGAAGTCGCTCCTTCTTTTCGGATCGGCGAGCGTCAATGGATCGAGCTCGGAGCCTTCGCGAACGAGAATCGCGGTTCTTACGATCTTGCGCGCGCCGCCCTTCGTTCGGACCAACGCTACGGCGGATTCTTCGGCTGGAGTCGGCGCGCAAGCGGCGCTCCGGATCCTTCCGAAGCGCTCGACTATCGACTGACGCTTCGAAAGACGAGTGAGGGGGCCTACGATGGAACTCGCCACGCGGCTTCCCTGTTGATGGGTTCGCGCGTGCGCGTCGGAACGCGTTTTTGGCAACCGGCGCCGACTTCGCTTTTGGGGAATCACCGGGCGTTCTCGATGGATCTGCTCTTCCGTCCCACGGATCGGGTTCGGGCGGAGTTTGGCCTCGAGGAATCCGCCGGAGACGGACTCGAGACTCAGTTGCTTCCGCGCTTTCGGCTCGCCGCCGACGTTTCTTCGATCGCGGGCGCGGCTTGGGAGACCGAGGCCCTGTGGTTCGCGTCGAGGTATTCGTCCGAACTTTACTTCGAGTCGAGACCCGACGAAGAGTCTTATTCCGCGACGGCCCAGCGGATGGCGCTGGGAACGCGTTGGAATTGGAAAGCCGCATCTTTCGAGTGGCCGTGGGACCTCGAGCTCTACGTGACGGAGTTCGGCGACGTTTCGCCTCCGCGCGATATCGGCTTGAACTTCCGCAGCGAGCCCGCTTGGAAAGCGCTGGCCTGGCTGCGCGTCGGGCTCGTGGGTCTCTATCGCAACTCCTGGTCGGACGTGTCGTCCCTCGCGCCGGGCGTTTGGGTCCGCGACGCGAACGCCGAAGTCTTGGAGCTTGGCATCTTCGCGCGCGGAACCTGGTAAGCGTTGGCCTGCGTTGGTAGGATCTCGGCGTGTCGTCGGAATCCTCCCAACGCTTGTTTCGCTGGCAGCCCTACGGGGGACTCGGCGAAGTCGGCATGAATTGCATGCTTTTTCGCTTCGGCGAAACCGCGGTTCCCGTCGACGCCGGCGTCTTGTTCGCGGATCCGAACGACTTCGGGATCGAATCCCTCAGCGTCGATTACACGGAGATACTCGAGACTTACCGGCCGCGTTTTTGGATCTTTACCCATGGGCACGAAGACCACATCGGCGCCGCGACCTCGATCGTCGCGGCTTCCGAACGGCTCGGGCTTCCGCCGCCCAAGTTGTTGGCGCCGCGTTTTGCGGCCGCGCTCATGCGGGAGCGTTTTAAGGAGGATCGACGCTATCCGAGCGCTCGACGGTACGCCGACCTCATCGAGACCTTCGAGAAAGGATCCCGTCTCGCGCTTTCCGCGGATGTCGACGTCACTTTCGTCGAGACCCGGCACAGCACGCCGGACAGTTGTTCGTTGGCTTTTGAATGGCGATCGCCGGCCGCGCCGCTGCGGGTGATTCACACGGCGGACTTCAAGCTCGACGCGGGGCGCTTCGAAGACGGCACGATCGAAACGAGCGCCTACCGGGTTTTCGGAGACGATCCGGATTTTCTTTTCGTGGACTCGACGAACTCGGAACGGCCGGGGCATTCGGTTTCCGAACTCGACGTGATTCCGGGTCTCGAGCGCCTGGTTTCCGAAGCCGAGGGCCGGGTTTTCGTGACCCTCTTCGCGTCGAACGTTTACCGCATCGCCGCGCTCCTCAACATCGCGGCGCGGGCTGGTCGCCACGTCAGTTTCGCGGGCCGAAGCCTGCAGAACGTTTTCCGTCTCGCGGGCGAGCTGGGGCTCTTCGACGAGACGGCCGACGTTCGGGGGGCGCGCGTCGTCGAAGCGCGCGAGTTGGCTCGGCTCGAACCTTCGAGACAGCTCGTGATCTGTTCGGGTTCGCAGGGTGAAACGCGAAGCGCCCTCCGTCGCTTGGCCGCGGGCGAACACTCCGACTTCGTGCTCGAGCCGGGAGACCGGGTCATCTTCTCGAGCAAGTTGATTCCGGGGAACGAGCGACCCATGGGGCGTCTCGTGAACGGGCTGATGAAGCGGGGGGCGGAGGTGCTTTGGGGAGACGAGGCGAAGCTTCGCGCCGGAGGACCGATTCATGCCAGCGGTCATGCGCGCTCCGAGGAGATCCGGGAGTTGCTGCGCACTTTAAGGCCGCGGCAGGTTATTCCCGTTCACGGCGAGTTTCGTCAGTTGCGGGCTTGCGCGGACTTGGCGCTTCGGGAGGGCGCCGCTTGGGGGCTCGAAGAAGCCGACGTTCACCTGGCCGAGAACGGCACGCAACTGAGTTTCGCTTGGGAAGCCGGAAACTGGCGGCTTTCGCGCCGGGATCGCTCGTACGAGGCGCCTGGTCGATCGCTGCGCTTCGAGGATTTTGCGTGTTCCTCGAAGGATCCTTTCTTGCGGGTCCGTAAGCGGGCCGCGTCGGGCGGCTGTCTCGTCGTTTCCTTGGATCTCGGCGGTCGGTGCCGCGTTTCGGCCGAGGGCATGTGGCCCGAGGAGGGCGAGCTCGCTTTCGATCGGGAAGAGCTTCTGGCCGAGATCGAGGGGTGGGTTCATTCGCGCTACCGCTTGCTGACGAAGTCGGGAGCGCGTCCGGCCGGCCGCCGTCAGATCGAGCAGGAGGCGGCCGAGGAGCTCGCTCGTTTCGTTAAGAAGCAGAGCGGCCTGCGCCCCTTCGTCCTCTTTCATTGGATGGAGTCCCCGTGAAAATCGTGGTTCAGCGCGTTCGCGACGGGGCTTCCATCGTTTCGCGCGTCGAGGGGGACGCGCAGACGCGGACGGATCGTTTCGAGGGACCGGGTTTCGTCGTTCTGATCGGATGGACGCGGGCCGACGAAACCCGCGATCCCGGGGAACTCGCCCGCGCCGAGGAATGGCTCGTGACGCGAGTTCAAGGGCTGCGGGTTTTTCCGGATGCGGGCGGTCGCATGAACAGGGCGCTCGCCGACTACGCGCCGGTGGCCGGCGCGGCCGGCGGAGGAATTCTTTGGGTTCCCCAATTCACGCTCGCGGCCTCGCTCGAGTCGGGTTTTCGCCCCTCCTTCACCGACGCGATGGCGCCCGATCTGGCGCGTGCGCGGTTCGGTGCGCTGACGGAGCGTTTGCGGGCGGAGAAGCGCGGCTACGCGCAGATCTTCGGTGTTTTTGGCGCCGATATGGACCTGAGCTTCACGAACTGGGGTCCCGTCACGATTCCTTTGGATCGCTGATCTCGGAATAGAAAAAGCCCGACCCTCCCGAAGGAGAGCCGGGCTTCGCGTTCGGCACGTGCCTTGGCGGGATCAGAATTGAACGTCGGAGAAGCTTGCCGCGGCGACGCCACGCTTGGCGGGGCTCGTCAGGAAGCTCGGCGCCCGCTGCGTCAGGACGCGGCGCGGGTTGTCGGAGAACTCGAGCAGGTACATGAGCGGTTTCAGGTTTGCTTCGAAGACCGGCTCGATGCGCGCGGGCGACGGATAGAAACCGCCGTCCCACATCGAGGTCGGGCTGAGCTCGAACGTGAAGGCGAAGATGCCGTGCTCGCCGTAAGCCCAGTCCGTCGTATCGCCCGAAGCGATGTAGAGGTCCGACGACTGCTGCGGCTTGTACTTGTTCCACTGGGCCATATCGCGCGCCATCTTCTCGAAAACGGGAAGGTCGGCGGGGTTGCCGCGGCCATTCTGACCGATGGAGTCGTTCGACCATCCCCAGGGATAGAGAATGAGCTCGGAGAAAGTGTGCAGGCTGAGCAGCGTGGTCATGCGCGGCTGGCTGTTCACGAAGTCGCGCACGTTCTGAGACTCGGGTTCCGAAAAGGGAGCCGTTCCCATGTAGACGTCCGAGCTCGGCGTCGAAGACGAGCCGCCCGTGTTCCATTGGTAGCCGTAGTTACGGTTGAGGTCGACGCCGTAGGTACCGTCGTTGTTGCGACGACGGTTCTTGCGCCACATGCGGCCGCGGATGCCGTTCGTGTAGTCGTAGGCGTGTCCGTCCGGGTTGATGATCGGCGCGATGTAGATCTCGCGCGAGTCGACGAGACGGGTCACGTCCGCGTCGCGACCGTAGTTCTCGACGAGGTGCTTCGCGAAGCGGAGCGGGACTTCGACCGAGAGGTGTTCGCGGGCGTGGTGGCAACCCATGTAGAAGATCACCGGAAGCTTGGCGGCTTCGGCTTGCGCGGGCGACTTGCCCGAGATCCGCACCATCTTGGTGACGCGGTTCTCGTTCGTGCGTCCGAGCGTCTGCACTTCGACGATGTTCGGGAAGCGCGTCGCGAGGTCCTGCAACTGCGTTTCGACTTCCGTCAGGCTCGTGAAGCGCGCGGCCATAGCTTCGACGGCTTGCGGAATAGTGAACCATTCGGACTTCGCGGGCGTCGCCGTCGCGCGGAATCCCGCACGGCGGAGCGTGTCGGCGTCGCGCGCCTTGCCGAAGATGTAAACGGCGTCGGAGCGAAGCTCGTCGATCGCGAAACCGAGGTCGACGATGCGCGAGCGCTCGGCGGCGGTCTTCGCCTTGACTTCGATGACGTGCGTGACGTGCGACGAAGTGCGCGAGTTACCCGGCGACGGGAACACCGGCGCCGCGACGGACGCGACGGACGAACTGATGATAAGGCCCAAAAGGGCCGGTTTAAGCGTGATGGATTTCACTAATGGATCCTCCCCGCCTGACACAATAAACCCGGAGCGCTAGGATCACCAATCGATGGATACGAATTCTCCCCTTAGCGCCGTGCGTCCGATCGAGCGTCGTTTCTTGCGCCTGAAGGGTCCCGATGCGACCCGATATCTCCAGGGGATGCTCACGGCCGACGTCGCCAAGGCTTCGGCCGCCGCTTCCGAGGCCGGTCGTCCGGCCGGCGGTCGGGCTTATCTGCTCGATGCCAAAGGCAAAGCGAAATCTGAAATTGTCTTTCTTTGTCTTTCAAAAGAGGAAATCCTTCTTTCGCTTCCCGCCGCGCAAGCCGATGGAGCGGCGACGGCGTTGGATGCTTACATCATCGCCGACGACGTGCAGCTCGAAGTCTTGGGCGAAGCTCCTTACGCGACGATCTACCGTGTTCCGGATTCGCCCTTCGCGTCGATTCCGACCTTGGCGCCGAACGTGCCCGACGCCAAAGACCGCTTGGCCGTCGTGGCCGAGGAAGCTTGGGGACTTCGCGTGCGCCGCACGGATTTCGGCGACCACGACGAAGAATGGTGGGTGCGCGACGCCTCCCAGATTCCTCGCCACGAAGGGCTCGACGACGCGGCTTGGGCCTCGTTGCGGATCGCGCGAGGCGTCGCGGAGTGGGGCCCGGACCTCGGGACGGACAGTCTCGTGCTCGAGTTTCCCGTGCAAGACGCGATCAGTTTCCATAAAGGCTGCTACATCGGTCAGGAAGTCGTCGCGCGCGCGACCTATCGCGGCAAGATGACGCGCGGACTCTGCCGTTTCACGGCTTCGGCTTCGCTCGAAGTCGGCTACGTTCACGCGGAAAACGAGCCCGATAAGCCGGTCGGCAAGCTCACGACGGTCGAGGGTAACAAGGGGCTCGGGCTTTTGCGTTTCGCTCCTCTCGATGCGGGTTCGAAACTCGTCCAAATTCGGGCCGACGGAGGACGCACGTTGATCGAAAACGTCGAGGTCCTGCTTGGCCGAGAATAAGAAGTCTTCGCGCCAAGACGCGGTCGAAGACTTCCTTTGGTATCTGCAGGCCGAGCGTCGGCTCGCGACGAACACGCTCGACGCTTACCGCGGCGACCTTGAGCAATGGCGCGGGGCGGGAATGGATTTGGCGGCCGCGCCTCCCCCGGATTCCGAACTCGTTTCCATCCTCGAATCCTTCGAAGGCGCCGGCCACAAGGAAAGCACGCGCGCCCGCCGAACGGCCGCCCTGCGGGCCTTCGCCAAGTATCGCTCCCTTTCCGATCCCGAATGGGAAAGCGTGCTCCGCCGCCTGCCGGCGGCCGCTTCGGCGACCCTCTTGCCGAGGGCGTTGGATCTCCAGGAAATGGAGTCCCTCTTGGACTTCGATCCGAGCGGCGATCTTAACCGCCTGCGGGACCGGGCGCTCCTGGAGCTGCTCTACGCTTCGGGGCTTCGGGTCTCGGAGGCGATCACGCTGACGTGGGCGCACGTCGATGAGCGGCGCGGTCTTTTGAAAGTCATGGGCAAGGGCAAGAAAGAGCGGTGGGTTCCCTTCACGGACCGCGCCGGCGAGTGGCTCTTTCGTTACCGTGACACCGCGTGGGCGCACTGGTCGGAAGGACTGCCCAAGCGCATCGCCGAGACGGTTTTCCTTAGCCGTCGTCGTCGGCCGCTGACCCGCATGGGCGTTTGGAAGCTACTGCGGGCCCGCGCGCTAGAGTGCGGGGTAGACGGGGTGCACCCGCACGTTCTCCGACATAGCTTTGCGACCCATTTGCTCAAGGGCGGCGCCGACGTTCGCGCCGTGCAGATGCTCCTCGGGCATGCTTCGTTAGGGGCCACGGAACGTTACCTGAAATTGCGGGACGAGGATCTTCAGGAACTCTTTCGTCGCCATCATCCTTCCTACGCTCGCTGAACTTCACGTAATCTTCACGCGTTTTGCGTCGGTGCGGGGCTCCGAAACTCCGATAAGTCGGGCGTGAGGATTCGCGCCTCTTTGCTTCTTTTGGTCTGTTCGTTCGTGCTTTGGGCGCTTCGGTCGACGCCCGTCGCGCGCGAGCCGACCCGCGACGCGGTCGCGGAACTTCGCGAGGAGAGCCCGGAACGCATCGAATCGAAGGTCACGGTTCGTCTAGGCGAGCGACATCCGGCTTCGGCGCCCGAAGTCCCCGACCTCGAAGAGGGCGTGCTCGCGAACTGCGGCGTGACCGACGTCGATCGCATCGTCGCGCGCCTTCCCGTCGCGTCGCTCGAGGTCCGTCAGCTCCGCTGGACCTTGCGGGGGGCCACGAAGTTTTGGGTTCTCGAGCAGACCCGGGTCAGCGACGGCGAGATTCAGGTGCGGCTGGGCAGCATGGCGCGTCGCGAAGATCCTCCCGATATTCTCTCCGAGGCGACCTTCGGGGGAGACGCCGCGCCCGCCGAAGCCGAGGGGGGAGCGGCGCCCCTGAGTTATCTTACTTTGGGAGAAGCCCAAGGAGCCTTCGGCGGCGAGTGGGCCGAGTTCCGAGGAACGTCGATCGTGGAAACCGAGGAAACGGGTCGCTTTACCGTGTACGGTCGAATCTTCCTTGAAGACGGAGCCTTACGTCCGGACCCCGTCCGGTCGACGACCGAAACGACGCGGCCTATGGCCTTCCAACGCCGGAACGGGATTTTCGTCTCGGCCGCTTTCGCGGCCCAAGACCGGGGTCGTCCCGCCGAGCTGCTCTGCAGCGGTGGGCGTTGCCACTGCGATCCCTAGAACTCCGTGCAAAACCTCATCTGCGGTCTCGCTATCTGTCCGGTGCTTTTGGGGGCGGTCCCTGCTAGTCTCTCGGCCCTATGAAAAAGATCTCGACCGTCGCCGAAATTCGCGAGGCCTTCCTGAAGTTTTTCGAGTCCAAGGGCCACGCGCGCGTTGCGAGTTCCTCGCTCGTGCCGAACGACCCGACCCTGCTCTTCACGGCGGCCGGCATGGTCCAGTTCAAGGATTGCTTCCTGGGCGTCGACAAACGCGCTTACACCCGCGCGACGACGAGCCAGAAATGCGTTCGCGCCGGCGGCAAGCAC
>DDRA01000066.1:20902-21199 GCA_002343545.1 Bacteriovoracaceae bacterium UBA2428
ACTTCAAGGAAGACGCCATCCGCTTCGCTTGGGAGTTCTCGACGGAAGTCCTGGGGCTGCCGAAGGAAAAGCTCCGCGTCTCGGTTCACATCAGCGACGACGAGTCGGCGAAGATCTGGGAAAAGGTGACGGGCTTCAGCGAAGCAAACGGCCGTATCGTGCGCTTCGACGAAGACAATTTTTGGGCGGCCGGCGACACGGGACCTTGCGGGCCTTGCACCGAAATTTTCTACGACCAGGGCACCGAGGTCGATGGCGAACGCTGGCTGGAGTACTGGAACAACGTTTTCATGCAGT
>DDRA01000066.1:21538-22018 GCA_002343545.1 Bacteriovoracaceae bacterium UBA2428
AGCTCGTCGAGACGCGCGCGGGTCGCAAGGTGGCTTACCTCGATCCCGAAGCCATCGGCGCGGGCAAAAAACTTCCTTGGGACGTGGCGGCCTTGCGCGTGATCGTCGACCACCTGCGTGCGACCTCTTTCCTCATCGCCGACGGCGTATTGCCCTCGAACGAGGGCCGTGGCTACGTGCTCCGCCGCATCCTTCGTCGGGCCGTGCGCTTCGGCAAGCGCCTCGGTCTCGAGAAGCCGTTCCTCGCCGAGCTCTTCCCGCACCTCGTCGAGGCAATGGGTCCGACCTATCCCGAACTCAAAGCTCGCGGATCCGTCATCACCGAGATCCTCACGCAGGAGGAAGCGCGCTTCTTCGAGACGCTCGATCGCGGCCTCAAGCTCTTGGACGAGGCTTTCGGCAAGGCGAAGGCTTCGGGGCAGAAGACGCTCGCGGCGGATATCTGCTTCCGTCTCTACGACACCTTCGGCTTTCCGCTCG
>DDRA01000066.1:22138-22896 GCA_002343545.1 Bacteriovoracaceae bacterium UBA2428
CACCTTCGGCTTTCCGCTCGATCTGACCGCGCTCATCGCGCGCGAGGAAGGCTTTGCCGTGGACGAAGCGGGCTTCAACAAGCTCATGTCCGAGCAGCAGGAACGTTCGCGCAAGTCCTGGAAGGGGTCGGGCGACGCGGCCATGCCGGCGGTCGTGAAGGAATGGAAGTCGCAAGGAATCCTGCCGCGTTTCGTCGGTTACGACGTCGAGGAGTCGGCCGCCACGCTGAAGGCGGTTGCGCCCGCGGGTGAGTTCGCGTGGGTCTCCGTGGATCCCAACCCCTTCTATCCCGAAGGCGGCGGTCAAGTCGGCGACGAAGGCTGGCTCGTGAGTTCCAAGGGCGAGCGCTTCGACGTGCTCGGCACGCAGAAACCGTACGACGGCGGTGCCGCGCTCCTCGTGCGCACGGGATCGCGCTCGCTCGCGGCGGGCGAAGCCGTGACGGCCAAAGTCGATTCGACGAAGCGCGCGGCCACCCGCGCCAACCACACGGCGACGCACTTGCTCCACTCGGCGCTCCGTAAGTTCCTGGGGACGCACGTTCAGCAGGCGGGGTCGCTCGTCGAGCCCGAAAAGCTGCGCTTCGACTTCTCGCACCCCAAGGCCGTGAGCCAAGAGGAAATCGCGAAGATCGAGGCTTGGGTGAACGCGGCCATCGACCAGGACATCGCGTTGGGTGCGGACGTCATGGATTACGACGGCGCGATGAAGAAAGGCGCGATGGCGCTCTTCAGCGAGAAGTACGGCGACAAGGTGC
>DDRA01000066.1:23014-23300 GCA_002343545.1 Bacteriovoracaceae bacterium UBA2428
GAAGTACGGCGACAAGGTGCGGGTCATCGACGTGCCGGGCCTCTCGACCGAACTTTGCGGCGGCACGCACGTCAAACGCACGGGCGATATCCGTTACTTCAAGGTGACGGGCGAATCGGCCGTCGCGGCCGGTACCCGTCGCATCGAGGCCGTCACTCGCACGGGGGCCCTCGACCACTACAAGGCCCAAGCCGATACCCTCGGTCGCATCGCGCAGGCTCTCAAGACGCCGCCCGAGCAGCTCGAGGAACGCGTCGCGAAACTCGGCGAGCAGGCGCGCGCGCTC
>DDRA01000066.1:23426-24212 GCA_002343545.1 Bacteriovoracaceae bacterium UBA2428
GGCGAGCAGGCGCGCGCGCTCGAGAAGGAAGTCGAGTCGTTGCGCCGCAAGCTCGTCCAAGGCGGTGCAGCCGCTTCGAGTTTGAGCGCGACTTACAAGGGCTGGCCGCTCAAGATCCACGCGCTCGACGGCGCCGATCCCAAGCTGTTGCGGGAACAAGGTGACGCCGTTCGCAAGGCCGATCCGAGCGCGGTGCACGTGCTCGTTTCGGGCAACGCGGTTCTCGTCACGGCCGACACGGCACAGCTTCCGCAGGCCCACGCCGGCAGTATCCTGAAGGATCTCGCCACGGCTCTCGGTGGGCGCGGCGGCGGCCAGGCGCAGACCGCGCAGGGCCAGATCGCCGAGGCCTCGGGCGCGGCCGAGCGCATCGCGAAGTGGGCGCAATCCCAGACCTAAAGGCCTTGCGTTATTTAAGACGGGGTCGTGTTTCGGGCGCCACGAACGGCGCTTGGAATACGGCCCCGATTCCGTTTAAGAACAAGGCATGAAGCGCGTTTGGATGTTGTCTCCCATTTTTGCCTTGGCCTGTTCGGATCAGCCGAGCCGCGAAAAGTTCCCGGGTCCCCAAGGCCGCACGACGGACACTCAGTCGGCCGAGATGACACAGGCGATGCTCGGAGGTTTCGATCCGCTCAATAATCCCTTCCAAGAAGGGCAGAAAGCGCAGCCGTCGGCTCCGAACGTCGGTGCCTCGGCTCCGTCGGCGGCCGCGAATGAGGGCGGTGTCGTCGAGGGCGTGATCACCCTCGCAAAGGGCGTCTCTTACCGCCCGGGCATGTGGCT
>DDRA01000066.1:24368-35496 GCA_002343545.1 Bacteriovoracaceae bacterium UBA2428
GTGGCTCTACTTTTCGATCCGCTCCAAGGAGGGAGGCCCGCCGCTCGCCGTCCGTCGCGATCCGAACCCGAGCTTCCCCTACAAGTTCCGCCTTAGCCAATCCGACGCGATGATGGCCGACACCAAACTCGAGGGCGACGTCGACGTGACCGCGCGTCTCGATCAAGACGGCGATCCGCTCAGCCGCCAAGACGGCGACGCTTCGGCGAGCGTGCCGGCGAAAGTCCCGTCCTCGGGACTCAAGCTTGAGCTCAAATAGGCGCTTAGGTTCTGACCTCTAACGGAGCATCATCTCGCGCAGGAAGCCGAGGGCTTCCTTGTGATCGGGATTCACCTTAAGCACGAGCTGCCACTCGCGCTGGGCGTCGGCCGCGTGCCCGAGCTCAAAGAGAACTCGACCCAACAGCGCGCGCCCGTCCGCCCAATCCGGGTACTGGTAGAGCTGTTCGCGCAAAAAGCGGACGGCATCGAGCCCGCGGTGCGCGCGATGAAAGCAGCGCGCGGTCCCCAGGATGGCCGCCTGCGAAGGCGCCCAATGGTTCGAGGTCTGGAAACGCGCGGCGGCTTCGCCGAAAAGCGCGAGCTCTTCGTAGATTTTCGCGGTCTCGAGCTCGCTCGTGGCGATGCGGGCGCGCTGCTCGGGATTCAGGATCGGGCCCGGATTCGGGGTGTCGCCCTTCGCGGCTTCGGTCTTTGGCGACTTGGCTTCCGGAATCGACGAGGGATGTTCGGCGAAAAAACGCTTGGCCTCTTCGTTCGCGGGATCCACATCCAAGAGGCGTCCGTAGGCGTAGGCGGCCTTCGAGACTTTATTCTGCGCGAGCGTCGCGCGCGCGAGCCATTTGAAGCCCGCGGGCGTGCCGGGCAAAAGCACGATCCACTGGCGGGCCCAATGCTCCAGGCGAGTCCAGTCCTTGAGCACGAGCGCCTCGCGGAGGCGCTTGGTCAGCTCCGCTTGCAGGAGCTCGCGCGAACTCTGGTTCTCCATCGCCCCTCCCGCCGATCGCATCAGTTCTTCGTGGACGCTTCGGAAGCCTTGGCCAGCGCGCGGTCGGCTTCTTCGAAGACGTTCTTCATCTGCTCGACGGAGCGCAGGTCGGCGTAGACGCCGACCAAGGCTTTCCAGCGGCCCACGGAGGCTTGGTCAAAACCCTTCTTCGCGTAGAAGCGGGCGATGTAGGCTTCCTTCTCGGCGAGCTTGACCCGTGCCTTCACGACGAGTTCCTTGGCCTGCGCCGCGAAGGGCGACGAGGCGTAGCGGGTCGTGGCGATCTCCGCGGCGCGCAGGGCCTCGGCCGCCGGCGTCTGATCGCGGGCGACGACGTCGGGCGCGTCGTTCAGGTAGGAAAGCGCGCGGCGGTACTGCGCGTAGGGAGCCTCGGCATGCGTCGGGTAGAGCTCGACGAAAACGCCGTAGGCGGCCGCGGCTTCGGTAAAGCTTTCCTGCTCGAAGTAGATGTCGGCCGTGCGCAGTTCGGCGAGCGGCGCGAACTTCGACTGGGGAAAGCGACGACGGATCTCTCCGACGTACTCGAGGGCTTCGATAAAGCGCCCCTTCTCGATGTTCTTCACGCCTTCGGTGTAGAGAATCTCGGGATTCTCGACGCTCTTCACGTCGATGCTCGAGCAGGCGTTAAGAAAACCGAGACCGGTCGTCAGGAGATAAAAAGCAATGCGACGCATCGGAAACGAGCTTAGCCCCGCGTTCCTCCGCAGGCAATCGCTAGGCCATACCGACGAGCTTAAGGAGGGCTTTGATCTCGTCGGGGTTCAGGTAACGGGCTTCGCCGCGCTGGAGACCCTTGATCGAGATGGGGCCGAACTTCTCGCGTACGAGCTTGTCGACCGGGCGGCCCACGGCTTCGAAAGCCTTTCGGACCATCCGGTTACGGGTCTCCGTCGTCGTGGCGCGGATCCATTGCTTTCCTTCGGACGGATCGAGCCGGAGGATCTGCATGGGCTTGGTCTTGGTGTCTTCGACGCTTACGCCGAAGCCCAGTCGCTTCATGCGCATCTCGTCGATCGTGTTGTCGATCTTGACCTTGTACTCTTTCGGGATCTCGTACTTGCCCAGCATGAGCCGGCGCGAGAGCTCGCCGTCGTTCGTGACGAGCACGAGCCCTTCGGCGTCCTTGTCGAGACGGCCGACGGGGAAAACGCGCTCCTTCACGTTCGGGATGAGCTCGAAGATCGTGCCTTCGACGGCCTTGGGGTCGTCGGAGCGGGTCGTGAGCATTTCGCGAGGTTTGAAGATCGCGAGCACGATGCGATCGGGCGCGTGGTCGACCTGCAGGAGCTTGCCGCGGACCTTGACGTGGTCTTTGCCGGGAATGGCTTTGTCGCCGAGCTTGGCTTCCTTGCCGTTCAGCGTGACTTCGCCGTCTTCGATGAGGCGCTCGGCCTCACGGCGGGAGCAGATGCCGAGGTCCGCGATGATCTTTTGGATCCGCACGGGTTCGGAGGATTGGCCGAGTTTCGATGAATTCTTTTTCGTGGGCATGAAATCTTTTTAATTCCGCGGAGGCCTTAAGCCTTCGCTTCGGGTTCCGCCGCGCCGAAATCCGGCGTCTCGAAGCGGTCTTCGGCGGGCTCGTCGAAGGCGCCGCGATCCGGTTCGGCCGAGAGCGGGCTGGGGCGGTCAAAGAAGGCCGCGTCGGCGCCCGTAGCGCCCACGCCGCCGTCGGCGGCCAAGACGAGGGGATTGCCTTCGCCGCCCGGTGCCGCGTCGGCGTCCGGACCGAGCTCGCGCACGAACTCGTCCACGGCCGGCATGTCGTCGAGCGAGTTCAGGCTGAAGACCTCGAGAAAGTACGACGTCGTCCCGTAGATCATCGGGCGTCCGGGCGTTTCGGCGTGGCCGAGCGAGCGGACGAGGTTCTTCTCGAGCAATCCCTTCATGAGGTGACCCGAATCCGTGCCGCGAACGGCGTCGATCTCGGAGCGCGTGACGGGCTGCTTGTAGGCGACGATCGCGAGGACCTCGAGGGCCGAAGTGCCAAGCTTGGCCGGCTTGTCCTCGAGAATGCGCTGGAGAAGGTCGGATTGCTTGGGGTTGCTGCGCAGTTGGTAGCCGCCCGCGACCTTCACGAGCTGGAAGCCCGAGTTCTCGTACTTCTGTTCGAGGCTCTTCAGCACGTCTCCGAGCTGCGAGAGATCGTAGTTGAAATGGTTGAGCGCGTTCTTCATGCGCTGGAGCGAAATGGGACGCGTCGAAGCGAAGACGAGCGACTCGACGGCTTGCTCGATCTCGCCGAAGTCCGTGATCTTGGTCGTGTCGACGGCCGGAGCGTCCGCCGCGGCTTCGGCGGCGACCGTAGCTTCTACTTCGCTCGCGGCTTCCGTGTTTTCGCCTTGGGCTTCGAGAGTCTCATCCGCGACGGCGTCGGTGTTTTCGGCTTCGACGTCGACGGAAGCTTCCGCTTCGAGCGTTTGCACGGCTTCGGTCGTTTCGACGGAATCCGTGGTTTCGACCGACTCGGTCGTCTCGACGGCTTCCAGGGTCGTCTCCACCGTCTCGGCGGCGCTTTCGACCGGCATTTCCTCGTTCACGGTTTCGGGACTTTCGGTGCGGGTTTGCGCGAAAGCGCGAGCCAGGGCCGCCGAAACGTTCGGGGCCTCCGTATTCGTAGCTTCGGGGGCGGATTTCTTCTTACGTGCCATGACTGCTTACTCCCAACTCAGGCCGTGGACTCGCTTGGCGTGATCGAGCTCCGAGGGATCGACGCGCCGGTGGACTTCGATCGGACCGAAGATGCGGTCTTGGTCGATCGCGGTCATTTGGAGACGCGACATCTCGAGGACGCCGAGGAACATGGAAATGAGCTCCTGCGGGCGGTGAACCTGCGGCAAGAGCCTTTGGAAACTGATGTGTTCTTGGACTTTCAGCTCGTCCACGATCTTCGCGATGCACGACGAGATCGGGGTTTCGTCCACGAAGACTTCGTGCACGTAGGTCTTCCGGCGGCTGATGAGCGCGCGGTAAGCCTCGACGAGCTGGAAGGGGTTCGTGAGCGCGACTTCGGGCTCGATGCCCGCCTCGAGCTCTTCCACGCCGTTGTTGCGGCAAGGATAGAAATCGCGGAAAAGCCGCGGGCGGCGCGAGAGATCCATGGCCAGCTCTTTGTAGTTCTTGAGCTCGATGAGACGACGGATGAGCTGAGCGCGCGGGTCGGGTCCGGTCGCCTCGGGTTTGGCCTCTTGCGGGACGATGACCTGGCTCTTGAGGTAGGTCAGCGTGGCGGCCATGACGAGGTACTCGGCCGCGAGGTCGAGGTTCATCTCGCGCATGTAGTCCAAATAGAGGAGGTACTGCTTCGTGATCTTCGCGATGGGAAGATTCAGAATGTCCAACTCTTGCGCCTTGATAAGGTGCAGCAAAAGGTCCATCGGCCCTTCAAATTCGGGCAGTTGGACTTTGCAGTCGATCAAGACGGACGCGCCGCGTTTTAAAAAAGGTAAAGCCTCTCCCTGACTCACCCGGCCGGGTTTAGCAGCAATCCGCCCCAAACTCTAGGCCGGATCTGGAAGGGACTAGGGGCTCAAAGTGACCTTGGCGTGAAGGGAGCAAAAAGTGGCTTCGGCGCTACCACCGGCGGAGCTGAGCTGAGACGGGGTCGAACTTCGGTTACGGCAGACTTTGATTGTGATTTCGCTTCCCGCCGTGGCATCGACCAGCTCCTCGCTGCTTCGCAAGGTGCAAACGCCGCCGTCGCAGCTTCGACTTCCCGTTCTGGAAAGCGTCGAGCCGCCGGAAGAGACCGTATAGGAATACTCCGCCCTCAGCTTTTCGGAGCCGCCCAGGGGAGCGGTGGTGGGGGTGAAAGTCAGCGACTGGCCGTTTGGGGAAGTCGCGGCGAGTGAGAGATTGACGGCATCCGGGAAAGCAATCTCGTTCGTGAAGACTTTCCCCGTCGTGTCCGTGTAGGCGAAGGTCACGGCGGTCGGCGGTGAGGCGAGGCCGAAGGTCGCCGTCGTCCCGTCGAGTTCGTAGACGACGGTGTTTAAAAGCGAGGTCGCCGCGCTCATCGTCTTGCCCAGGACCGTGACTCCGGCGCTACCGTCGAGCTCGATATACGTGCCCGTGCTGCCCTCGAATTGGAAAACCGCGTCGTTTTCGACGGTCTGGGTCTCCGCGAAGTAAGTCGTTCGGTACGTCGCGTAAATGCGATCCGCGTTCACGTCGCTCGCTCGCCCTTTAGCGCAGGCGGAAAGCAGACCCAAAGAGCCGAGGACGAGGAACGCGCTCGTCGGGTGTTTCATGCGCCTAGAATACGGTGAGGCCGATCGGAATTCCAAGTCCCTTATAGAGAGCGAATTTTGTCAGAAGGACCGGGATGGCGAGAACTCGCAGCATGCCCGTGAGCATCATCAAAATCAGGATCCATTGGCCGTACTGGGCCCAGCCCTCGATCTTGAGGGCCGTCGGGGTCGAAACGACGCCCTGGACGATGCGGAAACCATCCAAGGGGGGAACGGGGAGCAAATTGAAGTAGGCCAAGAAGAGGTTGAGCATGACGGCCATCTCGAGCAGCTCGGCGGCGGCGCGCGCCGTTCCTTGCTCGGGAATACCTTGGTGAACGAGAACGGCCAGGATCGCGGTCGAAACGGCGGCCAAGAAGATGTTCGAGAGCGGCCCGGCCGCGGCGACGATCGCCATGTGGCCGAGCGGCTTGCGGAAGTTTCGCGCGTCGACCGGCACCGGGTTCGCCCAACCGAAAAGAAAGGGGCTGCCGATCGCGATCGAAATGGCCGGGAAGATGACCGTGCCGAACCAAGAAATATGAACCATGGGATCCATCGTCAGGCGTCCCATGAGCCGCGCCGTCGGGTCGCCGAACTTGGCGGCCGTCCAAGCGTGGGCGAACTCGTGGAAGCTCAGGCAAAGGATGAAAACCGGGATGAAAAGCAAAAGTTGCCGGACGACTTCCGGGATCTCGAAGGTCATGGATCCTATCTAACAGCCCCACTTGAAAGTCCCAAGGTGAAAGCTCATTCTGTAAAACGTGGATCCGATGGTGGCGCGTTTCGAAGAGATCTTGCGCCGAGCGGTCCAGCACGGGGCTTCCGATATCCATCTGAAGACGGGTTTGCCGCCGATCGTGCGAATCAAGGACGTGCTGCAGCTCCTTTCCAAGAAAGACGCGGCGCTGACGCCGGCGGAACTTTCGAACCTCGCCAAAAACATCGTTCCCCCGCGCTTTCAGGATCAACTCGCCCAAGGCAAAGAGGTCGACATGGCCTACAGCCTTTCCGGGGTGGGACGCTTTCGCCTGAACCTCTTCCGGCACCGGGGGCAGCTCGGCATTATCTGTCGCTTCATTCCCTTCGATATCCGCTCCATCGAAGAGCTCGGGCTTCCCTCGGTCCTGAGCCAGATCGCCACGCGTCCGCGCGGCCTCGTGCTCGTCACGGGACCCGCCGGCAGCGGCAAGACCACGACGCTCGCCGCGCTCCTGAACGAATGGAACACGACGAAGGGCGGCCACATCGTGACGATCGAGGACCCGGTCGAGTGCCTGATCCGCGATCGCCGCGCCGTCATCACCCAGCGCGAGATCGGCATCGATACGGAGGACTTCGCGAGCGGGTTGCGTAACTCCCTACGTCAAGATCCTGACGTCATCATGATCGGCGAGACGCGGGACCGTGAGACGGCGTGGGCCGCGATGACGGCGGCCGAGACCGGTCACCTCGTCCTGACGACCTTGCATACTCGCGACGCCATCGATTCCGTGAACCGCATGCTTGGCTTCTTCGAGCCCGAGACGCATTCTCAGGTTCGCAGCCTCTTCTCCTCGGTCCTCGTGGCGGTCGTCAGCCAGCGCCTCGTCCCCCACGCGGAAAGCGGCAAGCTCGTGGCCGCCGCCGAGATCCTCGTGAATACGCCCCGTGTTCGCGACTGCCTCTTGGATCCATCGCGACACGCCGAGATCCAAGAATGCCTGCAAGAAGGCGAGAACTACGGCATGCGGACTTTCGACCAGGATCTCATGCGTTTGCTCTCGGAAGGCCAGATCTCGCGCGAAACGGCGCTTCAGTTCGCGAGCGGAGCCTCGGATTTCGAGCTTCGGCTCCGCGGCGTCACGTAGACGAAAGTCCTTTTGATTCCACTCTTTGGTCGCGCGTCGAAAACTTGACGGACGAGAATTCGCGCGCCCGAAAAAACTTCTTCACGCAACGCTAAAGATTCTGCCCGGGCTCTCCGAGAAGTGCTTAGGCGCAAGAATTTCCCGGAGGGGAATGCGCACAGGAAGTTTGTAAGGAGACACGGATGCTCGTTCTAACGCGAAAAATCGGCGAATCGATCGCGATCGATGATCACATCAAGATCACGATCGTGCAGATCAAAGGGAAGCAGGTCCGCATCGGCATCGAAGCTCCCAAGGAAACCAAGATCCATCGCGAGGAGATCTACCGCGCGATCCAAGACGAGAACAAGGCCGCGACGCAATCGTTCGCCGGCAACCTGACTCGTCTCGGCGTCCCCCCGGTCAAGAAGACCGGGACGGACGGAGTCTGAACCGAATTCGGTAACGGACGGCTTCTGGAAGGAAGCCGCGAAAGTTTTAGAAGGCACAGGAGGCGCCTAACATGAAAATCGAAACCACCCGCTTCGGACACGTCGAATACGTCGAAGACCAAGTCATCCACTTCACGGACGGCATGGTCGGTTTCCCCCGACTCAAGAACTACGTGCTGGTCGAATCTCCCAGCATGCCGCTCATCCTCTGGCTCCAATCGGTCGAATCGGCCGACATCGCTTTCCCGATCATCGAACCCTGGTTCTTCCGCCGCGACTACAAGGCGCCGCTCGGCGACGCCGACAAGATCAGCCTCGCGCACGACGAGAACGATCGTCTTAAGATCTTCACCGTTCTCACGATCCCCGACGACATGACCCGCATGACGGTCAACCTTCGCGCGCCGGTCGTGATCAACGTGAGCAAGTCGACGGCCGCGCAGATGATCCTGCAGGACAAGTCGCTCGAGATCCGCACGCCCGCCCACGAAGGTTTCAACAAGGCGATGTCGAGCTTCCTCCAAACGCGCACCGTCTCGGTGCCCGAAGCCTCGACGGACGCCTGGGTTGCCGTCGACTTCAAGGGCGCGCTCTCCACCGGCCTCTGAGTTTAGGAGTCGTTATGCCGAAGTCTTTCGTCGCCATCTTGGGCCTCGTTCTCGCGACAGAGCTCGCCCGGGCCCAGGACCCCGCACCGGGAGTCCCCCTCGAGCAAGCTCCTTCGCAGGACATCGATTCGCGGCCGGCGCCTCCGCTCGACGGAGCACCGAGCGCCCCGACGAAAGCGGCGCCCAAGAAGTCCCCCCCGCCCGGCAAGGCGCCCGCGAAGAAGGCTCCCCGTAAAGGCGCCAAGCCCGCCAAGAAAAAACGCCCGGCCAAGAAGAAGAAACGGGGCGACGCATCTTCCGGCCCGGCCCGAAACGTCGCCTCTCTCTTCTCGGAAGGCGAAATCGCCTACGCCGTGACGCCGGTCGAAGCCGCGTCGACTCCGGCGCCGATTCCCGTCGTCGAGACCTCCGTCTACAGCGAGCGCACGAGCTTCGAAGGAATGCTCAAGGAGAAAGCCGAGGCCGGTCGCCGGCCCGCGGGCCTCCAGGCTTCGGCGCGCATCATCGCGGTCAAGCGCGAGCTCGGCTTGACCAAGCAGCAAGCGGACCAGGCCCCGCAGGATCTTATCCTGAACGGCGGCACGAAAGCGGGTCTCAACGAAGGGATGAAACTTTCGCTCATGCGCAAGATTCCCGTTCTGGATCCTTACCGCGAGAATCAACAGAGCGAGATCGAAGTGGAGTTCGGGCAAGTGCGCGTGATCCACGTGCAAGAGAACGTCGCGGTCGCCCGCGTCGAGAAGATCGACTCGATTCGTGACGGCATGGCGATCGGCACGCGCGGTCCGCTCGTCGGCGATTTCGTCGGCAAGTCTCGTTGAGTCTTCGCCGCGCAGGGGGGGGGGCGCATGCGCAGTCAAAATCTAAAGTTCTCCGCGGTCTCCGGGATTCTCCTGGGGATCTTTTTGTCGTTTTCGGCATCGGCCAAGCCGAACCCGTGCCTGGAGCCAATGACGAAAGCTTTGCTTTCGCGCGTGCGGGAAATCAAGCAGCCTTTCTGGGTGTTCCACTACGAAGTGGGCGGTCGGATGGGCTTCACGGCGGCCGATCTGCGGTCGTCCGCGGGCGTGGCTTTTTCCGACGCGCGAATCGCGAAGCATCTCGCGAGCCGTTACGCGAAGGCCGCGCGGACGATCCCGGGCAATATGCTCGGCGGCGGCCTCTACGTCGCGACCGATCCGGTCGCTTCGGAGGAGTTCGGCTACAAGACTTTCCGTCGTCTGCCTTCGGGCGAAGTACGCCTTTCGCCGAAGGACGACGAGCGGATTCTTCTCGGCATGAAGCTTCGCGCCGGTCAGCGCTGGCTTGACCTTCCGAAGGGCGACAACCTGGAGTTTCCGGAGGCCGAACGCACCGCTTGTCCGACTTTGTGCGCGACCTGTTCGTCCGAGAAGCTCTTCCAGGACTTTCTCGCCCAAGACGACGAGATTTTGCGCGATTTTCTGAAGACGAACGAAATCTCGGTGGTGGCTTACGCCTATCCCGTCGCGACGATCGTCGGCGGCGCGAAGGGCCGGGCGCGCGAGACCCTGTCGCGAGGAATTGGCCGCGGCTTCCTGCTCTACTCAGGCGAGACCTTCGAGCCGGATTCCGCCTTCGTCCTGAAGTCCTCGGAACTCGTCGCGGAGCGACCGCGCTTCGTCGGGGCCTCGGCGGACACGCGATACGCCGTCCAGGCCTATGTGAACTTCGACCGCTTGGGTTCGAAGGGGAGCACAGCCTTGGATCGCGAAGCGCTCGCGTCGTGGGCCGAGGCGAACCTGTTGACCCCGGACAAGTTGGGAGAATGAGTTTGAAGCGCGTTTGCTGGACCGGGGTCTTTTGTCTGATCGCCGACGCCGGCGTCGCGAAGGCGACATCGGCGGAAGCCGAAAGCTCGCCGAGCTCGATCGCCAAGGACTTCATCGAAGTCGCGCGCAAACAGATCGGACGGCCTTACGTCTGGGATCGCAACGGCCAAGACGAGAACGGCGACGGGGTGGCGGACGCCTTCGACTGTTCGGGCCTCGTGCACTTCGTCGCGCGCGAGTCTCTGGAGCCGAGCGATTTTGGGTTGCCTTACTACGGGATCCACTCGGTGGATCCCGTCTGCCTGGCTTCGATCCGTCTTTCGCTCGCGGCCCAGGGCGACGCGGCCCCTCGTCTTGAAAAATACGAGGCGCAGTCGCGTTTCTACCGCGACTACTTGAGGGCCCTCGGCCCGAGCGCGGCGATCGACTGCAAAGACGCGCGGGATGGCGATATCATCTTCGTGAGCGCGCCGGCCTGGACGGGGGTCAACCACATCGGCTTCGTGGATCGCGCCATGGGAGGACACGACTTCGCTTTCCTCTCGGCGCCCCGAAAGGGGACTCGGGTACGGCACGAGCTCTGGGCCGAAAAGAAGCCCGGTGAATCCCCGAACCGTTGGAAGGATCCGCGTCGGATTAAGGAGTGCTACCGAGCGGAAGCGCTCGGCCGCTCCGCGGTCCCGGCCCCGTCGCCGGGGCTTGCCGCGTGCCACGCGAACTCACGCTGAGCCGGCTCCGAGAGCCAGGGAACGAAGCCGAAAGGTCCTTCGTGGCTTCGTTCCCCCTGTGGGCTCGCCCTAGACTTCGCGTTTCGCGGCCATGGCGGCCACGCGCAGGCGAAGCGCGTTCAACCGGATGAAACCTTCGGCGTCTTTCTGGTTGTAGACCGTATCCTTCTCGAAGGTCGAGAGTTCCGGGTTGTAGAGCGAGTTCGGCGCTTTGCGGCCGAGCACCTGCACGCCGCCCTTGAAGAGCTGCACGCGCGCGACGCCCGTCACGTTCTTCTGCGTGTCGTCGATCATGTTGCGCAGGATCTCGCCTTCCGGCGAGTACCAGTAGCCGTAGTAAGCCATGTCGGCGAACTTCACGCCGAGCGAATCGCGCAGGCGCATGACTTCGCGGTCCATCGTGAGCGACTCGACGGCGCGGTGAGCGGCTTGCAGCACGGTGACGCCGGGGGTTTCGTAGACGCCGCGCGACTTCATGCCGAC
>DDRA01000066.1:35626-35981 GCA_002343545.1 Bacteriovoracaceae bacterium UBA2428
GAGGTCGATGCGGCCGACGCCGTGCTCGCCGCCGATCTTGTTGAGTTGCGTGAGGAGCTCGACGGCGCCGAGTTTCTTGCCGTTGATCGAGACGGGCTCGCCCTTTTCGAAGCCGATCTCGAGGACTTCGGGTTGGTCGGGGGCTTTGCGCGGGTCTTTCGTGAGACGGAAGATATCTTCGGGCGGCGCGGCCCACGGATCTTCCAAAATGCCGCCTTCGAAGGAGATGTGCATGAGGTTGCGGTCGGTCGAGTAGGGCTTCGACGCGGTCGCCTCCACGGGGATCTTATGCGTCTGGCAGTACTCGATGAGATCCATGCGGCCCTTGAACTCCCAGTCGCGCCACGGCGCGATC
>DDRA01000066.1:36259-36547 GCA_002343545.1 Bacteriovoracaceae bacterium UBA2428
GATCTCGATCTGCTTCTTGGCGATGACGGGACGCGCGAGCGACGTGCCCATGAGGTAGATGCCTTCGTACACGGCGTTGGCCTTGAGCGCGGGCCACACGTAACCCTTCACGAACTCCTCGCGCAGGTCTTCGATGTAGAGCTTCGAGGCGCCCGTCGCCTTGGCTTTCTCGTCGAGACCGTTGAGTTCGTCGCCTTGGCCGATATCCGCGCAGAAGCAGACGACTTCGCAGCCGAACTTGGCCTTGATCCAGTGGAGCATGGCGGAGGTGTCGAGGCCGCCGGAATA
>DDRA01000066.1:36682-40202 GCA_002343545.1 Bacteriovoracaceae bacterium UBA2428
GTCGAGGCCGCCGGAATAGGCGAGTACGACTTTCTTGACGTCTTTCATGGTGGGGGAAGTCCTTTCAATTCACTTTGGCGAAGAGACGGGTCAGGCTATCGACCACGTTCTTTTGTTCTTTGGTCCCGGGGATCGCGATGAAGATCGTGTCGTCGCCGGCGATGGTGCCGGCGATGTCGGCGATGTGGGCGCGATCGATCTCGGCCGCGATAGCCGAGGCGAATCCGGACTCGCAGCGCAGGATGACGAGATTCGTCCCCACGGGCGTGATGCTCTTCAATCGGTGCGTGGAGGCCGCCGACTCGGGGATCACGTAGAGTCCCTTGCGCTTAACGATGCCGAGCTCTTCGAGGTCGCGCGAGACGCTGGATTGGGTGACCTCGAGTCCTTCCGCCTGAAGGGCCTCGACGAGGTCGGCTTGGGTGCCGAGGCGACGGGTCCGGATCAAGGTCAGGAGTGTCGCATGACGGCTGGCCTTGTCTTGCGGCTTCTCGGTCGTCATGGGCTGACTCTGGCGGACGGGCCCCGGATTCGTCAACGTTTCCTTCATTTGGCCCCCAGACGGGCGCGGTGACGCGCGATTTCCTCGCCGACGCGCTGGGGCGAAGTGCCACCGACGAGGGCCTTTGCCTTGAGCGCGGCCTCCAGGGTCAGGCACTCAAAGACGTCGGGGCCGATGACCGGGGCGAGGGCTTGGAACTCCTTAAGCTCGAGATTTTCGAGCTCGACGCCCTTCTCGAGGGCGATGCGCACGAGTTTCCCCACGACTTCGTGACCGGTGCGGAAGGGCAGTCCCTTGCGCACGAGGTAATCGGCAAGTTCGGTCGCGTTAAGGAAACCTTTGAGCGCGGCGTCACGCATTTTCTCGGGGCGGATCTTCACGCTCGAGACGACCTTCGTCGCGATCGCGAGGCAGCCGGCCGCGGTGCGGATGGCGTCGAAGAGAGCTTCTTTGTCTTCCTGAAGGTCTTTGTTGTAGGCGAGCGGCAGTGCTTTCAGGGTCGTGAGGATGCCCACGAGGCCGCCCACGACGCGACCCGTTTTGCCGCGGATGAGCTCCAGCGAATCGGGGTTCTTCTTTTGGGGCATGAGGCTCGAGCCCGTGGAAACGCTATCGTCGAGCTCGAGGAAGGCGAACTCCGACGATCCATAGAGGATCCAGTCCTCGGCGAAGCGCGACAAGTGCACGCCGGCGAGCGAAAGCGCGGCGAGGATCTCGACGACGAAGTCGCGGTCCGACACGGCGTCCAGGCTGTTGTGCGTAACGTCGTCGAAGCCGAGCTCCTTCGCGAGAAAGGCGCGGTCCACGGGGTGCGCGCAACCCGCGAGGGCGCCGCTGCCGAGGGGCAAAACGTTCAGGCGTTTGCGCGCGTCGATCAGCCGCGCTTCGTCGCGCGCCAGCATCTCGACGTAGGCGAGACAGGTGTGCGCAAAGAGCACGGGCTGGCCGCGTTGCAAATGCGTGTAGCCGGGCAGGGCGGCCGTCGGGTGCGCGGCCGCCCGTTCCACGAAGGCTCGTTGCAGGCCGCGAAGTCCCGCGACGAGCGAATCGAGTTCGTCGCGGCACCACAGGCGGAAGTCGGTGGCGACCTGGTCGTTGCGGCTGCGACCCGTGTGGAGCTTGCGCCCGGTATCGCCGAGTTCGCGGATGAGCCAACCTTCCACGAAGGAGTGAACGTCTTCCTCGGGGCTTTCGTCCAGGAGCGAGGGCTTGGCGCGAACGGCATCGGCGATTTTCGCGAGGCCCGCGCGCAGGGATTCCGCTTCGGCGTTTGTCAGCAGACCCGCGCGTGCGAGGGCCGCGGCCCAGGCCTGCGAACCGCGGATATCGGCGAAGACAAGCTGCTTATCGAAGGGAAGCGAGCGGTTGAAGTGGTTGAAGGCCTCGTCGATGCCGCCCTCGAAACGGCCTCCCCAAAGCTGGTGCGAGGCGGAATTCGTGTCTTGCGGGGCGGACATCGGCGGACTCCTTGGCAAGGACGTCGGGCGCGCCGCGATCGACGCGCCCGCGTGCTTAGTCGTTCATCATCGAGAGCAAGAGGGCCTTCTGCACGTGCAGACGGTTCTCGCTTTGTTCCCAGAGCGCCGAGGCCTTGCTGTCGGCGAGGCTGCCCGAGATCTCGAGGTCCCGCACCATCGGCAGACAGTGCATGGCGATCGCGCCGGGGCGTGCGGCCGTCAGGAGGTCTTCGCTGACCTTGAAGCCTTCGAAGGCCTTCAGGCGCTTCTCGTTCTCTTCTTCGAAGCCCATGCTCGTCCAGACGTCTGTGTACACGGCGTGCGCGCCGATAACGGCGTCCACCGGACGACGGAAGCCTTCGATCGAGGTGCCCCATTCCTGGGCCCGGGCCTTCGCGCGAGCGAGGATCGCCGGATCGGGGTCAAAGCCTTCGGGGCAAGCGTAGGTCACGTTGATGCCAAAGGCCGGAGCCACGAGCAGGAGGCTATGGAGAATGTTGTTCCCGTCGCCCACGTAGGCGACTTGGGGTTGCGGGTTTCCGGCCCACTTTTCGAGGATCGTCAGCACGTCCGCGAGGGCTTGGCAGGGATGGTGCTGGTCCGAGAGCCCGTTGATGAGCGGGATCTTGGCGTGTTGGCCCATCGTCTCGAGGATCGAGTGGTCGAAGGTCCGCACCATGAGGCCATCGAGGTAACCGTTGAGAACCCGCATTTGGTCCTGCGGGAGCTCTTTTTTGGTGTTCGACGAAGTAATTTCAATAGCTTGGCCGCCAAGTTCGTTGATCGCGACCGTGAACGAAACGCGCGTGCGGAGCGACGGCTTTTCGAAAAGAAGGCCCAATTGGCGCGCCGGCAAGAGGGCTTGGGCCCGGTAGAGCTTACGGTGTTGCTTGAGGTCGGCCGCAAGCTTCACGAGGGCCACGAGCTCTTCGCGCGCGACTTCTTCGCCCGTGAGGAAAGCTTGGGTGGAAAGCTTAAAAAGCTGGGGCTTAGCCGCACGGAGGGTACGACGCGGACGCGTCGGCAAAGCCACCACGGAGGACGTCGCGGCGTGAGCCGTCGTCTTGGAGCGGGAGGGCGCGGTGTTGGGCTGGGCCCAGGGTCCGAGCTTTTGCATAATTATGCATAACTATGCATCTGAAGCTGCGAGTCAACAACAATTAATTCATGACGCTTTTTTACGGGCCTTTAGCCGGTCTCAAAGTGTTCCGTCAGGATCTGCGTGGGGCGCGGGCGGCAAGATTGGCGACGGCTCGCGGCCCTTGGCCTGCGAGCCCCCAATCGGCCTTAGCGCTGTGGGAAGCCGCGCAGGTAGGCGAGGTATTCCTCGACCTGCGTGGTCGGCGCTTTGTTTTGGGTCGCCTTCACGACGCACTTCGAATCGTTGCATTCCGCGTAGACGCGGCAGCCTTCAAAGCTGCACTCGAGGGGATGGCCCCACTTCGGCCAGCCGGCGAAAGAACTGAAAACTCGATTCCCCGTCTTCTCGGCGGCCCGCAGGGCTTCTTTGCAGCCCGGGCGCCGAAGGTCTTTAGAATCCGCGGGGCACATGATGTCGAGC
>DDRA01000066.1:40315-56322 GCA_002343545.1 Bacteriovoracaceae bacterium UBA2428
CGGTAGACTTGCGGTTCGCGCAGCACGACGGCGGAGGCGCCCCGTCCGGGGAAGATCGCGGCCGCGCGGGCCATGGCGGCTTCGCAGTTGCGCGCCCGGCGTGCGCCCCGGTCGTAGTTGCAGAAAAACTTTGGAAAACCGAGACCCCCTTCGAAGTCGCCCCAAGATCCATTGTAGAGGCTGTTCGTGGGCATCATGCGAACTTGGCCGCCTTCCCAACGCTTGATCGCGGGGGTGTAGGTTTCGGCGTTCTCGGTGAGCCATTCTCCGACCGGGAATTGCCCCGGGTTATGGAAGTACCATTGGCCGTTGGCGTGGAGTTCTTGGAAGTCGGTGCCGGTGAGTGTGCCGCGAACCGGGACTTTCAGGAGCGCGCTCCACTGCGGAGCTTGTTTGTAGCCCGTGTTACATCCGTTCAACGTGACGAAGGCGTCGGGTGCGAGTCGCTCGGCGATCTTCCGGAAGAGCGGCTGCGCGGAGGCATCGAAAGCGTTGATCCGGTGCCCGTAGGTGAGCGTCGCGCCCCCGAAGAGCGAAGAGTGGCCGTACATGTGGATGCCGGCGATGCGTTGGTAGTTGAGCATCTCGCCGAAGGCCGTGCCCGTGTTCAGATCGCCGCTCCGACGCGCGAGTAACTGGAGTTTGCGCGTGCCGAGGTTGCCCATCTCCATGAGTCGCTTCAAGGGGAAGGGAGCGTCCTTGCCGTGCAACTTGTCGACCGGCGCGAGGAAGATGACTTGGGCGCCCAGCGTTTCGCGCGCCAAGATCGCCGACGAATATCCGGATTCGAAGAACAAATTCCCGACGGAGTCCTTCCCGTCGGGCTTGATCTGGAACCCGCTCAGGAAGAAATGGGTGGGTGCGCGAAGATCCACGAGATCGTAGCCGAGCTTGAAGACGAGGTAGTCGGCGTGCGCCGCCGCCGAAGCCAAACAGGCCATTGTAAGCGCGCTGCGAAGGCGGCGGATCATGGGCGCTCCTTGCTCAAACGAGTCGAAAGATCGGAATAGACGGCGAGCTTGCAGGAGACGACTTCGTCGAGCGTGCCGCGGCAAGATCGGATCGAGCGCTCCACCGCCTTGCCGAACTCGCGTCCTTTCTCGGCGATGGAGCTCCGGCAGATCGTGGCGAGTTCTTCGACGCTCTTGGCGGCCTTCATCCCCGTCGCCTGGCAGGCGAGGTGGGCCGAGATAGCTTCACGGCAACCCAGATTCTCGCCGAGATCCGCGCAAACTTGGGACTGGAGGCGATCGCGCTCGACGCTCTCGTCGAAAGCTGACTCCGCTTGCGAAGGCATGCGATCGGGATAGGCCGCGGTCGCGCACCCACCCAGGTACGCGACCGCGAGGACAAGGAATCCTGGGCTACGCATGACGGTCCCTTACTCGTGGACCTGGAAGCCGAACTCGTGGCCGCCTTCGTACTTGACGAACTCGTTCTCGAGCACGGAGTTGCCGACCGTGAGCTTCTTGCCCTTCATGTTGACCGCGAGCGTGCGGGTCTGGAACGAGATGACGTCGGTCGGGTCGCGGAAGTAGGAGACCTGCAGTAATCCGTTCTTCTTGTTCGTGAGCTTGAGAAGGTTTTCGACGTCGCTCGTCGGAAGTTCTTCCTTGCCGCGGGCCTGGACGAGCTCGATGCCGTCGAGCGTCCACCGCACGTTGGCCATGCTCATGGCCGAGGCGAGGCTGCGGTTCGCTTCGGGGTTGTCGGTCGTCTCGGCGCTCGGATTGATCGCGTAGATGTCGCCGAGCTTAGCCTTGAAGCCTTTGGGGCCCGCGTCCAGTGTGAGGTTCATCTCGAAGGTCGGCGATTCCGAGGAAGGACGACGGACCGGGGCCGGGTACTTCGAAGTTTGGAAGGTCGGAATCTGGCTTTCGTTCTTTTCGACGTAGTCGAGGAGCTCCTTGTACGAAACGCACTTCACTTCGGGGAGGCCGCAGACGTCACGCGCGAAACGTTGGAAAGCACGCCAGTAGGCGCCTTCGTTCCAGCGCGAGAAATGGTGGCCGATGTGAACGGGCGCGCGGTTACCCGAGTAGTTGCTCCAGAAGTAGTTCATGTACGAGTCGTACATCTGGTTTTCGAAGGCGCGGATGAGGTTCGGGTCGCGCACGGGTTTGGCGCCGGATTGCGCCATGTAGAAGTTGTAATCCATCGAGAGCGTCCACTTGGCCGTGCCCGCGAGTTGGATGTCGGCGAGCGGGAACGCCCAGTGACCGTTCGAGGTGCGGAAGGGCCAGGTCTTGGAGCTCTTCACTTCGGTCGTGTCGTAGTTGATGCCCGAGACGTTGAGCGCGGGCCAGAGGTGCTTCTTCGTCATCGCGAGTTCGGGCGCGCGGAAACCGATGAGGTTCGTACGGCGGAAGTACGGATAGTGCACTTGGCGGGCCTTGTTCGTGAGGCCGTTGATGCCGATGTAGTTGAAGAGCTGGTTATAGAACTGTTGGAACTCGAGCACCCATTGCTCGGTCGAGAACTTCTCGCCGTTGCAGTGGCCGACGGCGTGGATCGCGATCTCGTGACCGTCTTGGTAGGCTTGGTTCATGAGTTCCATGCGGCGGAGGATGATGTCTTCGCCGTTGCCGTTCTTGAAGTACTGCTGTTCGAGCGCGATTTCTTCGTCGCGCCAACGTTCGTTTTCGTAGTTGGGCGTGATCGTGTCGCCCCAGGTGAGGCAGATCTTGCCGGGGCCGCGCGTGGGCTCGGTGTAGACGTTCGCCTTGGACTTTTTGATGAAGTACGGCGTGTTGATGAAGTAGGTGAAGCGGATGCCGAGATCACGCGCGAAGAGTCGCGTGTCTTCCCACATCTTGATGCTCTTCGAGCCGTCGAAGGCGAGGATCACGAATTGGGGTGGGGCTTTCTTGTTGGCCGGTTGCGCCTGAGCGCTCGAGGCGGCGAGCAGCGCGCATCCCAGGAAGAATTGTCGACTCAAGCGTGCCTTCATGTGCGGATCCCCCAACTTCCGTTCGCAGGCGCGGAACGCGCCGGTGCCTAAAAAAGTTAACAGGTTGAGGCCGCGAAAGAAGAATCAGAAAGCTGACGTTAGCAGGCGGCTAATTGACGTCTTTGTTGCCTTTGAGGACGGGCACCCGCAACACCGGCGGTACGAGATCGGTCGCGCCCAGGACGAGGGCTTCGGATTTCGCCTCGATCGCCCCGCTCGTGCTGCCGAGTCGCAGTCGCAGTTCCTCGCCGATTTGCGAGAGCGCGGTGGCGAGGGCCGCCATGGGGCGCTGCTTGTCGTAGTCGCGCACGAGCCGATCCAGGATGCGCCCGAGCTCCGGAAAGTCCGCGAGCGGTTCCGCCAGGCTGCCCGAGTAAAGCAGAAGGGCTTCGTGCTCGAGCTCGGAAACGTAGAGCAGCACGACGGGACCCTTGAGGTGGTGTTCGTGGTCAAAGAACTGGGATTTCGCGCGGTTAGACACGCGTTCCCGTACCGCGCGGGCGGCGATCCGGTGCAAGTAGAGGCCGCGAAAAGCAAAGAGAAAGGAGCCCAGGGCGAAGCCGCAAAGGGGCAAGAGGAGCAGGTCGCCGGGCTGAGCGAGGGAGTCACCGAAGAGGGAGGCCGCGAGCAGGCCGAGGCCTAATCCGAAGGCCGAGGCGAGAAAGAGGAGTTCGGCGTAAAAGTCGCTTTCTCGCGCCACGACGACGACCATGTTCACGCCGACGCTGCGCTGGGCTTCCTGGAGGCTCGCGTTCAAGCTGGACTGCCAGCTTCGGCTCCACCGAGCCGAGTTTCGGAACCGGCTCAGAAAGGCGCGAAATTTATACAAAAGTCCCATTTCCGGGAACATGCTACCCCGGCCTTTCGAAGCACGCCAAGCCGGAGCGTCGATCCGCCAAAATGTGGCTTGATGGGTGGGGGGCCATGGGTTAGCAAACCGTGACTCGAGGCCAAGGGTTAGGCCTAGTTGCTGCGCCGCAGCTTGAGTGCCCTTCTTTGGCGCGTGGGTTTGAGAAAGGATCGAAGATCATGTCTTTCCCCGGAACGCTTCGTCACACGGCCTTCGTTTTTTTGATGGCGGCTCTCGCGTCCTGCACCGGACCTCGCGGCGAGTTGGGCACCGAGAAGAATCCGATCAAGTTGTACTTCATCCCTTCGGTCGACGCGAAGATGGGCGACAAGGCCAAGGCCGTGAAGGCTTACCTCGAGAGCCAAACGCCCTATAAGTTCGAAACGGCGATCCCGCAAAGCTACGTGGCCGTCGTCGAAGCCTTCGGCACGAAGCGCGCCGACATCGCGGCGATCAACACCTTCGGCTACATCATGGCCAACGAGAAGTACGGCGCGGAAGCCCGCATCGTCTTCATCCGTAACGGCCTCGAAACCTACAAAGCGCAGATCGTCACGAAGACCGACAGCCCCATCAAGACGCTCGCCGATTTGAACGGCAAGAAGTTCGCGTACGTCGATCCCGCTTCGACGTCGGGTTATCTGCTTCCCGCCAAGATGTTCGCCGATCGGGGCATCAAGCCCTCGGAAACCGTCTTCGCCAAGAAGCACGATAACGTCATCACGATGATCTACCAGGGCCAGGTCGACGCCGGCGCGACCTTCTACTCCCCGGCCGACGAGCAAGGCATCCAGGACGCGCGCCGCCTCGTGAAGACGCAGTACCCGGACGTCGAAAAGCAGATCCGCATCGTCGAGCTGACGGAGTCGATCCCGAACGACCCGATCATCTTCCGCAAAGACATGCCCGAAGAGATGAAGGCCAAGATCGTGGAAGCGGTCCTTTCCTACATGCAGACGCAAGAAGGCAAAGCGGCCTTCAAGGATCTTTACGGCGTGACGGAGATGAAGGCCGTCCAGGACTCGGCTTACGACGGCGTGCGCGAAATGCTGCGGACCCTCGGCAAATCGGCCACGGACTTGGCCCTCAAGAAATAAGTCTCGGGAGACTTCGCGAATGACGGCGACGACGGGCAACGGAAACATCCTGCAGATCAGGAACCTCGAAAAGACTTTTCCGAACGGGGTGAAGGCGCTCAAAGGCGTCTCCTTCGACGTGAAGAAAGGCGAGTTCCTGGTCGTGATCGGCCTGAGCGGATCGGGCAAGTCGACCATGCTCCGCTGCCTCAATCGCCTTCACGATCCGACCGGCGGCTCGGTGCTCTTCCACGACGACGACATCGTCAAGATGAAGGGCGGCGAGGTCCGCACCCTCAAGAAGCGCATCGGGATGATCTTCCAGCACTTCAACTTGGTCGATCGTCACTCCGTGCTGAGCAACGTTCTGACCGGCGCGCTTTCCCGGACCGGATCGATGACCTCGATCCTGGGTTTGTGGCCCGAAGCCGACAAGAAGCGCGCCCTCGAATACCTCAAGCTCGTCGGGATCGCCGACAAAGCCTACATCCGCGCCGACCAGCTTTCGGGCGGCCAAAAGCAACGCGTCGCGATCGCCCGCTCGCTCATGCAGAACCCCGAGATTCTTCTCGCCGACGAACCCGTCGCGAGCTTGGATCCGGCGACCTGCCATTCCGTCATGGAGTACTTGAAGAAGGTCAATCGCGAGCTGGGCATCACGCTCATCTGCAACTTGCACTTCTTGAGCCTCGTCCGTCAGTACGCCGATCGCGTCGTCGCTTTGCGCGGCGGCGAGCTCGTTTACGACGGCAGCCCGAGCGCGATCGACGGCGCTTGGTTCACGAAGATCTACGGAGAGGGAGCCCGGGAAGTCCATGTCAACTGAAGTCGCTCACGGCCTGCCCCGTCGTCGTTTCTCGATCAAGTCGGTCGTCGCGGACGGCGTCTTCTTCGGATTCCTCTTCATCGTTGCCTTCCTGACGATCTTCCCGTTGAGCGACGAGCAGACCCTCGACCTCGCGCGGAATCTCTTGATCGGCCTCGTTTCTTTCCTCGCGGGGGCGATGTTGAGCTTCGGCCTCTTCCAGGCCGGTTGGACGACGCTCGGCTACATGATCTTCCGTCGCGCTTCGGACGTCGCGCCGGGCGAAACGGCCAAGGCGTGGTTCAAGACCTTCTGGGGCTTCCAGCTCTTCCTGACCCTTGGCGTCTTCTGCGTCGTGGGATTCCAGGTGACGGAATTCAGCTTCTACGAGCTCCTTTCGACGGACGGTTTCGAGGGGGCCAAGCGTATTTTCGGCGCGCTCTCGAACCCCGAGCCTTCGGTCTTCGCGCCCGGCTTCCTGGCGATCATCGAGACGATCTTCATCGCGTTCATCGCGACGATGCTCGCGATCCCCGTCGCGTTCGTCATCAGCTTCTTCTGCGCGAAGAACATCATGGGCGGTTCGCCGCTCGGACTTTTCGTTTACGGCACGCTGCGGATCTTCTTCAATATCGTCCGCTCCTGCGAGCCGCTCATTTGGGCCATCATCTTCTCGGTTTGGGTCGGTATCGGGCCCTTCTCGGGCATGCTCGCGCTCATGATCCACTCGGTCGCTTCGCTCGCGAAGCAGTACTCCGAGCAGATCGAATGCATCTCGGAAGGCCCCGTCGAGGGTATCCAGAGCACCGGCGCGGGTTTTCTCCAGACGATTTGGTTCGCGGTCGTGCCGCAGGTCGTTCTGCCTTTCGTTTCGTACACGATCTACCGCTGGGACATTAACGTCCGCATGGCGACGATCATCGGTCTCGTCGGCGGCGGCGGTATCGGCACGATGCTGATGATGTACCAAGGCCAAGCCCTCTGGAACGAGGTCGGTGCCCTCGTCGTCATCATCGCGGTCGTGGTTTGGCTCATGGACTCGGCTTCGGCCCAGATCCGTGAGGCCCTGAAGTGACCTTCCTCCGGGAAACCGACCATCCCTGGTTCCAGGGACACGAATTCGTCGACGTTCGCGCTCCGGAATTGCTGGAACGCCTGCGTCCGCTGCCGACGGAAGGCAAGCCGGCCGCGTGGGTGCTCGACCTGGACTCGACGCTCTTCTGCGTCGGGCCGCGGGTCCGCGCCTCCTTCGACCGCTTTCTCCGCGAGCATCCGAAGGCGCCGCTCGAGTGGCACCGCGTGCTTCCGTTCCTGACCGCGCAGACCTTGCGCTATAGCTTGGAACGCAGCTTCCGCGAGATCCTGGAGCGCTGGAATTCGCGCGAAGAAGCCGCCGTCAAGGCGAAGGAACTCTGGGAAGCCTTTCACGAGCCGTGGAAAACGGCGTTCTTCTCGAATCGTTTTCTTTACCTCGACGAGCCTTACCCGGGCGCGCGGGAATTCTTGGCGTCGCTTCGCGAAAGCGGTCGCGAGCTCGTTTACCTGACGGGCCGCGACGCGCCCCGCACGAAGGCGGGTACGCTCGAAGCGCTTCGCCTTTCGGGCTTCCCCTGGGACGCGGGCTGTCATCTGTTCATGAAGCCGGACGGGGAAACCTCTGACCTCGACTACAAACGCCGCGCGATCAGCGTGCTGAGGCAGCGTTTCGGCGTCGAGGCTTTGCTCGATAACGAGCCCGAGAACCTCGTCATGTTCGCGAAAGAGGTTCCCGAGGCCGAGATCGTGTTTTTCCACTCGATCATGAGCCCGCGCATGCCGACGGGCGAGCTGCGTCGCTATCTGCAGGATCGCAAGCTTTGGCGATTGGTCTCGTACGTCTAACGAGCCCTTGAAACTTCGTCAGCGCGACGGCGGGCAGCAAAACATGTCGCGGCCGGCCCCTTCGCGCGCGTCCATCGGACGGCAGCCCGAGCTGCGCGCTCGGATCATCTGCTCGCGCGAAACCGCCACGCAATCCTCTTCTTGTGCGCGAAGCGCGGGAGGCGGCGCGGCAGCTTCCTCGGCGCGTCGAGCTTGGCGGATGCGTTCGTAGTCCCAATCGGCCTTTTTCTTGCTCTCCGCGTGTTTGGTCGCTTTCGGTTGCGACGCGCAAGCGGCGAGGGCCAAAGACAAGACGAGATGCGACAAGGGAAACTTCGACATCTTCTCCATGCTGCACCCCACAAGTCCCCGGGCCAATGGTAGATTTTTGTCTCGTGGCTTTCGTACTGACTTGCGTCGTCCAAGACGCGCCGCCTTCGAACGGATCCGAGCCCCAGGCGGATCCCCGAGTTTTGCCCGCCCCGGGGGATCCGCGCCTGTGGGCCGTGCTTAAGGACAACGTCGGAGAAGTCACATCGCTTCGTTCGCGGATCTTGCAGGCCCATTGGAATGACGGGGACCGGGTTCCCGATCGGATGGCCGTTCAGGACGTCCTGCGCTTTCCCGGTATGCAGGAAGCGGAGCACTTCGACACCGCGCTTCTCGTTTCGATCGTGGTGCGTTCGCGCGGACGCGATGGCGATTCGCTCGCGACTTTGTTTTCGGATTGGTGCCACGTCTCGGGCTTCGATCGTCCCGTGGCGATTTGGGTCGGACATCTTTACGAGCTGCGCTCCGAGCGAGAGGCGACCGACAACGGGCTGACCTTGGCGGACTCGATCGAGCGCATGCTCACCTTGGGCGAGCGCTCCGGCGTCTTTGCGCCCGCCGTCGAGGAGGCGAAAGTCCTGCGCGTGGGCGAATCGCTCGAATGGAAGCTTCCGGAGAAACCGAAAATCGATCTGCCCGAAGCGGTCGAAGCGCTCCGTAACGCCGCCGCCACCAAGGGATCGCTCTTGCGGGGCAATTTCCAACTTAGCGAAGTGCGGCCTCGCGTAGCGCCCTTTACGAACGAACTTTCGCCCGCCCTCGCGAAGCTCCTTTGGAGCTGGAACGATGCCGAACGCCAGAAGCCCATACGTTGGAGTTCTTCGGACGGGCCCGTTCACTTCGTGGTGGGGCTTCCGCGTCGACCGGATTCGCCGAACTGGAGCCGCTCCTTGCGCGTCGAGTGCGAGAAAATCACGTCCTTGCTCGATCGCGGATCCGGCTTCCTGACGAGCCGGGGCTTCGGAACGCGTCTGGCTTGGATCGAACGCCTCTCTTCTTTTCCTTTGGCGCAAGGTCCTTTGCCCGCGACGGCGCCGTCGCCCGAGCACCGTCTCGTTTTCCTGGGACCTTGGGACTCCCGCAACCCGATCGTCGAGCGGCGTCTCGAGTGCTTCCTGCGCACGGACTTCGATTCCCTGGCGCCGCAGATGGAAGTGCTGGAAGGCTCGGATTCGTGGCTTCGTCGCTTGTCCGAGCTCTTGATCGACTTCAAATCCTTCGAAGTTTCCGAGTCGGGCTTCTGTCGTTTGGCCGAACTCGACGTCGAGCGCATCGAGTCGCAGCGGATCGCTCTGGTCTGGGCCAAGGAGTCCTGGGTCACGGGGGTGAAGGAGGCGGGCTTCGAGGCCGCGATCCTCGGCCGACTGGATACCGAGGGCGGCGGATTGCGGGCGGCGGACCGCGAGATTTTCCTGAACGAGTTGAAGGCGCTGGCGCATCCGCCGAGCGAAGTCGCTTGGAACTACCCCGAGCTGCGATCGCCCACCTACGGTTACGAGAAGGCGACGCTCTTCCCGGACCGCTACATCGCGCGGATCATGAGCAAGGACCGGCTGCATTTCGATTGGCAGGAGCAGCTGTGGAGTTTCGCGGGCGGCGAAAGGCTTCGCAGCGCGCCCTTCCGGAACCCGCTTTGCTCTTCGATCGACGGGTTTCGTTGGACGGATGGCGGGGACCTCTTTGCGGAGGCGATCGGATCCGTGGAAGCCTGGTCGGACGTCGATCCGCGCGCGGCGGGTATCGCGGCGGTCGACGCGGCCCTCCGCATCCTCGTGTCGCTCGGCGCGCGGCCCCACGGCGGTGGCGAAGCGATGGTTTACATGACGACGCCTACGCTCGGCGCCGGCAGCGACGCCGAAAGCGTGGCGCAGGGATCTTATCTGCTGGCCGCGCAAGGCATCTGTCAGGCGCTGGATGGCTTCGGCTTCCGCGTGCGCCACTTCAACGGGTGCGGCGCGAGCTTGGGGGTGGATCGCCCCGAGATTCGCGTCGTGCTCAGGACCAAGATTTCGGAGTCGGCCCCGCAGATAGTGCCGGGCTTCCGCATGAGCGGCGAGCCGATCTACGCCGTCGGTCCGCGCCCGGCCTTCATGGACTCCGGCTCGCTGCTGCTCTCGCACGTGAAGGTCATCAGCAACCACCTTTCGAAACTCGCGCCCAGCGCTCAGCTCGGGCTCTACGATCTTATCTGGGGGCTCATGGAGAAGGGCATCGTGACGAGCATCCGTCCCGTCCGCGAGGGAGGCCTCATCCAAACCGTCGCGGAGATGTCGCTCTGGGGAGGCATGGGGGCGCAGATTCGGCCGAACATTCCGACGATCGAGCTCTTTAGCGGCGCGCCGGGGCGTTTCGTCGTCGGCATCTTGCCTTCCGAGGTGAAGCGCTTCGAGTCGATGATCAAGAGCGAGTTGCTCACGCCGCTCGGCACGACGGGTGGCGACAAGATTCTCGGGCTCACCCTCGATCGTTTGCACGAAGCCAGAAAAGGGGTGCTCTCGTGAAAACGGCTTTGGTGCTCGAGGGGCCGGGCTTTTCGGAGCAGGGCGAAGTCCTGCGCAATCTCGGTTTCGCGGGATTTCGGCAAGTTCAACGCTTCGTTTGGGACGCGCTCGACGATGCGGTCGCCGGAGACGCGGCGGCCGCCGACCTTCTGCTCATCCGCGGGCCGTGGAGCCTGTCGCCCGAGGAACGCCTGCTGTCCAAGACGATGGCCGCGAAACTGAGCGGCCTGGATTTTTCGAAGGGCCCTTCCGTGCTAGCGGTTGGCCGCGGCGCGCTCGTCGCGCTGGAGTTGCTGGTCGGGGCGAACCTCGTTTGGGAGAGCCGCTTCGAGGACGGGGCGCGGTGGATACGTCTTCGCTCGTCGGAAGCGGAACCCAGTCATCTCGTGGGGCTTCGGCTTGGGCGTGCGGTGCCCAAGATGCCGGCGACTTTGCTCGATGGCCGGCCCATCTCCCCTTGGCTGGTGGACGATCGCGGAGAAACCATGGCTTGGCACGTCGAGCGCAAAATCTGGATTTCTCCGTTGGATATTCTCGCCTACGCCGAGCGTACCCAGTTGCCGGACTACGGGTACGCGGACTTGACGACGCTCCTCACGCAAGCGGACATCCTGGATCGTTTCGCGAAAAAAGGCGGCCTATGAACGCCGAAGGGAACAAAGGCTCGGTCGAAACGGAGTTCTCGCGCTGGGTCGCGGAGTGGGGCCCTTCGCTTTGGTACCTCGTCGAGGATTCGCACGAGCCCGACGAGCTGAATTCCCAGGAGTTCGTCGAATTCATCGAGAAAGTTCGGAACTCCGCGACGCGCCGGGCTCCGCGCACGGGCGACGTCGAAAGGGTGAGGCTCTTCGTTTCGGAGTGGCTAGCGGCCCAACCCTCCAAGTTGGATCGGCAAGCGACCGAAGATCGCATTCTGCTCGAAGGTCTCTTTCGCCTGAAATGGTCGCCCGATCTGGTCGCGACGCTCGTAAAGGCGTCGGGGCGAACCTCGCTTCGTTTTCGTGCCTTCGAAGCCCTCAAACGCCGCGCCCGACTGGGCCTTGAAGAAACGCGTTTCCGAACCCGCGACTGCGCTCGCGCCGATCTCGAGTTCTTGGCGGACCGCTTGGGCGCTTCGCGGTCCGATCCCTTGGGCATGGGAATCCACCGGGAGATGCTTGAGCACGCGGCGCTTTGCCCGCGCTGCGGACGTCTGCGAAAGCGACTCGAAGCCGAGATCGAGACGATCTCGGACGGCAGTTTGAGCCCGGTTCCGAGTTCTTTCTTCGCGGAGGTCGCCGAAGTCCGAAGTCTCTCGGCGCGCGTCGGCGTCTTGCGGCTCTTCTCGCGCTGGCCTTGGTTCGTGCGCCTGCCCTTCCAGTTGATGGCGGCCTACGTCGTGGTCTTCGCCGTGTTGGCAATTCCGCACCTCGAAGAGATCGTTCCCGAGTGGACCGCGTTCCGCGAACGTTTGGGCCGGGTCGCTTCGATCGACCTCGGTCGCAAATCCTTGCCGTCGCCCGAAGTCGTGGCGACTCCGCCCCCGGAGCCGGTGGCGAGCGTGACGTCGCCGGTCGCGCCGTCGCTTGCTTTGCCGGTCGCGATCGCGACTCCGCCGCCTCCGTCGGTCACGCCTCGGGGCTCCGTGACCGCGCCCGTTCCGCCGGTGACGGCGCCGTCGGTCGCGGCCGTCGCGGCGACCCCCGTGGAGCCTTCGGTGATCTCGGTCGCCGCTTCGCCGCTGAAAGTCGCGCCGCCCCAAGGCGGACTTTTCGCTTGGGTAGACTCCTGGCGGACCCGGTGGCGCGAAAAGACCCCGTCGCCTCTTCCGGTTGCGAGCGTTTCCGTGGCGGCCGAGCGTGAAGCCCCGGTGACGTCGAAGCCCGAAGTCCCTCCCGCGAAGGTCGCCGAAACCAAGCCGATCTCGGGCGCTCCGGAAGCGGCGTCGGAATCGGCGACGAGCTCCGTCGCCGAACGGCGTTTCTACCGTTGGGGCGCCTACACCGGACGGCTTTCCGCGGACGGAGACCGGATCCTCGCGATTCTGACGAAGTACGGAGCCGAGAAGGCGGGTGACCTTGCTTTGGGGGCGCCGTATCGCGGTGGCCGCTACTTCCACTTCGCGGTCACGGCGGAACAATTCAACGAGCTCAGCGCCGAAATTCGGGCGCTCGGACTCGGCAATCTCACCGAATCCGAAGCGACTTCGTGGCGTCGAACCCCTTTGAGTCAGCGCCGGGTCGTGTTCGTGCTCCAGCCCGAAGGCTCGAATCCCGCACGCCCCTGACGAAAAACGACCGGACTCGCTTCGAAGGCCGCTTCCGGTCGCCGCGGATCAAGACGTTTTGATGACCTGAAGGCGGAGCTCGGCGAGTTGCTCGGGCGAAACTTCGGAAGGCGTTTCGCTCATGAGGCAAACCGCGCGCGCGGTCTTCGGGAAAGCGATGACTTCGCGGAGCGAGTCCGCGCCCGCGAGGAGCATCGCGAGACGGTCCACGCCGAAGGCCGCGCCGCCGTGCGGAGGCGTGCCGTATTGGAGCGCTTCCAGGAAGAAGCCGAACTGCTTCTTGGCTTCTTCCTCGGAAAAACCGATCGCCTTGAACATCGCCGATTGGACCTTGGGATCGAAAATCCGCATGCTGCCGCCGGCCACTTCGAAGCCGTTCAAGGCGAGGTCGTAGGCCTGCGCGCGGATCGTCTTGAGGACTTTCACGTTGTCCGAGAAGATCTTCTCGCGGTCTTCGTCGAGCGGGCGCGTGAAGGGGTGGTGGGCCGCGGCGAGGCGGCCTTCCTTGTCGTCGTACATGAAAAGGGGGAAATCCAGGATCCAAGCGAATTCCCACTGGTCGCTGCGGCCGGGCTTGATGAAGCCGAGTTCTCGCGCAAGGTGAAGGCGCAGCGTCCCCATGGCTTCCTGGACGCGCGGGGCTTGCTCGGCGCCGAAGAAGACGTGATCGCCGACCTTGAGCCCGAGTTTCGCTTCGAGCGCCTGCATCTCTTCGGGTTTGAAGAACTTCGCGATGGGCGAGTTCCACTGTCCGCTCGCCTCGACGCGGGCCCAGGCCACGCCCTTCAGGCCCTGCGGTTGCACGATGGCGTTCAGGCCGTCGAAGAACTTGCGCGACCAAGTCGGCGCCGCGAGCTTTGCCGTCGTCAACTCGTCGTTGCGAACGGGGAGCGCGATGACGGCGCCGCCGCCCTTCACGATCGAGGAGAACACCTGGAACCCGCAGCTCTCGACGTCCTTGGAGACGTCCGTGAGCTTGAGGCCGAAGCGGATGTCGGGCTTGTCGGAACCGTAGTCCCGCATGGCGTCGTCGTAGGCGATGCAGGGGAATCCGAGTCCCGTCTTGGCCAAGCGCTCACGGTACCCGGCCGTTTCGAGGTCGACGCCGAGGCACTCCTTCCAAAGGCCCACGACGAAGCGCTCGAGGATCGCGAGGAACTCGTCGCGCGAGAGGAAGCTGGCTTCCAAGTCGATCTGCGTGAACTCGGGCTGGCGGTCGGCGCGCAAGTCTTCGTCGCGGAAGCAGCGCGCGATTTGGCAGTAGCGCTCGACGCCCGCGATCATGAGGAGCTGCTTGAGCGACTGCGGCGACTGCGGCAGGGCGAAGAACTGGCCGGGGTGCACGCGCGAGGGAACGAGATAGTCGCGCGCGCCTTCGGGCGTGGACTTGTAGAGGATCGGCGTCTCGATCTCGAGGAAACCCTGCGAGTCGAAGTAACGGCGCGTATGCTGCAGGAGCTTATGGCGCAGTTTGAAGTTATCCATGAGCGCCGGGCGGCGCAGATCGAGGTAGCGGTACTTCAGGCGAGTGTTCTCGTTGACCGAGGCGTTGTCGTTCTCGATCGAGAAGGGCGGGACTTCGGCGGCGGCGAGCACGGTGAGCGCCGGACCGGCGCCGCCGTCTTGGTCGAGGACGACTTCGACCTTACCGGCTTCGCCCATCTTGGCGTTGACCATATTGGCGGGGCGCGCGCGCACCGTCCCGCGCAAGCTCACGACGTACTCGGCGCGCAACTGGAGCGCTTCCTTGCGCGTGCCCTTGAAATCGAAGGCTTCGCCGAGCTTGCCGTCGGCCTCGACGACGACTTGGCAGTAGCCGGATCGGTCACGCAGGTCGATGAAGACGACGCCCCCGTGATCTCGCACTCGATTGACCCAACCGGAAAGAAGGACGCTTTGGCCCTCGAGGGCAAGGCCGAGCTGGGCGATGGAGTGGGATCGGTATGCGTGTTTCATAGCAGAATGGGGATTATGCACAGGCGACAAGGCACTGTCTTCAGGTTAAGAAAAATTTGGAATGGCCGACAAACTTTCGACCCAGCCGTACAAAGGAACCCGGGACTTTTATCCGGAAGACATGCGCTTTCGTCGTTGGATGTTCGGTCATCTGAGACAGGCGGTCGAGTCGTACGGATACCAGGAATACGACGGCCCCCTTTTGGAACCCTTCGATCTCTACGCCTCCAAGACGAGCGAAGAAATCGTCAGCCAGCAACTTTACTGGTTGGTGGACCGGGGTGAACGCAAGATGGCCATCCGTCCGGAGATGACGCCGACCTTGGCGCGGATGGTGGCGGGCAAGCTGCAAGACCTGCCGAAGCCCATCCGTTGGTACTCGCTCCCGAATCTTTGGCGCTACGAGCGTCCCCAGCGCGGGCGCTTGCGCGAGCATTGGCAGTTGAACGTCGACGTGCTCGGCGGGGACCGGCTCCAAGGCGACGCCGAGATTCTCGCGGTCGCGGGCTCGATCTTCGAGGCCTTCGGGGGGTCCGAGCTCGTTCGCATCAAGATCAACAACCGCAAGTTCTTGGATCATGTCTTTCGCCAGACCTGCGGACTCGCGGACGAAGCGACGCTCGCCGTGACGAGACTCCTGGACGAGTACTTCAAGCTCGGTGCCGAGGCTTTTTCGGCCAAACTCGGAGGATTGGGACTCAGCCCGGACCAGATCGCCGAAGTCGTGTCCTACACCGAACTCGGGCGGCGCGGGATCGCGGGACTCTCGGAATCCAAGTACGCGAGCGAAGGCGGCCGCGAGCTCGTCGAACTCCTGGCGCACTTGGATTCTAAGACTTTCGAGTTCGATCCCTGCATCGTGCGCGGATTCCAGTACTACACGGGCACGGTTTTCGAGGCCTACGACGTCTCGCCCGAGAACACGCGCGCTCTCTTCGGCGGGGGTCGTTACGACAACCTCATCGGCCTTTTCGGGAAGCAACAGCTCTCGGGAGTCGGTTTTGGCTTGGGCGACGTTTCGCTCCAGAATTTCCTCGAGACCCACAAGCTCGTGCCGACCCTCGGGTCGGGAGTCGACGTGCTCGTGACGAACCCGGGTCCCGAGAAACGAGCCAAGGCCCAGCAGGTGCTCCGGCAGCTCCGGGCGAGCGGCTTCCGCGCCGCGACGACGTTGGATTATTCGGGCTTCGGCAAGCAGATCCAGTCGGCGGTCAAGCTGGGGGCGCGTTTCGTCGTGCTGCTCGGCGACGAGGAGCTCGGCCGCGGCGAAGTCGGGGTCAAGAATCTCGCGAGCGGCGGGCAGGCTTCCGTTCGGGAAGAGACCCTCGTCGAGTTTCTCCGCTCCGATCGTTAGCTCGAGTAGGGGCCCCTCGGATCGAGGTCTCGTGCTTGAGGTTCCGACTAGTTAGAGTT
>DDRA01000066.1:56483-61300 GCA_002343545.1 Bacteriovoracaceae bacterium UBA2428
TCGGATTCAAGTTTTTCGAAACAGAAGCCGAAAACTCGATAACCTTTGGGGTTATCGGGATCGGTTTCTTGAGGCGATCCAGATCGTGGTTGCGATCTGGATCGCCTGCAAGAGCAGTTTGAGCGCTTCCAGGGCCGAATGAAGATCCGCCATAGGCCGTCTCCCTTCCGCCGAAAGCCACATCTTCCCTGAACTTGGCGCCTCGATCCGTCGGGGCTCGTTCCGCCGAGCAGAAGGCGTGCCAAAAGAGTGGCCTAGGGATTTCGGACGCCTGCTTCGAAAATAGAGGCATGCGGAAAACTCGATTCGTCGCTCTCGCCCTCGCGTCGGTTTCTTTGGTGGGGTGCGCGAACCGCGGGATCTCCCGGGAGTCGGCGTCCGCGGCGGATTCCGTTTCGGGCGCGGTTTCGGGTTTCGGAAGAAAGTTGGAGCTTCGGCGTCGCGGCGACGCGGAATGGATCCTCGGCCGGCTCCGCGCGCTGACGGCTTCCCTTTCGATCGACGACAAGGGCAAGTCGCTCTACGCGTTGACGGCTTCGGGCGAGTGGCCCCGCTACTTGCTCCCCAACGACGAAGTTTCCTTCAAGGATCTCAAGCTCGCGATTCCCTACCTGATCGCCTGTCTCGAGGAAGGACGGGACGAGGACTTTCTCGAATTGCACGCCTCGTTGCTCATGAGCTTTCGCGATCCCTTGCAGCGGGTTCGCTCGATCGAGGCGAGCGCGCTGCGCGCCTGGAACGAGCACACGACTTCGCCCTTCATGAAGGGGCGCACGCCCGCGACGAACTCGGGCGCGTCGGCCGAATCCGATCCGGCCGACGGCGGATTCTGGGCGAAGCCGCGCGACTTGGCCCGCCGCGACCTGGCGACGGGCTTCGGACGCGCGACGACCTTACGCGCGCGGACGCGCGACGGCGCGCTTCTCTGCGACTACGACGAAATGAAGACGGGCTACGGGACGAGTCCGGGTTTCACGGCCAAATGTCGGCTGGAAGCGAAGGACGTCAAGGTCAAGGTCAAGTTCGGCGAGGTGCGCTCGGAGCCCTTCGCGGCCCGCGTCTTCTGGGCCCTCGGTTACAACTTGGACCCGGTAGACTACGTGCCGCATTTTCGATTCCGCTATGATCGGAGCTTCTTCACGGATTTTTCCAAGCGAAAGCACATGGACTTCGACCTCACGCTCGCGGGCAAGGTCGTCCATCGGGTCGATATCACGGGGGAGCCCGATCCTTTCTCGTATATTCGCGAGGCACGGCTCAAGGACGGCAAGACGCTGACGGGCGCCGAGCTTCGGGTCTTCCTGCTGCGCGATCCCGCGGTCACTAAGGTCGAGGCGTCGCACTTCGACGAGAAGCGCGAAAAGCTCGTCGCTTCGCTCGAAACCATTGAAGCCCAGCTTCAGCTCAAGGACGGCCCGTGGAAACGCTTCGGACCCTGGGACTGGGGCGATTTCGACCACGCGGATCGCCGCGAGCTTCGTGGGCTCCTCGCGGCGTCGGCGTGGCTGGGCTGGACGGATTGCCGCTTCGACAACAACCGGACGGCCTTGCCCGCGAATGGAAGCGTTTCCGAGCCCCTTCGTTTCGTCCTTTCCGACGTAGGCAGCGTGCTGGGCCGCACCGAAAGCTTCTTGCGCAACTCGAAGGATCGTCCGTCGGAGATGGCGAACGCCGTGACCCGCCGCCTGGCGTGGGAAAAGAAGCCCGTGTTCGTGGGCTATTCCCTGCTCGATCCGAACCCGGCGTTCGAGCGCGCCACGATGGAGGACGTGCGTTGGGGGCTGCGCTGGCTCATGCGTTTGACTCCCGAGCAGCTCAAGTCCGCCGCCGTCGCGTCGGGATTCGCCGGCGGGGACCTCGCGACTCTCCTGGAGAAACTCGAGCGCCGTCGCGCTTCGATGTGGCGGGACTTCCGCTAGGAAGCCCGCGTCGGCAGGGTCAAAGCCCAGATCGATCGGCAAGGTCCTTCCCAATCGAGGCGAGCGCCCCGACGCCGTAGCGCACGAAAGATCTCGTCCGGAGAAAGCCCGGGTTCGCCCCGTCGCGCGCGCAGGGCGACGGGCCAGTGGTCGTCGAGGCTCATGGGAAGCGGCGGAACGCGCGCGAGCTTCGCGACGAGCTCCGAGCAGTAGAAACGAGTTTCGCTTTCCCAGACGAAGTCAAAGTCGTAGGGACGCCCGAGCCAAGCGCGGTAGACGGCGGGGTCGGGGACGGCTTCGTGATCGAGGACGGCTTTCACGACGACGCGCCCGAACGGCGAGAGATCCTCGACGATCTCGACTCCGCGAGCGGGGTGCGCGTGAAGCCAACCTTCGGGAGTCCGGATAGCGACGTGGCCGAAGAGATCGTTTCCCTCGAGACGGAGCGGCCGTCCGTCGGGTCCCAAGACTTCGACGAAGGCAATCTCGACGGCGGGTCGGGCCTGGGTTCCGATTAAGGCGAGCGCGATCAAGGTGAGGCGACGGAGCGCTTTCATCGCGACGACCCGCCCTCGAAACGACGCGCGGCTCGGCTCGCGATCCAAGCGGCGGCCGTGTTCTTGAGGAAATCCCCCGGGAGAAAGGGGAAGAGACCTTTCTCGAGGAGGGATTCGGCCGGAACGAAACGGGAGAGCCACGCGAACCCGCCGCCCAACACGATCGCGCTGCCGACGAGACAAGCCCCGAAAGCGCGCGGAAAACTACGATTCGCCCCGCGCTCCGCGAGCTTGCCGACGGTCCAGGCGGCGAGCAGCATGCCGGCGAGATACCCCGCGGTGACGGGGTTCAGTCTCGTGCGACCCTGCGCGAAAATCGGAAGCCCGATCGTGCCCAAGATCGCGTACGTCGCGAAGAGGGCCGCGGCCGGTCGGGATCCCCAGAGCAGAGCGAGAAGCTGCACGCCGAAGGTCTGTCCCGTGATGGCCACGGGCGTGCCGGGAAGCGGGATCGCGACGCGGGCGCTCAACACGAGGAGCGCGAAGCCCGCCGCGAAGGAAAGGGCTTGGGCTTGAAGCCGGGGCAGTCGTCGTTCGAGATAAAGGGGCAGTGTGATGCTGGTCATGAAACCTCCGACTTGAAGCGTGACGAGGGGCCGCCAACAAGTCGAAGGAGCTTCTTTGACCCGATAGTTCGGCTTTCGAACCATCGGGAAAGCGGATATTCGTGGGAGATGCCAAAGCGCGGCGCGCTCAAGATCGAGACCTTCTTCGCGGAAAGCCGGGTCTTCGGCCTCTTTCGCGATTACCAGCGCCTCGAGGAAGAAGTCGTCCGTTCCCTGCGCGAACAGAGACTGTCGTTTCGGCAGGCCCTCCTGCTCGTGGCGATCTACGTCGAGAAGGACGGCGTCGGCCCGGGCGCCCTCGTCGCGGCCTTTCGCTTGCCGAAGTCGCAGATCAGCGAAGGCATCAGCGCTCTGGAATCGCGCGGCTTCGTGCGGCGGTGTCTCGACGAGTCCGACGGTCGGCGCATTCGCTTGGAGCTCACGGCGAGGGGCCGCGCTTTCGGCGCCCCGTTGATGAGCCTTTTCGAAGTTTTCGAGCGCGACTTGGACGCGAATTTCCGTGCTAACGTCCGTCTGAAATGAAGAGAATTCTTTTCGGCGGTGTCCTCGCGAGTCTGGTGGCCTGTTCGACCCCGCGTCCCTCGGAAGCGGAAGCGGAATCGAGTCCAAACGATGAGGTCACGGCGCCCTACGCGCGGGGCCGTGGGGAATCGCGCTTCCCGGCGCGGGTCACCGAATACGTGACCGAGGGGGATTGCGACGGCTTTCCGCGGCTGACCCAAGTCTCGACGCCTCCGGGGCTTTGCGTGGGGCTCGTGGACGATGGCGGCGGCACGGTGCCGCTGCGCATGCCCCGGCATATCGCCGCTTTCGGCGATGACCTTATCGTGACGGACATGGTCGGGTGGGGGCAATCCGTCGGCCGCCTCTTCATCCTCATCAAGCAAGGCAACGGCAAGTATCTTCGTTACAAGCTGCTCGACGCCGCGGACTTGCCGACGGACAAGAAGAAGTGGCTCTACATGCCGTCGACCGTACGAAAGGGCCCCGACGGTTGGGTCTACGTCGGCGCGACTTCGACGATCGTTCGCTTTCCGAACCCGGCCCGCGATTTCGCCCGCATCGAGGACTTCGCCCCGGGGCGGCCGGAGCGCCAGGCCTACATCGATCGAATCCGCCGCGAGCTCGCCGCCAAGATTGAGGTCGTGCTGGCCGAGCTTCCGTACCGGCGTTTGAACGAGAGCGTCGCGCCCGGCACGGATAGCCTCCATCCGCTGAAGCCTTTCATCTGGGACGAGCAGGGACATCTCTACTTGGGGATCGGCGCCGATACCGATAACTGCGCGCCGGATCCCAAGGATCGCGCGAATCCGCTCGAATCTTGCTACGAGCTTCGCGACAAGGACTGGCCCCGGGCCACGATCTACCGCTACGCAAAGCGCGGCGAATCCCCTTGGAAGTGGGGACCGCGCGAGGTGTGGGCGACGGGCCTGCGCAACTCGCTCGCGCTCGCGATCCGTCCGGGCACGAACGAACTTTGGGAAGGCGAGAATTCCCGGGAAGTCCGGAACGCCCAGAAGGTCGATCCGTTGGGGCCCTACGACGAGCTCAACCTCATCGCGAAGGGCGCGCACTACGGCTGGCCCTTCTGCGAGGAAGGCGGCTTTTTGAGCCGGGAATGGTCCAAAGGTCGCGTCGACTGCAAGAAGTACCGTCGGGCCGATCTCTATCTGCCCCCGCACGGCGCGCCGCTCGGCATGCTCTTCTACGATGGCGGGCTCTTGCCGAGCTTCTACCGGGGCAAGCTTCTCGTGAACCTGCACAGCGTCGAGCCC
>DDRA01000066.1:61457-78447 GCA_002343545.1 Bacteriovoracaceae bacterium UBA2428
CGGCGCGGATGGGCGTCCGAGCGGCCGGCCTTTGAACCTCATCTGGGATTGGGGGTCGATCGAAACGGTTTCGAAGCGGCCTTTGGGGGCGCCCATCGGAATCGCCCAGGCCTCGGACGGCTCCGTCATCCTGACCGAAGACTCCAACCGTAAGATCCTTCGGCTCTCGGTCGATCGCTCGGGGCCGCAGGCGAGCGACGCGCGCGCGCGCCCTTGGGCCCAAGACGACGAGTGGATCTTCAAACGGCGCTGATCGTTACTCGATCAGGACGAGGCCGAAGGGCGAACGGTAGGTGCCCGTCGATCCATCGGACTTGCGCAGGTTGATGAACGCGCCGCCGTGGATGTGGCGGGTCCGGCTCTCGACGAGCGCATCGGTGACCTTGCCTTGCTTCGTGCGGCGATCGACCGACACGAAGTCCACGGTCAGGCTGGCGCGGCTTTGCGCCGGATCCGCCGACCCCACGAAGTCCTGAAGGAGTTCGGGAGGAATGGTGATCGGCGCGCCGGGAGCCGCCGTGCAGATCACCGTGGTTTGGGGGTTGCTCGCGCCCTCGGCGTCGAGCTGGCCGTCGCTCAGCATGACCGACACGTACGAAGTGCCGGCCGGAGCCTGGGCTTGGATCTTGGCGCCGCTGGCTTTGGCGATCGAAACGATCCAGGCCGGATCGTTCGGCCCGATCGTGCCGAGGATCGAAACGGGTTGGTTGAGCGCCGCGCCGGAACTCACGAGGATCGAAGTCGAGGGCTCCACGACGCGGAGCACATGGTTGAGGGCCATGGCTTCGGGATGCGCGGTATTCGTGAGCGAGTAAGTGCCGGGCGCGAGACGTATGAGGTAACGGCCGATCGTGAAGTCTTCGTTCTTCGGCAGGCTTTCGCTTTCGCCGCCGATGGAGAGCTTGAGGTCTCCGATGTCGAGGCGGCGCGAGACCGAGAGGGAGATGTCCGAGGGTTCGCTCAACAGGCGGCAACGGGGCGCGGGCGACGCGATCTTCTCGAGACTGTCGTTCGTCGCGACGGCGAGGGCCTGAGCTTGGAACGTGGAATTGTATCCTTCGAGCGTGTAGCCGTTCTGCGCGTCGGTCGGCAGGTTCAGCATGACCGAAGCGTTCGGATCCGCGACGAGTCCGGAATAGCTCGCGAGCACGACGACGCCTTCTTGCGGCGTCGTTGTTCGCGCCGCGTCGTCTCCGGCGACTTTGCACGCGGAGAATCCGCCGCTCGCGAGAAGGACGACGAGAAAGTGTCGCGTGATTTTTTTCGCCGAGACGTGCATGTTTTCATTCTAGGCGATCGCGCGAACGGAACTTTCGCATTCCTTTTGACGCTCGATCGGAAAAGTTTCAGTCACGCTCGTGTGTGAGATGAAGTGACGCGCATCAAGCCTGCAGAAAGTTTCGACTTGGTATTGCGCGCAACGAAAATGACACGTACAGTAAAGTTATAGAAGGATCGTTCCGATCCTGAACCTTGTAAGGAGGGTGCTATGGCAGCCAAGAAGAAGACCGTGAAGAAAAAGACCGCCAAGAAGACCGTGAAGAAGAAGGTCGCCAAGAAAAAGAAGAAGTAACTCTTCTTTTTCGTTCTTGGTTCCTGGGGCGAGATCGATCAGCTCCAGGACTCGGAACCCCTGATCCGGGTCTCGCTGCAAGGCGATCCGGACCAGGGGTTTCTTTTTTGACGCTGCTCCCGAAGGAGCCGCGGCGTCGTCGAATGTTATAACGGGAACATTGTGAGCGAGTTCCTCGAGATGAAGCGGGCCGAACGGCTCGCCGATCAATACGCGAAGATCGGCCGGGTCGAAGTCATTCAGACCATCCAAGCCCGCGGCCAAAGCTTTCCCATCCATGCCTTCCACATCGGGGCGACGGACCCCACGCTTCCCGTGCTGGGTCTCGTCGGCGGCATCCACGGCCTCGAAAAGGTCGGCACGCACCTGCTGCTCTCCTACTTGGAGTCCTTCGCCGAGCAGTATCGGTGGGACGAAGACCTGCGCGAGCGCATGAAGTCCTGCCGTTTGTTGGTCGTGCCGATGGTGAACCCGGCCGGCGTTCGCTTTGACACCCGCAGCAACGCGAATGGCGTCGACCTCATGCGCAACGCACCGATCGATTCCGGCAAGGGTCCTCCCTTCTTGTTGGGGGGCCACCGTTTTTCTCGACGCTTGCCTTGGTACCGCGGGATCGAAGGCGCTCCCATGGAGGCTGAATCCCAAGCGCTTTGCGACTTCGTGCGGCGAGAGATGTTCCCTTCGCGCGCTTTGCTCGTGGTCGACATCCATTCCGGCTTCGGGATGGGCGATCGCCTTTGGTACCCCTACGCGCGCTCGGCCGATCCGTTCCCGCGTCTGCACCAGGTCGAGCGGCTGGCGGAAATCCTGAACCGCAGTTTTCCGAACCACATCTACATGGTCGAGCCGCAGTCGCTGAGCTACACGACGCACGGCGACCTGTGGGACTACCTTTTCGACGAGCATCTCGCGAAAGTCGGTCCTTCGGGACCGGTCTTCATCCCGTGGACGCTCGAGATGGGATCCTGGATCTGGGTCCGGAAGAACCCCCTTCAGGCCTTCTCGGCCTTGGGTCCCTTCAATCCGGTCAAAGCGCATCGCCTCAAACGCACCATGCGTCGGCACTTGCCGCTCCTGGATTTCTTCTTGCGCGCGATCAAGAACCACGGGGCTTGGGCGCTATGAATTGGCTTTTCTTGCGCGGCCTCGTGCGAGAACAGCGGCATTGGGCGGACTTTCCCGAGCGTTTTCGGGCGGTGCATCCGCAGGCTCGCATCTTCATGTTGGACTTCCCGGGCATCGGGACCGAAATCGAGCGGCCTTCGCCGTGGGACCTCGAAGGCATCATGCGCGACCTTCGGAATCGCTGGCGGCGCTTGCGGGAGTCGCAGCCGGGGCCCTGGGCTTTGCTCTCGATTTCGCTGGGTTCGATGGCCGGCGTGCGTTGGGCCGAGGAGTTTCCGGCGGATTTCGAGCGGATCGTCTTGATCAATACGAGCGCTTCGGGGCTTTCGACGCCGTGGCGGCGCCTCGCGCCGACCGGCCTCGCGGATCTCGGCCGGACGATCCTTCGTCGTTCGCCGGTCGACAAAGAGATGGCCATCCTCGACATGGTCTCGAACCTTCGCCAGGACCGTCGCGAGCTCGCCGAGGCTTGGGCGGCGATCGCGCCTTCCCCCGCCAAGCGGGCCGATATCTTCGCCCGCCAAGTCGCGGCGGCGCTGCGCTTTTCCTGCTCGGCCCCGTTGGCGGTGCCCGTGCTCGTCTTGAACTCGGCCAAGGATCGCATGGTCGACGCGTCCTGCTCGCGGGTCATCGCCGAACGCTTGGGCGCGCCGCTCATCACGCACCCCGAGGCGGGGCACGATCTTCCGCTGGACGACGGGACCTGGGTCGCCGAGCGCGTGCGCGATTGGCTGAAGGCCTGACCGCTACTCGGTGGCTTCGGGCTTCGGCTTTTGGAGCTTCTTGAGGAGCTTGCGTCCGGCGAGCTTGGGCGCCAGGCAGAGCGCGACCATGTAGAAGAGCTTGAGGTGCTTGTCCGAGACCTTGAGCCCTTCTTCGTTGCCGAGACGGATCGTGAGGGTCCCCAGGGTCTCGCTGCGGTGCCGGATGGGGAAGACGAGAAGCGACGTAATCTTGATCGACTTGACCTGGTCGGCGATTTTCTTGGTCAGCGGGTTTTGCGTGATGTCTTTGACGTAGACGATCGTGCCGTTGAGCGTGACTTCGCGGACCTCGGGGTACTTTTCGAGGTCGACGTCGAGGTTCATGAGCGCGGGGTCGTCCGAGCTCGCCACTACGAGACAGTCGTTGAGCTCGATGTCGGCCAGCACGACGTTCACGCGCGTCGCGAGCGACATGTCGGCGACGAGCTTCAACACTTCGTAGATCGCCCGCTGGGGGTCCTTGACCTCGGCCAGGATCCGCAGGGCGTCGTAGAGCATTTGGAAGCCGGCTGCGACCTGCGTGGGCTCGGCCTTCAGGTCGTCGGGCGCATAGGCGGTGCGGTCCTGGAGTTGGTAGCGGATGCGCTGCAGGAGCAGGCGAGCGTCGAAGGGTTCCAGGATGAAGTCCGTCGCGCCCGCGCGCAGGCACTCGAGGATGTTTTCGCGGGAGTGGTGGCCCGTCACGACGAGGATCTTGAGACCCTGCTTCTCGAAGAGCTTCTTGAGCTCGCGAACGATGGGAAGGTTGCTCGCGTTGTCGAGGAAGAGATTCACCACCATCAGGTCCGGCTTGAACTTGAGCGCGGTCTCGACGGCTTCGTCGCGCTTGTTCGTATGCAGGATCTCGACGCCGCCTTCTTCGAGCGAGGTCATGACCTCGGCGTAACGCGTGCGGCTGGCGTCCAGGAACATCACGCGTAGCGCGATGGATCCGGGCTTGGCGGCGGTGTTTGTTTCCGACATACTGGCGAAACTTTCATGAAGATCCGTTTTCGTTGCCTTTGGCTAGCATCCGGAAAACCCGGAAACAAGGCGTTCAAAAGCTCGTCGATGCAGGATCTCTTCCTTGAGTATACGAAGAGAATCGCGAATTTCACACCGTGCGAATGGGGTGGTCCGGCCCCCGACGCCGTCAAAGCGTCGTCATCCCGCGTGTGGATGTGCGACCTGGGACCCCGGGCGAAAACCCTTTCTTCCGAGGAAATCGCCCGGGAGTTGGGGCGTGTCGCGAACGGGGGCATCGCTTCGCTCGAGATCCTGATCGGCCCGCCCAACGGCTTCAAGGCCGAGGACCACGCGCGCATCAAACCCGACCTCGTCTGGAGTTTCGGGCCGCTGACGCTGCCCCATGAGCTCGCGGCGGTCGTGGCGTCGGAGCAGGTCTACCGGGCGTGGACGATCCTGCGCGGCCACCCCTACCACGGCGGGCATTAAAAACCCGCCTCGCCGCCGAAGGGGCAAGGCGGGCTTCGGGATTTCTCAGTCGGAGTCGACTTACTTACGGGCGACCGCGGGGACGGGTTCGCCTTGTTTGGCGAGGCGGAAGTTCAGGAAGGGTTGGGATTCGCCCGGCAGCACGCACTGGAGGGTGCGGTTGAACTTGGTCACTTCCTTCGAGACGTGCGAGCAACGGATGATGACGTTCTCCAGGACGCCCTTCGAAACGAACTCGATCTTGAAGTCGAGCTCGTCGCCCCGGATCCAAGCCGGCTTGACCGGGATCTTGAGATCGATGAGGGACTCTTCGCCCTTAAGGATGCCGATCGGAGTGTCTTTGGCGAGTTCCACGACGTGCTGGTTCGAGAAGGTGAGCCGCACGAAGAGGGACTTGACGTCGTCGGCCTTGATCCGGCTGGCCGTCGAGAGCTTCGCGTTCTGGAGATGGAGCTCGAGCTGGTCGACGCTCGCGATGGAGCGGCTGGGTCCGCCGCCGGCCAAAAGCTGCAGCCCGGCCGCGACGAGCATCGAGGCGAATCCGGCTTTGACCATGTAGCTTCTCATCTCGGACCTCCTAAAACATTCGTACTCAAGAACCTAGGATGCAGGGGCCGTACCAACTCCACCGGTCGCGCTTTCGCGAGCTTGGACGCGACGCGGACCCGTTCGCCCGTCGTCGGGCGACACAGGTGTCTAAACTTTAGACGCTACGATCCTTCCTTCAGGCGCGTGAGGATGAGCCGGCGGATCTTCTCGACCTGGGGGCTCGCCCAGCGATCTTCGTTCACTGCGCAGTCCATAACGTGGCGGGTGAGCGTTGCGGAGTAGGCTTCGACGGCTTTCGTCTTGGGGAATGACGTTTCGACGATAAAGCGGCACGCATTGGCGATGTCTTCGCTAAGACTACGCTTTTTCTCGAAGGCCCTCATGCGGAGAGCCGCGACACTCGCGGTGGCCATGTCCTCGGCATTGAAGCCGCTCGCGACGATCTTGGCGAGCTTGTCTTTCTCTTGCTCGGTGCAGGCGTAAGTCCCGACCGCTTTGCGGGAGAGCTCATCCGTCGAGCGATCGGCACTCAACGTTTTCTCGCATTCGGCCTGGCTAAGCGCGGCGGCCGGCAGGGCGACCGAAGTGAGCAGGCCCATCAAGAAGAGTCTTTCGATGCGGGTGGATTTCATGATTGTCGCCTTTCGTTACTGAAGGTTGATGCCGTTGAGAGAAGAGGGAACTCGGCGGGCTTCGCCGACGTTCATGAATTTTTCGAGCGGGGCGAGATGGCCGAAGGTCCGCGTGGACTCGACCTGCGCGTTCGCGGCGATCTCCGAGCGGGTTTCGCGCATCGCGACGAGATTGCGCCCGGGCTCGTCGAAGGACTCTTGCCGGTGGCCCAGGAGGGCCAAGCCGAGGGTCAGGACGAAGGTAGCGCCGCCGATAGCTTTGGACATGAAGTTCGATCCTCCGTTTGAAGTCGCGTTACGGACGTCTCGGGCGAAGGACGGATCCGGGGTCAACGGGCTTCGTAGTTGACCCGGATCTCGGTGCCTTCCGCCGGAGCGGAGGATCCGTTGAAGCGGATGCGGTTCTCGGACTCGATGTAGCTCCAGCCGTTCGAGTCGCTGCGCGGGATCGTCTGTCCGCCCACGCTCACGGTGATCGAATCGGGCTTGGCGTTCGCCTTGAGCGTGTACGCGACTTCGTAGGAAATCGCGAGGCTCTGGCTCGGGCCGGGCTTCGCGGCGTCCGTAAAGACGACTTCGTTCGTCGCGGGCTCGTATCGCCAACCGCTTTCCGAAGCCACGCTCACGTTACCGACGCGGACCGAGAGGGTGGACTGCATCGGCGCTTGCTGGAGCGCGAAGCGGTTCGTGTAGCGTTGCACGTCGCGGGCGAGGCCCTCGAGCATCGTCGCTTCGTCGTCGTAGACGCAGCCGACGACGTTCGTCTCGGCGGCGTTGCCGTTGATGCCGAGCGCGACGTTCGCGATGCGTTGGCCAGCGACGTCGGGATCGAGGCCGCCCTGGTTCTGCAGCGTGCAGCCCGGGGCGACGCCCGCCACGAGGGCGCGTGCGCTGATGTAGGAAGGATCCGACTTCAGGGCGCGGAACTTGGACTTATAGTAGTCCACCGTACGGTTCGAGTTGATCCACTGGTTGGACTCGTCGTCCTGGTCCGAGAGGAACACGAGGATGAGCTGCGCCGAGGAGCGAAGGAACGAGGAGCCTTTCGTCGAGAGAAGGCTGTGCGCGGCTTCGAGCATGACGGGCGTGTTCGGGGGGAGCGAGTTCGGATCGCCGAGCGTGGCGACGTGGTTCAAGATTTCGTCGAGCAGCGTGGACGAGGTCCCCGGCTCGAGGAACTTCGTGTGGACAAAGTTGTCCGCGACGGTTTTCTTGCTGCAACCGGCGTTCGTGCCGCCGGCGCAACCGTGGGCGTTCCCTTTGACGAAGCCGATGCGATAGTCGTTGTTCTCTTGGCCTAGGCGATCGACGAAACGGTCCATGCGGCCCAGGAGCGAATCCTTCTTGGTCTGCATCGACGAGCTGTAATCGAGCACGAAGAGATAGTCGGCTTGGTAGATCGCCGAAGCGGCGTCCACGCTGAGGCCGGTGTCGTAGGTGAAGACGTCGGTGTGGCTCGGCACGAAAGTCTTCGGAGCTTCGCCGCAAGCGACCATGGCGACGGCCGCCAAGAAGGTGCTCATCAACCGTTGATACTTTCGAAGGCTCATATCCCGCTTGGTCATAAAGTTCTCCCCTGCCCTACGGCTTGCAAGGGGTGGACCATGGCGAAAAAGTCGTCAGCGCAGGCCCAAACGCGCGCGGGCGGTCTCGATATCTTGTTGAATTTGCGAGACTAATTCGGCAAGTCCTTGAAACTTCATTTCGGCACGGAGCCTGTCTCTAAATTCGACAGTCAGCTGCTTTCCGTACAGGTCCGGCGGCGTTGGCGTGAGGAGTAAATGAGTCTCCACGGTGACTTGGCCGGAGTTCGAAACGGTGGGTTTGACCCCCACATTCGTAATGGAGGGGTAGGTCTTTCCTTCGATCGTCGCGGACGAAAGGTAAACGCCGCGCGCGGGAAGGCAGGGCGCGCCGATCTGCGCGACCGCGGGGACGAGGTTCGCGGTGGGAAAGCCAAGTTGGCGTCCGCGTTTGTCTCCGTGCACGACTTCGCCCGTGATCGAGTAGTCGCGGCCGAGAAGTCGCGCGGCGGGCACCATCTCGCCGGCTTCGATGAGGCGGCGAATGCGCGAGCTCGAGATGAGATCGCCGTCGGACTCGACGCCCGGGATGATCTTGGCCTCGAAACCGCGCTCCTGAGCCCAGTCGACGATGCGACCCGGGCTGCCTTCGCGATTGTGCCCGAAGAAGAAGTTGCCGCCCACGGCGATGAAGCCGCCCTTGAGATTTTGCAGCAACACGTGGTCAAAAAAATCGCGCGCGCTCGTTTTGGAGAAGGCGGCGGTGAAGGGGACGACGCGCACTTCGTCGACGCCGAGTCCGTAGAGAAGGCGCTGCTTCTCGGCGACCGGCGTGAGGCGAGGAACGAGGGTGCCGGGCCGGAGCACTTCGACGGGGTGAGGTTCGAAGGTCATGACGACGGTGCGAACGGAGTCGGGCTCGGCGTGCCCGCGTTTCCAACCGACGATCGACTCGACGAGGGCGCGGTGACCACGGTGGACGCCATCAAAATTGCCGATGGTGATCGCGGATCTCACGCCGCTAAAACTGCCAGCCCCCGCGAAGCGAGGCAAGAAAAGGCGTCAGGTTCCTTTTGGTTCAGCGCCTGCGTCATTTGACGCGGCTGCTGAACCAAAAGGAACCTGACGCCTTTTAGAACTCGAGGTGGTGGAGGCGGCCGCCTTTGGGGGCGCGCAGGGAGAGGATCGTGCCGGCCGGGACCCAGAGGCGGTCGCCGCGCTTGATCTCGAAGGTTTCGAGGCTGGCGTTGTCGAGCGAGACCTCGACGAGAAAATCCCCTTCGTGGATTTCGTAGAGGGTCAGCGTGTCGACCCGGTGGGGCGCTACCTGGGTGAGCTTTTCTTTCGGGTCAAAGCTCCATTCGTCGATGCGCAAGGGCTCGCGTTGCCCTTTCATGTCGGGCGGCGAGTAGCGACCGCGACGCCATAGCTCCGTGCTCAGAAAGGCGTCGGGGTCTCCAACCTTCACGCCCGCTTCGCGTTCGAGTTTGACCGCCCCCCGCTCGCGCGGGAGCTGGTTGTAACGGAAGGTCCAACTTTGCTTGAGCTCGCGCAGATTCACGTCGAGCTTAAGCTCGACGGATTTATCGACTTCGAAGGGAATTCGCGGCACGAGGGCGCGGCAGCGGAGCTTCTCGCAGGCGAAGTTGGGCGCGAGCGTTTTGCCGCCCGGGAGCGTGAGCTTGGTAAAGGGGTCCGTGCCGATGCGCTTGGCTTCGGGCCTCAGCCTTCCGTGATCGTCCACCGGCAAGAGGGACTCTTTCTCGTTGAACGGAAAGCTGAGTTCCAGCGAGTAAACCTCGCCGAGCTTCCAAACGCGCGCCTCGAGATCGTTCGCGCCGGCCGTGGCGTCGAACTTGACGTGGACCTTGCCCGGCCGCGCTTCGCCGGCGTGCGGGATCTCCGTGTACTTGAGGGGGGTTCGGATTCGGCTGACGACGAGGGCCTCGGAGCTCGGTTTGGGCGAGGGACTCGGAAGCGGACTCTGAGCCATGCTCGGGGTCGCGGTGGGAATCGGCGCGGGATCTGCCGGTGCGCTGACCGCGACCGAAACGAGGGGCGACGGACTCGGGAGCGGCGAGGCGGAGGGCGCGGGGTTGGGCTGGGCCCGGCCCGCTAAAGAAAGCGTTAAGAAGAGGCCACCGCAGGCTCCGATCAGTAGGCGCTTTCGCATCGAAACCCGATGATATCACCAGACTTCCCGTACTTACGAGGTGGCGCGCTCCCTGCACATTCCAAGGGTAGGGAAGGTAATCGGTGGGCGTTTTGTTCCTTAAGGGAGCGAATTTCCTGCCGATAAGGAGATAAGTGGACTTTTCAAATTTGAGAAAGCGTCTGACTCCTCGTCAACGTTCCGGCCTCAAGGCCGTGAGCACGTTGGCGGCTTTGCTCGCGACGGGTTGGGGGTCCACGGCCCACGCGGACACGTCGATCGTGAACGCCGCCCTGCGGGATCGCCCCTCGCTGGACGCCTTCAATGCCTATCTGAACCAGTACGCGGGCGCCAAAACGGCGCTTCCCAGCATGAGCGAACTCGGCCGCGTCGAAGAGAGCTATCGCGATGCCCGGGCGGCGGCGCGGGTCGAGCCGATTCGCTTCGACGAGCTCTTCGAGAATCTGCAAAAACCGAAACCCGAGACGGCCCTGCGCGCCGCGCGTCGGCAACAAGGCGCGGATTCCATCCTCCGGGTGGCGGCTGGCCAAGACGTCAAGGAGCACATGCTCCGCAAACTCATTCGAGCTTTGCGCGACAAGAAAGGCGAAAAAACCCCGGACGATAAGGTGCTCGCGGGGATGAACTACGCGGCTTTGAAGGCCGTCCTCGCCAAGTTCCTCGGTGGCGCCGCCAAAGCAAGCGAAACGATCGCGACGCTCGATCGGCTCGTGGGCAAGAACGCGGGCGAAAACCTTTCGCTCGCGCAAAACAGCTCGTTGGACAGCGAGTGGGGCAAAAACCTGAGCGCGCTGCTCGGCCAGACGGGACTCTCGGCGCATGATCTCGTGTCGGCGGGGCTGGGATCTTCCCTCGATGCCGCGCACGTGCTCGCGAACGGCAGTTTCTCGGAAGGCGTCAGCATCGCCGGAATGGGCGTCGTTGACTCGGACTCGTACGGTATTCGCGGCACGAACGTGGCCGCCAACGAATTCGATCCGTCGGCCGGCTTCTCGCCGACGGGCATCGCGAATTCCGTTTCCTCCGGATCGTCATTGGGAGCATCGCCTTCTCTCGGAGGAGGCTTCGTGAATTCCGGTCGCACGAATGTGGCGACCGCCCCGGGTCCTGAAGCCGGCATTGCCGGTGCGGCCGGTTTGCATGACCGTGTCGTTCCCGAAGCCAACACGATCGCGAGCGCGTCGCACGCGTCGATCGCAACGCACGACGCGCCGGTTACGAGCAAAACGACTCCGAGCGCGCCGTCGTCTTCTGCGCGCGCGCCCGCTTCCAGCCCGCCCGCGGCTTCAACGCCGAAGCAGGATCCCGCGCCGAACCCGGCTCCTTCGGCTCCGGCGCAACCCACAAAGAACGGTGACGAGGGCTCGGGACTGTTGTTCGGAGGCTCGCCAAGCTCGGCTTCCGCGACCCATGCTTTGACTTCGGCCAACGGCTCTCGCGGCGCCAGCTCGAATCTCGCAAGTGGACCAAGCGCCGGTTCCTCCGGTTCTTCGGGGGCTGGCGGCGGAGCGGTCGATGGACCGGTTGATTCCTGTCCGCAAGTCAAGGATCCGGACATGAAGCACGAGATTCTCGAGGCTCTGAAGTCCAAGAGCCCCGAGGAAAAATGGACGCACGTCGCGACGGCGATGGACATCCAAGCCGGCAAGAAAGACACCATTGAGACGAACGAAAGATCGGTCATCTCGCGGATGCTGGGCGATACCGAGGCCGAAAGATCAAAACGATTGAAGGCCTTAGGCTTCAACGAACTCGACTACGAAAAGATGAAGAGTTTCGTCGAGAGAGGTCGTACTTCGTCGGCTCGCTACGGCTTGGGTATCACCTTGGGCGATCTCTATCGCTGGCGACAGCCTAACGGGGAGTGGGGGGTCGAAGGCAAACATCCCAAGGCTGATTCGGCTCGTCGTCTTCGGGATCTCTTGGCGGCTCAGCGACTTGCGGGTCTGCAAGCTTTCGGTAGATTCACCTACGCGGTCAAGGGGTCGGCGTTGGTCTGTGCCGATCGTCCCGTCATGAACGGGTGTCCTCAGTTCGGAAATCCGTGGATGATTGACGGCGACTATGGTCGCAAGGGCGATCTGCGAGCGGTGACCCTGGGTTTCTTGAAAACGTTGACAGCGTACTCCGACGATCTTTTCTTCCACAACCCGAATACGATCCGAGATCGGAAACATCGGGTTTTCACGAGCTACGGTGATCCGGTGGGTCCCGTGCGAAATCCGCCGAGCTTGAACGCCGAAGAAGTCATTCAGAAAGACTTTGGCATTTCGGGAACTCCACTCAAGGATCTCAAGGGTGAAAACCTGTATCGGCCCTCCGGCGTGGCTTCTTGCCATGGCTCCAACGAAAGCAGCCAGATTCTCCTGGCTCTCCTCTATCAGCATCGGTCTTTAATGGCGGGGAAATGCCGCAATTTTGCGGAGAACAAAGACGAAGAAGATAGCGAAGCCGAAATCGCGAAGTTCCCTAAGGTCGACCCGACGCTCGAAAAAGACGTTCTCGCCTCCGTATCCGTGCTTCCCGGCGGAGCGGTTTCGTTCATGGGGTGCCAAACGATTAAGCGTCGTCGTTTCGTGCTTGAAGTGATGATGAGCTCCGTTTGCGACGACGCCAAAAGCAAGCGCGTCGAGCTTAAAAACAGCCTAAAGACTTACTGCGATTCCCGCGATCGTAAGGAACAAGTGCAGGAAAGCGACGAGCAAGCCTGTGGCCACTGCTACGGGACCTTCGTCGAGGGTCCCGACGGAAAGATGAAGTTCATTCCGGGCGGACTGAAGGACTAGCCTTAGTTCATCCGGTTGAGCGTCTCGAGGAGCTTGCGTTCGGCGCCGCCGAAGCGGCCGCCGTCGATGGCTTTTTTGAGGAGCTCGCGGCCCTTGGCGCCCTGGCCTTGGGCCTGGAGCGCGCGGGCGCAGCCCATGACGAGCTCGGCCGACGGGAGGCTTCCGTAGTCGGCGTCGTAACGCAGGCAAGACTTGGCTGCCGCGGCGTCGAGCTGCAGGGCGATCGCGCTTTCCGAGTGCGCGAGGAGCGACTTGGAGTCGATGACGCGTTTCGCGTCGGCGACGAGCGGGTCGAGAAGCTCGGTGACGCGCTTGAGATCCGTACGGACGGCGGCGTCGCTCGCCTTGAGACCCTCGTCGCGTCGAATATCGAAGATGAGGCGGGCCATGGCTTCGCGCAGTTCCGTCAGCGCGGGATCGTACTTGAAGGCTTGATCGTACTCGACGAGGGCGAGGCCCGGCGATCCGCCTTTCGCCGCGCTCTCGCCGCGCTCCATGTGCCAGAGCGCCATCGTGCGCCGGGCGGTACCCTGCTTGGCGTCTTGTTTGAGGACTTCTTTCGCCGTTTTCTCGGCGGCTTTGGCGTCGCCCGTCTTGAGGAGGCCCATCCCGCGGTAGGCCGCGATGTCGTTTCTTCCTTTCGCGTTCGCGGGCACGGCCTTCAGCGCTTCGTCGGCCGTCGAAAGCAAGGCCTTCCAGTCGCCCTCGCGCGCTTGGAGCTCGAGCAGTCGGAGCTGGATGCTTTCGCGCGGGCGATCGAGGGGCGCGAGTTTTTCGTAGGCCTGGCGTGCCTCGGCCCAATGGCCACGGTCGTAGGCCCAGGTCGCGACGTTGATGAGCGCGAGCTTGTTCTTGGGATCGAAGGCGATGGCTTCGCGGTAGGCGCCGATGGCCTCGGCGTAGCGGCCCATGGAGTCGAGGATGAGGCCCTTCACGAGGTGGAACTCGGCCTTGAGCGCGGGCGGGGCGTCGGCGTCTTCGAGGACCGGTCGCAGCACGTCGAGCGTTTGCTTGAAGAGGTTCTCGAGCGCCTTGGGGTCGGCCTTCGGGATCTCGCCCTTGCGGATCATCGTCATGACCCGGTCTTTCCAGGCGACGGCGAGCTTGCGGCGAAGGTCGTGTTCGCCGGGGCGCTTCGTGAGCGCGCGCTCGAAGAGCTTCATCGCGTCGGTCGGATTGCCGTCGCCCTGCGCGATGTCGCCCATCGTGACGAGCCAATCGTAGCTGTCGCGCAAGGAGTCCGAGGCCATCTTGGACGAGAGGCGGATGAGCTCGGCCTTCTTCGTGAGACAGTTTTGCAGGAAGTTCCGGGCGTGCTTGGACGCGGGGTTCGTGAGCTCGCGGCGTAGGGTCTCGAGGTCCTGCCCGAGGCCGCGCAGTTCGGAAAGACGCGCTTCGGCGCCGAAAGAAGCTTCGTTCAGGCGTTTGCGGATGGCGTCGTTCTGTCCGCAACGCAGATTGAGATCGGCGGCGGGATCGGCGGTAGCGGTGAGCGCGGGAAGCGCCGGCAACGCCGCCAAGAGAAGAGGAAGCTTTATGACGATGGACTTCGCACGCGCCATGGGTAGCATTGTAGCAGATGGAGCCGATCCTCTTTTTTGACGGCATCTGCGGCCTTTGCAACGGCTTCGTGGACTGGCTTGTGCGCGTGGATCGGCGCGGCGTTTACCGGGTCGCGACTTTGCAAGGGGAGACGGCGGCGCGCCTGCTTCCGACGCGGGACCGGCAAGCCTTGGAGTCCGTCGTGCTGCGCGCGGCCGAAGGCGAAGTCCTGCGCGGGTCGGCCGCGGTCTTGCGTGTTTTGCGTGATCTCGGCGGTGTTTGGTCCGTGCTGGGTCGCCTGGGCGGCATCGCACCTGCTTCCGTTCGGGATTCTCTGTATGGCTGGGTGGCTCGGCGTCGCTACGCCTTCTCCGGGCGCCGAGACACTTGCCGTCTGCCGACGCCCGAAGAGCGCTCGCGGTTCTTACCTTAGATCCTTTGGGAGGCGTTTCACCAACTGTAGCGAACGCCGATGTTCGGAAGCACGGGCCAGGCGGAGAGCGCGTCCTCGAGCGAGCTCGACAGGTTTTGCTCGGCCGCCGCCGAACCGTCCTCGATCGCGTGGGCGTACTCGGGGGCGACCTTCTGCAGCGAGGGGAGCGGACCTTGGAACTGCGTTCCCAGTCGACCGCCGAAGAGAAGCGCGAGTCCGAGCTCGAGATCCCAGCGCGAAGTTTCCGAGCGCGCGAAATTCCACGAGGCCCCGGCGTGCAGGACGGGCTGCCACCAACGGACCTGGAGCTCGGCCATCAAGGCCGATTCGTTCGTGTCGCGATTCTTCAGGAAGACGAGCGCGCCGCCCTGAAGGCTCCAGAACTCGAGACCCGCGCTCCAAGTCCAGGACGCCTCGGGACGGGCGCGGTAGAGCATACGCACGGCGCTCGTGAGCAAGAAAAGCCGAGGCGCGATATCGGTCGCGTAGACTTCGCTGAGCTCCGAGCTTCGCACGAGGGCGCCCGGCCAGAGTCGCTCGAGCGGAAGCCCACCGATTCCGACTTCCATCGCCCACGGCGACTCCGCACCGAGCGGCTGGCGATAAGAGGCTTCGAGGCCGCGGGGCATCGAAAAAGCGGCCGAGACTTCCGCCGTGGCGGCGAAGGCCCCTTGGGCACCGCTAAGCGAGAGCAACAGCAAGAGCCCGCGACTTTTCACGCGCCGAATCTTCATGGACGTCCCCAAGGCGTCGCTTCGTTCGCGCGCCGAAACTCGATCGAGCTTCCCATCGTCAACGCGGCCTCATCGGTCCAGGCGCGTGTGAGCGCGCTTCCGCCGACTTCGACGCCTTCCAGGTAGACGCCGCCGCCCGCGGGCTCCGCCTTCATTTCGAGTGTCGTCGAGTCGCCCGTGCGGATGCTCGCGCGGTCAAACAGAGGCGAGCCGACGACGTAACGGTCTGACCCCGCGATCGGAAAGAGTCCGAGCGAAGACCAAACGTACCAGGACGAGATCGCCCCGCCGTCGTCGTCGCCGTCCAATCCCATCGTATGGTCGGAATACTTGTTCTGCATGAGCTCGCGCACCCACGCTTGGGTCCGGTCGGGGCGTCCGGCGAGCGCGAAGAGGTAGGGCGCGTGGTAGTCGTGCTCGTTGCCGTGCCAGTAGCCGTGCACGGGCCAAGGCGAGCCGAGCGCCTTACCGCCTCTCTTCATGAAACGCTCAAGGCGGTCCGTGAAAGTTGCGGCGTCTAAGCCAATGATCTCTTCGGCTAGATTGAAGGGGCTCCACGCCCAGTGCCAAGCGTTGCCTTCGATGTAGAACTTCCCGGCGCGCGTGAGCGAGAGGTAGGAGGAATCCTCTTCCGAGATGCCTTCGTCGAGGTGACCGGCGCGGTCGCGCGGCACGAAGAAGCCCCGGGACTTGGACCAGTGATGCTTGAAGTTCAGCGCCTTCGCGTGCGCCTCCGCGGCGATCGCGTCTTCGCCCCGCTTCCGGGCCCAAAGGGAGTAGGCTTCGAAGGCGTAGGCGTACTCGAGCGTGTGCGAGACCGAAACCGAGCAGTACCCGATCGTCACGAAGTCTTCGAGACATTCTTGGCCCGCGCGACCCGTCGAGGTCGTCATGCGTTTGGCCCATTCGAAGCCGAGATTCTCATCCCAGCCACCGACCCCTTTGAGCGCGGCTTCGGCGAGCACGATGAGGCCCGGGAACCCCAGCATGGAGTTCGCGTTCCCCGCGCCCGACGGCCAGCGCGGAAGCGTGCCGCTTTGCTCGGCCATGAGCAAAAGAGAGCGCAGCATGTCGGGGTGCCGGTCCTTGAGGATGAGGTTGTAGAGGGGATGGACGCTGCGGAAAGTGTCCCACAGCGAGAGGTCCGAATAGAAGGGGTGATCCGCCGTGCGCACGGTGCCGTCGAAGCCAAGGTACTCGTGCTGGGCTCCGTTCGGATCGTCCATGAGGGTGGGCATGAGGAAGCTGTGATAAAGCGCCGTGTAGAAAATGCGGCGATCGCGCGCTTCGCCGCCCTCGACGGAAATACGCCCGAGGAGCGCGTCCCACTCGTCGCGCGCGGCCGCCACGAGATCGTCGAAGGAGCGTCCGGAATTTTCTTGGGTGAGCACGCGCTCCGCCCCGGCGCGTCCGACGTAGGAGAGCCCGACCCGGAACGAGACGTCCGAGGCATCGGTCTCGGCGCCGAAGTCGAGGGCGAGGTAAGCGTCTCCTCCGCCGTCGCGAGGCGACCAATCCGATCCGCCCGAGGATTCCGTGTCGGAAAAGGCCCACTGGGCGTTCCACGCGCGATCGGCTTCGACCACGAAGTAGAAGGGAAGGCCTCCGTAGCGCGAGGAGAAGGCGTCCTTGAGTCGGCCTTGCACGTAGATGCGTTTTTGCGCGGGATCGGCTTGCACTCGAATCTCGGTCACGTCCTTCGCGGCCGAAAGCGAGCTGTTG
>DDRA01000066.1:78520-84231 GCA_002343545.1 Bacteriovoracaceae bacterium UBA2428
GTTGAGGTGGAAGTAGGCGAAGCGCGAGACGCCGCCGCGAAAGTAACGGTAGCGATGCAAGGCGGTGCGCGCGGTCGCCGTCATCTCGGCTTGGACGCGCGGACCCGGCAGGTAAACCGAGTAGTAGCCCGGGCTCGCGCTCTCCGTGCGACGGTCCGCGACGACGAGGTGCTTACGGAACGCGACCGCGTCCCGGATCTCGGTGTCGAGGGGAAGCACGCGCAGGAGCCCGCCTTCGAAGGCCCCCGTGCCGGAAAGACGCGTGTGGGAGAAGCCGAGCCAATGGGAGTCCTGCGATCCGTATCCCGAGGTGCTCGTTCGCTTTCCGAAGAAGAGCGTGTCGGGGCCGACGCGAACGCGGCCGAAGGGCGTCGAAGCGGCGGGGCTGACGTTGCCGCGCGCCCACGGAAATCCGCCCGTGCCGATCATCGGGTCGACCCAGTCCACGGGACGCGCGCTGAGTTCGGCGCTGGCCGCGTCGGGAACGACCGCGGGTTTCGAAAGGACGGGGTGTTGCGGGCAGCTGTAGAAACCCGTCAAAAAAAGGGGCGCGCCGACGAGCGCGAAAACGAGACGATGCGGAGACTTCACGGAAACTCCTTCGCGAGCCCGACGAGCAGCGAAAGCCGGTTACGCAACGGGGCCCGGAAGAGGCCGTTCTGGAACTCGATCGCGAAGGACGCGCGAAGGGTCTCGACGACGGGCAAGGAATACGTCGCGAGAAGCGGAAGGACGTAGGCGCGTCCGCTCGGGGCGGCGTCCAGGTCGGCGGCCCAAACCCCGTTACCCCAAGCATTGAGCGACGCGATCTCGGCCGAGAGTGAAAGAAAGTGGCGATCGAAGAACTCGCGTCCCGCCCAAACCCCGGCTTTCCACGAAAAAGTCCGCGACTCGGGCAAGAGCGCGGCCGAAAGTCCGTAACGCCATCGTGAATCCGCCGGGGAGACTTCGCGGCTCGCGCCGAGCGCGAGGCTCTGAAAGTCGTAGGCCACGCCCGAAGACCAAAACTCGTTCCAGCGGACTCCGAAGGCGAGGACCGGCTGCATTTGGAAGGGATTGCGTCGTTCGATTCCGGAAGCTACCTGGGTCAAAGCCAGCGCGAAGCGGGATTCCGCCGAGTGGGCGACTTTGTTCGGGGTCGCGACTTTGAAGGCTTCTTGGGCCGGCGCCGAAGCCGCCGTGACGACGATCGCGATCGCGAGCCAAAGTCTCATGAAAAAGAAATCGTCCACGGAACCAGGATTGTCAAAGACCCTGACCGGCTTCGCAGCGAATGACGCGGAAAGGGCGTCGCGCGTCGCCCTTCTCGAGAAGCTCGACGACGGGGCAGGGCGGTCGGTCGTCGGGCAAATGGGGACCCGAGACGAAACGCCAATGCGCCGGGTGTTCCCGCAAAGGGAAACGGTACTCTTCCCACGCGTCGAACTGGCTGGCGCGCGAGGCCTCGCTCCAGATCTTCAGCCGATCGCCGAAACGTTTTTCGGCCGGGGCGATCGCGTCGAAAAAAAGCAAGGTCGAGAGAAGTTGGTAACTCTGGACCCGAACCGGCGCGGAGTCCGACGCCATCGCGCGAAAAGCTTGGGCGTGCAGGTCCCGCCAGGCCTCGAACTCGTGGGCGCGCGAGGGTTTTTCGAGCTCGACCCGGAGCCGGGGCCAAGCGCTCGCGAGCGGGGCGAGGGTCGAAGCTCCGCCGACCAGCGCGAAGCCGACCGTGAGCACGAGCAGGTTCGAGAATCCGATCGCTAGGAGACAGCCCTTTCGACCGCGCGCGAACGCTAGCACGAGCACGATCGCCGCGAGACAACCCACGAGGGGCCAGTTGCCTTCGGGCCGGCGGTGCAGGGCGGCCCAAGAGAAGAAGAGCACGGGCAGGAAGGCCCACGCGAGGAGCCTGCGCGATAAAGAAGCCTCGGGCGCGCGTCGAAACGCGACGACGAGACTGCCCAAGAACAAAGCGGGCGACCAGAAAAGCGCTTGCGTGAGCCAAAGGTCGCCGACCTGAGACCAGTTGGGGGCCCCGCTTCGGGAACCAAGCCCGTTGCGCAGCTGGAAGAAGAGGCCTCCGTCTTGCGCGCCCGCGCCGCCGCCGATCTGCCACGCCAAATGCGGGGCGAAAATCGCGAGCGCGACGCCGCCCGCGACGAAGAGATTCGCGATCCCGATCCGCGCGCCCACGACGAGCACCGCCGCGAGCACGGCGGAATACTTGGAGAGCCCCGCGATTCCCAGGCAAATCCCGAGCCCCACGGCCAAAGACGGTCGCCAGGGAGTTGCTTCCTTCCGCCACGCCGAGGGAAAGCGCAAGACGAGATAAAGCGCTCCCGCCCAGGCCGCGAAGAAGGGCGCGTCCGGCGTGACGATCATCGGTCCCAGCACGAAAAGCGGCGTGCTCAACAACACGGTGCCTTGGGCCGCGTCGATCGGCTTCCGTTGGAGGCGTTCGATGGCGCGGACCAAGAAATAGGGCGTCACCACGGCCGTCAGCAGCATGGGCAGCGCGCGCATGGCGATCTGCGCGCCGGCTTGGCTCGCGCGCCAAGCCTCGGGCAGCAGCGCCCCGACGGTGTCGTCGCCGATCCGGATGATCCAGGCGATCATCGGGGGATGGTCGAAGTAGCCCCAAGCCAAGTGCCGTGACCAAACCCAGTAGTAGGCTTCGTCGGCGTGGAGGCCGAGGCGCGACGAAATCCAGATGCGGAGCGCGTAGAGCGAAAAGAGAACGAGCAAAAGGCGTCGGGCCGGCATCGCTTTGATCCTAACCGAGATCGGACGGGGATGGTCAGGGCCGGAAGAAGTATTCTCGGACGGCGGGAGCCTTCGGAGGGAAGTCGCCGCCGGTTTCCTTGAGGCGCTCGCACAAGGTCATCGAAAGCTTCGAGAAGAGCTCACGGTTCGCGAGGACGATCGAACGCATCGCATCCTTGGTCGGACCTTCGAGGTCCAGAAAGTCGTTGGCTGCATACGGGTCGTTGGGACACGCGGTACCTGCCGATCGCAGCACGAGAATCTGGTTCGCCAAATAACGGGACATCGAGTTTGCAAGCCAGTCCCGCACGAAACCGTCGAAGGTTCGTCTGAACGCTGGCCATTCCGCGGGCGGAAGACGCATCGTCTGGAAGGCGGGGGAGACGGCGAGCAGGTCCCGTCGGCCACCCGGAATGGTCGCGAGAATTCTGGCTTCGAACGCGGATCGAAGGGCACCGGCGGAAAGACAGCCAGCAAGTCGCCGGGTATCGATCTTAGGTTGCCGGATGAGTCCCGCTACGAAGGCGCTCCACTCCGCCGCGCACTCTTTCTCGCCGAGCGGGATGTCTGCGGCGAAGGGCAGTTGGGGAAGCTCTTGCGCGAAGCGGGCGGCTTCCTCGGCGAAGGGCGCCCGTCGTGAGCAGGCGCTTCCGTCGGCGTAGTCGAGGCCGCCGAAGAGATACGTGCTCAGGTAGGCGTACTTGCCGGGCGAGGCCGATCGCAGGAGTTCGGGTCGGTACCGGTAGGCGATGAAGGATTCGGCGAAGTCTTCGAAAGGGTTGGTCTCGGCGTAGTACGAGACCGAGGCGTTCTTCGCGCCGCTCTGCCACTTTTCGCCTCCGAGCCGCTTCCAGCGACCGAGCTGCTGCCAGGTCTCGGACTTGTCGAAGACGTTGCGCGAGAGCATATGCGCGATCTCGTGCGACAGGATCGCGCGTCGTTCGCCGGGTTTTTCGGCCGCCCAAGCGTCGAAGACGCCGAGCCCGGCGTTCGCCGCGACCGTGCCGCGAGCATCACGGCGCCGGAAGAAGTAGCGAGGATTCTCGGTGAAGGGGAAGAAATGCGGCGGAAGGTCTTCGAGGGCTTGAATGAGCTCGTTGAGTTCCGTGACCTTCCACTCTTTGACGACGAGGCTTCGGCTCGCGAGCGAAGAGACGTTCATGCCGAAGCGCGCGCGTAAGTAGGCGAGACGAAGCCCCGCGTCGAGGCCGTAAAGCGTCTGGAGCCCGCAGAACACCGTCGTGCAGTGGGAAAGGTCGAGGCGTTTGGTCGTGAACGGAGGATCGGGTTCGTCCGTGGCGGCAGTCACGAGCTCTTCGAAGATCCGCAGAAGCTCTTGGGGTTGGTTTGCGAGCTGCCCACCATGGACCGTGCGGGAGGCCCGTGCCTGCCCTTCGAAGCGCCGGACGAGCCAGTTCTGGATTTCCGGGGTCGTAGGCGGGGGCGATAGACACGGCGCCTTGGCGAGTTCCTGTCCGCCGATGGCGAGAAAATTTTTGTCGGCGCTCGCCGTTCGCGAAGCGCCCACGAGCGAAACGGCGATGAGGACTCGTCGCGCAAGGCGCATACGTTCTTATCGGTCGCGTCGGCGGAAGAAATGAGGGACCTAAAGATCAAGTAACTTTAGATATTTGAGCCGGGTATCCGAAGCCGGAACGCGGAGCCTTGCCCGACTTCGCTTTGGACTTCGAGGTGGCCGCCGTTGAGGGAGGCGATTTGGCGCGCGATATAGAGTCCGAGGCCAAGGCCCGTGATCCCGTATTCGGAGCGGACCCGTTCGAAGGGTTGGAAAATCCGTTCTTGGTCGTCCGCGGCGATGCCCCGGCCCTGGTCGACGACGCTCAGGCAAGCCTGCCCGTTCTCCGTTCGGCAGCTGACCGTAACCGGCTTTCCTTGGCCGTATTTCAAGGCATTCGTCAGGAGGTTCTCGAGGATTTGCTCGATGCGGGAAGGATCGCCGTAGGCCGGCACGTCGGCTTCGCTCCGCAACGTGATCTGGCAGTTCGCGGCCTGGAACGACGGAAGGAAGCGATCGACGACGGACTGGGTGGTTTCGGCCAGATTGAAGGCCTCTTTCTCGATATGCATCTTGCGTGCGCCGATACGCGAAATGTCGAGCATGTCTTCGATGAGACGAGAAAGCCGTTTGATCTGCCGCTCGTCCGCCAAAAGCATTTTCTGCAGCTTCTCCGGCGTGAAATGGGAGAGGTCGCCCGAGCCGAGCAGGGTCTTGCGCAACTCGATCTGCAGGCTCATCGAGGTGACCGGCGTACGGAGCTCGTGCGATGCGAGCGAGAGGAACTCGTCGCGTGCTTGAACCGCCTTGGCCAATTCGTGGGTGCGGGCTTCGACGCGGCCCTCCAGAGCCGTGTAGGAGCTGCGCAGGGTTTCGCCCATGCGATTGATGGCTTCGGCCAGGATGCCGATCTCGTCGCGTCCACGTACCGGAACGCGGCGGTCGAAGTCGCCTAACCCGATGGCCGTCGCCGCGGCGGAGATCTCGGAGAGACCGCCCGAGAGCGAGCGGCTCGTGAGGAAGGCGAGCATCAAGCCCACGGTCTCGACGGTGAGCACGAGGAGCGAGAGCGCGGTGATGATGACGGCCTCGAGCCACCGCGACCCTTCGCCCAGGACGTGGGAAAAGCGATCCTCGAGCAGGGTCAGGTTTTCGTTGAAGACCTGGATCTTCTCGAGCATCACGATCCGGCGTTCGGGGTCGGGGCCCCGCGCGCGGACTTCCTCGCGGTACTCGCGCCCGTAGCGCTGGAGCTCGACCAGCAGAAGGTCGGCGTCCGCCCAGGCCTCGATGGCCTCACGGATATAGCCGATCGATTCGAAGCGAAGCAGGAGCTGCGTCATCTTGGCGATGTCGTCGGGATGGTTGCGTCCCGCCAGGAACCCTTCGCGGACGACTTCCAGATCGGGGTGGGGGCGGGCCAGCTCGGTGCGCGCCCGCCGGCCGCCTT
>DDRA01000066.1:84357-85603 GCA_002343545.1 Bacteriovoracaceae bacterium UBA2428
GCTCGGTGCGCGCCCGCCGGTCGCCTTCGCACACGGCGAGGTAGCCCAAGAAATCGGCGTAGTCGGACTCCTCGCTCGTGAAGACGTAACGTTGCAGGCTGAAGACGGCGTCTTTCTGCGCCTTCGACCAGAGGCCCTCGCCGGCGACGAAGGCGCGGACGGCCGAAAGCGTGCTCATCGCGAACCAAAGGGTCAGAAGCTCGCCGACGATGAGGAAGGCCATGACGCCGATGACGGCGTAGAGCTTTTTCGCGATCGGGATATCCCGCCACCGGCTCGCTAGTCTCGCGGTGAAAGAAGGCACCCGAACGGTCTAGCAATCGCGGCCGCCAAGGGAAAGCTCTTTGGCGCGGGAAGGGCGCCAAACAAAAAGGAGTGGGGCCTAAGGCCCCACTCCTTCGTTCGGAGCTTCGAGCGAGTCCGCGTGCGAACTTAGATCGCTTCGCCGTTATACGTACGGGCGACCGTGCAGTCCGTGAAGGTGTACACGATCTTGTTATCCTTGCCGTCGGTCGCCGTGATCGTTCCGCTCTTGTAGCCGGAGTCGCAGGACTCGTCGTAGGTGAGCGCTTCGCTCGAGATCTTGACGACGCGGCTTTGCGGCTTGCCGTCGACCGTGGCGGGCGAAAGCGCGTAGAAGCCCGAGATCTCGGCGGTGCCGGCCTTCTCGATGTCGTTCGCGTCCGTTCCGGTGAGCTTGTACGTGATGTTCATGCCGGCGGCGACGCCCGAAAACTCTTGGCCCGCGACCTGGCCCTTGTTCTCGAGTTTGTAGCTCGTGCTGCCGCTGACGGTCGCGCCGTCGCGGGTCTGATCGAACTTGCCGGAGTAGGTCGACTCCGACGTGAAGCCGCCATCTTGCGTGTAGCTCGACGTGAAGGACATTTCGCCCGTGAAGCCGCCGATCTTGTCGGCGTCGTTCTTGTCGCTGAGCGAGTAGCTGCCGCTCTGATTCAGCTTGATCGTACCGACGTCTTTGCAGTCGTAGGTGACCTTCAAAGAGACCGGGATGCCGTCGTCATCCGCGTCGACGAGCTCGGCGGGTTCCTTCTTCGTGCAGGAGTCCTTTTCGTCGTCGTTCGTGCGAAGGGTGTCGATGCCCATCAGGCCTCCGGCGGCGCCCAAGGCGGCCGAACCGGCGATCGAAGTCGGAAAAGCGCTCGCGATCGAGTCGGCGGCCGTCGCGGCCTCGTCCTTGGTGATCGTTCCTTCCGCTTCGGACAAGCCGTCGCCCGAGCCGCTGCCG
>DDRA01000066.1:85729-86695 GCA_002343545.1 Bacteriovoracaceae bacterium UBA2428
GGACAAGCCGCCGCCCGAGCCGCTGCCGCAAGCCGCGAGCAGGGCGGAAAAGGTCAGGAGAGAAAACTTCAATATGGGCTTCTTCATCGAACCTCCTATTTGGTTGCCTTCCTTAAAGTATCAATTTGGACTGATTATAAAAGTCGACGAAGGTGTGAATATTTCGTCACCCTTCGTTCGCCCGGGTCTCGCGAAAAACGGAAGTGACCTGAATTCGTCGAGTTTTCCTTTCCGGCAAGGGCCAGTCAATGCTTTGTCCGACGCGGAGACCGATGAGCGCGGCCCCGACGGGCGCGAGAACCGAGACGCGGCCGCTCTCGATGTCGGCCTCGTGGGGATAACTCAAAGTCACGGTCTGTTCTTTCTTCGTGTCCAGGTCCAGAAAGGCGATGCGCGAGTTCATCGTGACGACGTCCGAGGGGATTTCGTCTTCGGGCAAAATGTTCGCTCGGTTCAGTTCCTCCTCGAGCAGCTCGACGATGTCGGGTTTGGCCGTCCTCAGGAGGGCCGAAAGTTTGCGGAAGTCCGCTTGCGAAAGAATGAGGGACGGAAGGGTGGCCATGAATTTCTCCTTAGTGTGTCCGTGCGTTGAAAACGGAAGTCTTGGGAAGTCGGCGGGAGCGCCGAAGCGGGAATGCCGTAGAGCGTGCTCTACGGCCTCAGAAGCCGAATTTGAGAAGCATCCCCCCGTGGACGGGAAGGCTTGCGCGCGAAAAAGGGCGAAGGGTTACGATTCGATTCATATTAAGTCCGTGACGTTAGCGTAACAGTGCGGGCGTTCTTCTTCAATCCGGCTTTGATCGTTTGGATTTCGTTTGGTTTTTCCCGTGTTTCAATATTAGTTATTTACTAACTGACTATCGTTGACACTCCGAATCCAAGGGGACTAGCGACAAAGTTCCGCTTACCGGAGGGAGGTTGTCGAATGGAAAACTCAAACGAGTCGTCGCGGCCCTTCTCCGATCC
>DDRA01000066.1:86805-89784 GCA_002343545.1 Bacteriovoracaceae bacterium UBA2428
GTCGCGGCCCTTCTCCGATCCGGTCGGTGCCGTCGGGGCGATGAGGCACGCGGACGCTTTGCTGGCCGGCCAGCGACGTGTCCTCGAACTACTGGCGAAGCGCGCTCCCTTGGTCGAAATCCTTCATCATCTCGTGTTTCTTCTCGAGGAACACTACGAGGGGCTCCTGTGCTCGATCCTGCTCGTCGACGAACGAAGCCAGACCTTCAAGGCCGGAGTCGACGTCAGCGATGCCAAAAACTATTCGCTGGAAGGTTCGGGAATCAGTTACCTACCTCCCTACGCCGGTCCGTGCTGCCGGTGTGCGCATCTGGGCGAGCGTGTCGTGAGCGAAGACATCGCGACGGATACCAAGTGGAACGAGCAATGGAGGATTTGGGCGCTCGAGAACGGACTTCGTTCGTGCCGCTCGCACCCGATCTTCGCCTCGACGGGCGAAGTCGTGGGTACCTTGGCGCTCTACCACAAGAGCTACTCCGATCCGACGCTCGCGAAACTCTACCAGGTCGAGGTTGCCACCCATATCGCGGGCATCGCCATCGAAAGAAAGCGCCTGGAGGCCCGCGAGACGGAATGGCGCGAGAAGATGGAGCGTTTGAACGCCGAACTCGACCACTCCCTCAAGCTGCGCGACGAGTTCCTTTCGATCGCCTCGCACGAGTTGAACTCCCCTCTGGCCACGATGAAGATGCGCACCGCCTTCGAGAAGAAGTCCGTTCTGGACGGCGGCGACTTCGATCGGGCGAGGGCGCTCCGCTTGCTCGAGGGTTTCGAATCGCAGATCGATCGCGTCTTGAGCCTGGTCCGTACCCTAACGGACGCTTCTTGTCTCGAGCATCGCCAGCAGAAGCTGAATCTGATGCCTTTGGACCTTTGCCACGTCGTCCTCGAAGTCGTGAACCGGCTGCGGCCGGCTTTCGTGCGCTCCAAGTGCACGGTGAGCCTGGACCTCGAAGACTCCATCGAGGGCATCTGGGATCAGGTGAGGATAGAGCAGGTTCTGACGAACCTGCTCACGAACGCCGAAAAGTACGGAGGCGAGGGAACGGTCTCGGTCTCCGCCCGCGCCCTTGGTCCGGTGGCCCAGATCGTCGTCCAGGACCGGGGTCCCGGCATCGCGCCCGAGAATCACGAAAAGATCTTCGAACGCTACGAGCGGGTGGCGCCCCAGCGCGCGACGGCGGGTGGGCTCGGTCTGGGTCTCTACATCACCCGCGAGATCGTGCGGGCGCACCAAGGCCGCATTCGCGTGGAAAGCGCCTTGGGGCAAGGCGCCAAGTTCGTCGTGGAACTTCCGCGTGGTCTCTCTTCGTGATGCTATAAAATTCGAAACGAAAGCACTATATTTGTTTCCATAATGGAAATATTTGAGCTCCGGTATTTCGTCGAGGTCGCCCGGCACGAGAACATCCACCGCGCGTCCGAACGGCTCAAGGTCTCGCCCGCGTCGTTGAGCAAGGCGATCGCCCGCATCGAAGGCGAGCTCGGCGCCAAGCTCTTCGTCCGCGACGGGCGGAACATCCGTTTGAGCGACCAAGGAAAACTGCTCAAGCTGCGGGCAACTCAGATCCTGGCGATGGAAGAGTCCGCGCGAATGGAAATATCGGGTCACCGCGGTCAGATCCAGGTCGTCATGGCGGGCCCCGAGGTCTTGCTTTCGAAGATGGGGTTGGAGCTGAGCGATCAAATCTCGAAGCGAAATCCCGGCGCTTCGTTCGAGTACCATGCGTGCGACGACGACCGGGCGCTCCGCGAGGTCGGGAGCGGAGACGCCCACCTTGCGATCGTAAGCTCGGAAGAGACGCCGGGCCTCGTTTCGAAAGTCATCGGCGAGACGGACTTCGTCACGGTCGTCGGTCCGGGCCATCCGCTCTACGCTTCGGCGAAACGCGGTCGTACGGTGCCGGTGGAGGAAGTGCTCGAACATTCCTTCGTAAGTCCGAGTCGCCCGATCTTGGGTCGCGTCGGCCTCAAGCAGTCGATGGACGGGTGGCGGGACGATCGCTTCACCCGCAAAGTCGCCTTTCTTACGTCGAGCCTCAAGCTCCTCGAGGAGCTCGTACGGCGGGGCCGTGGCTTGGCGTACCTGCCGGAATACTACGCCGAACGGCTCGGGGTGCTCACGCTCAAGGTGTCGGGCTGCCCGTATTCCTGCAAGCAAAAGATCCGCTTGGTAGCGCGGCGTCCGCAGGATCATGGATGGCTTAAGGGGCTGTTTTGATTCAAGAAGCATTAAACCAAACTGGGAATAAGTGCCTTGAATATTATTTAATATTTACAATATTTTACTAAGCACGGTATAAACTGGTTTATAATTTTTTAAACCAAACTTGGAGGGGTTGGCGATGCCTTCTCGAGCGCAGAAAAAGAGCTCCGCGAGAAAGGCCCTTCCGGTGCCCATTCTGCGTTTGGCGGACGACGTCGGGCGCTTCATGGAATACTGGGGATTCAAGGGCATCCACGGAAAGATGTGGGTTCTGGCTTTTCTCTCGGAGAAGCCCGTCGAGACGCGGGACTTCATCGAGAACCTTGGCGTGTCGAAGGCGCTCGTAAGTCTGAGTCTCAAGGACCTCTTGCAGTACCGCGTCTTTTTGGAGTCGTCTTCGGGACCGCGCGGCCGGCGTTCTTACGTCTGCAACCCCAACATCGTATCGGTCATCCTGAATGTGCTACGTGAGCGGGAGTATCGCCTGCTCGGAGAGATTCGGCTAGCCCAGGAACACGCGCGCCAGGTGCCGGCCGATGCTCTGGGAGCGTGCGGTTTCTCGGTACGACGTATCGATGAGGTTGGCGAAATGGTTTCCGAAGCACAGAAACTTCTCAGAGCGATGATCGGACTCGGTTCGATCGATTTGGGTGGTCTCGCGGCCACCCTGTCCTTTGATTCACTCAATTCCGGCGGTGGAGGTGTTTAATGTCTCGATCCGATAAAAAGCATGTCATGGTCGTGGGGGCGGGGCCCGGAGGCTTGGCTTGCGC
>DDRA01000066.1:89956-91982 GCA_002343545.1 Bacteriovoracaceae bacterium UBA2428
GAGGCTTGGCTTGCGCCATGATCTTGGCCCACCGCGGTTTCCGCGTGACGGTCTTGGAGAAGGAAAAAACGGTCGGCGGTCGTACCGGAGAGATTAGCGTCGACGGATATCGCTTCGATATCGGTCCCACCTTTCTCATGATGAAGTACGTTCTCGACGAGCTCTTTGCCCAGACGGGTCGGCGCACGGAGAGCTACTTGGACTGCGCGCGACTCGATCCGATGTACCGCCTCGACTTCGGCTCGAAGGTGCTGACCGCATTCGCGGATCGCGCCCGGATGAAAGACGAGATCGAACGCGTTTTTCCCGGCCAAGGCAAGCAGATGGACGCCTTTTACGCGCGCGAATCCGAGCGCTTCAAGTTTCTCTATCCTTGCTTGCAAAAGGATTACGCTTCACTGTCGTCATTCTTCTCCCTGGATCTCTTGAAGGCGGTTCCGCACGTGGCCGCGGGTCGATCTCTCTACGATGTGCTTTCGGATTACTTTGAGCCCGAAGAGTTGCGCTTGGCGTTCACCTTCCAGTCCAAGTACCTTGGCATGTCGCCGTGGGACTGCCCGGGACTCTTCGCGATGATCCCCTTCACCGAACACGCGCACGGGGTTTTTCACGTCATGGGCGGTCTCTCGCGCATCGCGGAGGCGTTCGCGCGCGTCGCCAAGGAGGAAGGAGCCGAGATCCGCACTTCGACCTCGGTCAAGCAGCTCATCGTCGAAGGCGGCCGCGTGGTTGGCGCCGAGCTCGCGAACGGAGAAGCGATTCGTTGTGACGAGGCCGTGGTGAATGCTGACTTCGCTTGGGCCGCCGAAAATCTCTTCCCGGCCGGGAGCTTGCGCAAATACACTCCCCAAAAGCTCCAGGAGCTCAAGTATTCCTGCTCGACCTACATGATTTACCTGGGATTGGACAAAGTTTACGATCTCGATCACCACGCGATCTACTTTGCGAAGGACTACAAACGAAACCTAGAAGACATCTCCCAGCACTTCCGTTTGAGTGACGACTTCTCGTTCTACGTCCGCAATGCCTCGAAGACCGATCCTTCGCTGGCTCCGCCGGGGCACTCGGCCCTTTACGTTCTCGTTCCTGTGCCAAACCAAAAATCGGGCGTGGACTGGGAGAAGGAGAGTCCCGCGTTTCGGGAGAGGGTCTTCCTCGCCTTGGTAACGCGTACCCGGCTCAAGAACTTCCGTGAGCACATCAAAGTCGAGCGGATCATCTCTCCCCTGGATTGGGAAAAGAAGATGTCTGTCTACCAAGGAGCGACTTTCAACCTGGGGCATGGCCTCGACCAAATGCTTTATTTCCGTCCGCGCAACAAGTTCGAGGAGGTCGATAATTGCTATCTCGTGGGCGGTGGCACGCACCCGGGCAGTGGCTTACCCACGATCTTCGAATCCGCGCGAATTAGCGCGAACTTGCTGTGCGACAAGTATGGCGTCTCGCGCCCCCTTCCGCTACCGTTCTCGGAAGAACGGGTGGAGCCGGTTCGAGCTTTCGAATGACGCTCCCGGAGATCCTCGCACGCTCGAGGGCCGCCCAACCGGCGTGGGCGGCTTCGGCGATCGAGCGGCGTTGCGAACTCGTTCGTGCGCTCGGGCAACGGCTTGCGGATGACGCCGATTCCGCGGTCGCGGCGTTACGTCGAGATCTTCGCAAGCCGACGATCGACGCGCTGTCGGGAGATCTCTTCGTGCCCTTGGAGGCGATGCGCTACTTCGCGAAGCGAGCGCCGAAGGTCTTGCGGCCCCGCAAGATCGGCGTTTCTTCGCCGTTTCTCTTCCGCTCGCGTTATCGCCAGACTTTTGCCCCCTACGGTTGCGTTCTTATCCTGGCGCCGTTCAACTATCCGATCCAGCTCACGTTGATCCCCGCGGTTTGCGCGCTCCTGGCCGGCAACTCGGTGATCATCAAGGGATCCGAGTGGACGCCCGAGACGAATACTTTCTTGCGCCGTCTCTTTGAATCCGCGGGTTTTCCCGAGGGGCTCGTCCAGTTCGTGGTCGGCGACGCGGCCGTCGGGCGC
>DDRA01000066.1:92106-104756 GCA_002343545.1 Bacteriovoracaceae bacterium UBA2428
GGCGACGCGGCCGTCGGGCGCGAGCTTTGCCGCATGTCCTTCGATAAGATTTTCGTGACGGGTGGATCCGAGACGGGGCGCTCGGTTTCGCGCAGCGCCGCCGAGCGTCTCGTGCCCGTGGATCTGGAGCTGGGCGGCAAGGACGTGCTCGTCGTCGGCGAGGACGCGCCGCTGACGAAGGCCGCGAAAGCGGCTTGCTTCTCGGCTTTTCTCAACTCGGGCCAGGTCTGCATCGGTACGAAGCGCATATTGGTCCATTCGTCGCGACGCGACGAATTTCTATCCCGGCTCAGGTCCGAAGTCGCTAGCGTCCGGTTGGGGGAGAGCGGCGAAGAAGAAATGGGCCCCCTCGTGCGGGCCGCCGAAATCGCCCGCGTGAAGGAGATTTTGGACGACGCCGTCGCGAAGGGAGCAACCCTCGAGACCCCGTGGATCGAGCGAGGGAATCTCTTGGGGCCGCTCGTCGTTTCGGGAAATTTTCGTGGCGAACGGATCTTGAACGAAGAGGTTTTCGCGCCCCTGCTTTGCGTGGATTCTTTCTCCAGCGACGACGAGCTGATCGAGAAAGCCAACGGCACGCCTTTCGGGCTTCAGGCGGCGATCCTGTCGAAAGACTTGGCTTGGGCGGAGCGGATCGCGGAGCGCCTTTGCGTGGGCGTGGTTTCGATCAACGAAGTCGTCGTCCCGATCGGTAATCCGGCCGCGCCATTCGGCGGGGAAAAACTTAGCGGGCATGGTCGCAGCCGGGGCGACGAGGGGATCTTGTCGTTCTGCCGCCGAAAGACGATTTCGCGGCGTCCTTCCTCGGAGGGACGCGAGCGGCACTTTTTCCCTTACTCGACGAACGACGCTCGTTCCCTGAGAAGAATCATCTCGTTTTTGTATGGGGGAGGGTCGCTATGGTCGCGCGCGCGTCGCTTGTTGCGCTCCTAGCGTTCTGGGCCCCGGGCGTCTTCGCATCGGCGCCTTCACCATCGCTCGCCGTGGATCGGCGCGGAAGCATCCGGGTGACGGTCACGGGCTACGAGCCCGGCCGCGGCCAGCTGGCCTACCTGCTCTTCGACCGGAAAAAAGGCTTTCCCCGCGATCGTGCCTTCGCGCTCGACGGACGCTACGTCGAGGCGCCGCAAACCCCGTCTTTCGTTTTTGAGTTCGCGGACCTTCCCTTCGGCGACTACGTCGTGACGGTCTACCAGGACCTGAACGCGAATCAGAAGCTCGACAAGAACTTCCTTGGCATGCCGCGCGAGCCCGTCGGGGCCTCCCAGAATCCGCGGGCAAGGTGGGGGCCTCCGGGTTACGAAGATTGTTTGTTCGCTTTGGGCGAAGGCCTGAAGGCCATCGAGATTCGCCTCACAAGATAGGAGTCGCCAGAATGGGTAAAGGATCCAAGCACGTCGCGGTGATCGGAGCGGGACTAGGGGGGATTTCCTCGGCGATCATGCTCGCCAAGAAAGGGTATAGGGTTTCTCTCCTCGAGAAGAATTCCCATCTCGGCGGCAAGCTGAACCGGCTCGAGACGGGAGGTTTCAAGTTCGACCTTGGGCCGTCCATCTTCACTTTGCCTCAGTACTTCCGTCCGCTCTTCGAAGGCGACGGTAAGCGACTCGAGGACTACGTCGACCTTGTCCGCGTCGATCCGCAGTGGCGTAACTTCTTCGAGGATGGGCAGGTCGTCGACTTGTGGGAGAACGAGGATCGGATGCGCTCCGAGCTCGAACGATTCGGGGGCGATGCCTACGCGGATTACCGCGCCTTCCTCCGTTACTCCAAGAAACAGTACGACCTTTGCGAGAAGGGTTACTTCGCCAAGGCGCCCGACGACCTTTGGCAGTTTATCCGTGCCTACAAGTTCTTCGGCGCCTTCGGCATCGACTACGCCAAGACGATGTCCCAGAGCATCTCCGAACGGGTCCGGGAGCCGCACCTTCGGAGCATCTTCGAGTACTTCATCAAGTACGTCGGCTCGTCGGCCAACGCCTCGCCCGGTTTTATGAACCTCATGCCGAACATTCAGTTCGAGTTCGGGCTTTGGTACGTGCAGGGCGGGCTCTATAAGCTCGCGGAGGCCCTCGAGCGGCGCCTCGCTGAAGTCTCGGTCGACGTCCAACTGGACACCGAGGTCGTCGGAATGAAAATCGCGGGCCCGGGCGTCTCCGGGGTGAAGATTTCGAGGGCCGGCGGTGAGCGAAGGACGATCGAGGTCGACGCGGTGGTTTCCAACATGGAGGTCATCCCCTGCTACGAAAAACTTTTGGGCGACCAAGCGACCGCGAAGAGCCTGGAGAAGTTCGAGCCGGCTTGCTCCGGTATCGTGCTTCACCTCGGCACCAAGAAAATCTATCCGCAGTTGGCCCACCACAACTTCTTCTATTCGCGTAACCAGACGGCCCACTTTGAGAAGGTCTTCACGCACAAGCAGCTCCCCGATGATCCCACGATCTACCTCGTTGCGCCCACCCGCAGCGATCCGAGCCAAGCCCCTCCGGGCCACGACAACATCAAGATCCTGCCCCACATTCCCTACATCAACGACAAGTCGCCCTTCACCTACGAGGACTGCGTTCGCCTCAAGGATCGGGTCATCGATAAGCTCGAGCGGATGGGGCTCACGGATCTGCGTAAGAACACGGTCGTCGAGGACTTTTGGACGCCCTTCGACATCGAGAAGAAGTACTACTCCAACAAAGGATCGATCTACGGGGTGGTTTCGGACCTCAAGAAAAACTTCGCGTTCAAGGCTCCCAAAAAGAGCCATCGCTACGAGAATCTCTACTTCGTCGGCGGCTCGGTGAACCCCGGCGGCGGTATGCCGATGGTCGTGCTCTGCGGGCAACACGTGGCGAACCTCGTCGAGCGAGAAGTTCCGTCCTCGCGATGACGACGGTTTTGCTGTGGGCTTTGCCCCTCTTGTCGCTCTTTCTGCTGTGGGCACTGTTCGATCCGCGGAAAGTCATTCCTCCGGACGCGGGCTTCACGGGTCGGGTCTCCGTCGTCGTGCCGGCGCGCAATGAAGAGAAAACCTTGCCCGCGTTGCTCGAATCCCTTCCGCGGAAGCTAGGAGCCTCCCACGATTGTATCGTGGTCAACGATGGGTCAAGCGATCGAACCGCCGAGGTCGCGACGAGCCGCGGGGCCAGAGTTATCGAGGCTCCGCCGCTTCCGCGCGAAAGATGGACCGGAAAGAACTGGGCTTGCCATAACGGGTCAAAGGCCGCCGAAGGAGACTTTTTGGCTTTCCTCGACGCGGACACCCGCTTCGAGGCGGGTGGCTTCGAGCGGATCCTGGCGTTCGCCGAAAAGCGCGGATCGGTCGGGCCGGTCTCGGTGCTTCCCTACTACGAATCCCGCGAAGCCTACGAGGAACTCTCGGCGTTCTTTATCGTGTCGATGGCGCTCGGCTCGGGGTCCTTCGCGCGAGGTCCGCTCGCTCGCGCTCGTCTTTTCGGTCAATCACTCTTCGTTCGCGCGACGGCTTACCGCGAGATCGGCGGACACGAAGGGGTGAGCGATCGCATCCTCGAAAACTTCTTCCTGAGCGAAAGGTTCGAGCGCGCGGGCGGGATGCCGGAAAGCCGGCTCGGCCTGGGAACTCTCCGCGTGCGAATGTTTCCGGAGGGCCTCGCTCAGCTCATCGAGAGTTGGACGAAGGCCTTCTCGGTAGGGGCCGGAGCGACGCCGCCTTCCATCTTGTCTCTCATCGTCCTTTGGATGTGCGTGCTCTTCGGGCTTCCGATTCTGGCGCTGCTGGCGTCGCTCGGTTTCGTCGAGTTGAGCGGCGCTCATTTGGGAATCGCTTATCTGGCCCTCGTCGCTCAGCTCTATTGGCTCTTGCGCAAGCTGGGCGAGTTTTCGTTCCTGACGGCGCTGCTCTACCCCCTTCCTTTGGTGTTTTATCAGGTCGTCTTTTTTCGTGGTTTGAAACGATCCAGGCTTAAGCAGCGCGTCGAGTGGAAGGGAAGGAGCCTTCCTTCCCGATGATCGATTTGCCGCTCGGATGGACCGTCGCGCTTAACGTGCTCGTCTGGCCACTTTGGCAGATGACGGTTTCCTACCTGTCCTTCAGGCTGCCCGTCGCCTGGTTCAAGCCGGAATCGGGTTTCTTTGCGCCCTTTTTCTTCGAGCGGGGAGTTTTCTTCTACGACAAGCTGCTTCGGATCCGAAGTTGGAAGTCTCTTTTGCCGGACGGGGCGGCGTTCTTCGCGGGCGCGTTCCGTAAACAACGTGTCGCGGGTCGGGATCGCGCTTACTTGGCGCGCTTCCGCATCGAGACGTGTCGGGGGGAGGCGGCGCATTGGGTTTCGTTCGCGTTCTTTCCGGTCTTCGCGCTTTGGAATCCGCCTTGGGCCGTCGTCGTCATGTTCGTTTACGCGACGTTAGCCAATCTGCCGTGCATCCTCGCGCAGAGGTACAATCGCTTCAAGCTCACCGAGATTTTGTCCGTCTCCCCGCGCCGTCGCGGGGGCTAAGAAGCCCGGAAGACGATCGAGTGCGAATGGATCTCGGCCACGATGGCATCGACGGCCGTCTTGGCGCGTAGCGCGAGAGCGTCGAGGTTCGAGTCTCGCGCGATTTGAACGGCCTTTTCGTAGCTTTCCGGAAAACGCGTGAGCGCGAACGGCCGGCGGGGATCGATACGGCCCGATGCAACGGCCTCGAGGGCTTGGTCAATGACGACTCGTCGGCCGATCGCTCCGTAGTTGGGGGGCTGGGCGAGATCGTCCAGAAGCACGCCGATCAGGTACGGCAGCACGAGCGAGGCGATCGTGGGAGCGCGGAGCGTCCCGAAGTAGCGCTCGAGCGTCTCGCGGACTTTCGTCGCCCGCGCCGAGAGATCCGGCCAAGCTTCGGCGCGAGCCCCCGCGATGTGCGCGACGAGATCGTGGGTGCCCAGCAGCGGCAGCTTGCGCGCTTCGAGAAGACGCGCAAAACGGAGCGCGTCGTTATTCTCGAGCTCCCAGAAGTTCGTCTGGTAGTAAGACTTCGCGGGATCGAAGTTTCCGAAGATGGTGTTGAGAGCCCAGTCCCGGACGATGACGAGTTCCGTGTCCTCGAGCGCCGCGATCTTCGCGAGGCTGGCCGGAAAGAACACGCATTGGTAGAGGGTTCCGTCCTCCCGGAAGGAGAAGCGCGGGTCGAGCAGGGCGCGCAGCCCGACCAGACGGATTTCGAGTCGATCGTGCTCCTTCGACCAGAGCCGCACCCCCACGGCTTCGCCGTAGCGGACGAGTTCGGCGCGCAGCTTCGCGGCGGGGATGGCCGTTCCCGTGAGCGGATCGAAAACGAAGCGCGCGAGCTCGTCGTTGATCGTGCCGAACTCGCGCTGGAGGCCGACGCTCGCGACCCAAGCGGCGAGCTCGGGCTCGTCGGCGAAGGCGAAGACTTCGGGCATCGCGAGCAAGCGACCCCGGAGGAGCGTCAAGTCCTCCGGGATCAGGCGATGGCTTTGCGGGCCGTTCAAGCCGCGCTCCCGGCCGCGTGCAGGGCGGCGTGCACCGCGAGCGCCGCCGACGAAACGTCTTCGTTCGTCACGCGGACCGGATCGAAGGCCGCGTTGCGCGCCTTGCAGAGCCCGGGAACTTTGAGGAAGGAGGCTTCCATCGAGGCGACCGAGAGCTTATTGGCGCGTGCGAAGGCGGTCGGGGCTTCGGCGGCCTCGTCGGAAGGCGGGGTCGCGATCGCGTGAGCCGGCGCGGCCGACAGCATCGCGATCGCGGCGTTCACGCCGATGAGCAGGGAAGGGGTGAAGGGCTTTTTCATGGGATCTCCTTTGCGAGCCGGTTATTCGGCTCGGTCGGAGATTGCCCTCGCGCGAGTCGCGCGCAAAGAATCGATTCTTCAGCAGGTGTTTCGAAAAACGAAACGCTGGCTAGGGCTTTCCGCAGACGGTTCGGGAATAAACTCCCTCGAGTTGCGGACAGAGACCGGGAAACTCGGGCGGCGGGGGAAGGTAGCGGATGCGGTTGCGGATCGTGCAGCCGTTCGACAGAACGACGTCGATCGTTTCGTTGCGCTCGACGCGCACGATGCCGCCACCGCTCGAAGCGACCTGCGCGTTGAGTTCGCGAAGGAAGGACTCGGCGCCGAGCACGAGCGTGATTTCGGCGGCGTCTTGGATGCCCGGCGCGGGCGGGGAACAAGCCAAGGCTCGGGAAGCCGCGAAGGGCAGGGAAAGGAGCATGAAGAAGGCCACCGTCTTGTTCATTTCTCCGACTTATCCCCTTGCGAGGCCGGGCGGCAATCGGGTCGTGGCTTCAAAGCAACCCCGAAGCAAAGCGTCGTCAAAGCCATGACTCAAGTTCGTATGCATTTATGCCGTATATATATACATGCGACATATACAGGGGGAGCATATGGCAAAGAAGGCAGAACGCGACGAACTTACGGGCCTACTTTCGAGAGAGGGAGTCCAAAAGGCCCTCGAAAATCGAGTAAAGAACTCGAAATCCGCGAAAGGCGGATTCAGCGTTGTCCTCTTGGACATAGACCATTTCACGAAACTCAACGAAACGTTCGGCCGCTCGATCGGAGACCAAGCGCTCGTTGCCTTGGCGGAAATTCTTAAGAAGAATATCCGATCTCAGGATTCCGCCGGCCGCTTTGCCGGAGAAGAGTTTCTCTTGATCCTGTCTGATTCTGAGAAAGAAGAGGCGCTCATCGCCTTTGAGGATGTACGCAGGTTGATCTCGGCCAAGAAGTTTCTTTTTAAGGACGAGAACAAGAAGGCCGTCGAGGTGACGTTTACCGTCAGCGCCGGGATCGCGACCTACCCTAAAGATGGGTCGGATGGAATGACGCTCTTGCGGAACGCCGACAGCGCTCTCTACATGGCTAAAAAGTTCGGCCGTGACCGCGTGGTTTTAGCCGTCGAAGAAAAAATGGTGCTGAAGAGCAATTATTACACTCGCGCACAACTTGAACGGCTTTCCAAAGTCGCCAAAAAGGTAGACGTCACGGAATCGTTCCTTCTGCGCGAAGCGCTGGACAAAATTATTGGCCAGTACGAAGGCCCGGGCGAGGCGTAGACGATATTCTGATTTGAAGTGGCGCAACGCGGTTGGCGGATTCGCCGCCTTTTGAACAAATTCAAGGGCCTGGACCAAGACTCAGACAGAACTCAGACAACCCCGCGTTTTTGTCGTGGGGGCGAAATGAGTTCGGCCATTATTCAATGCGCTCTTTGGTGAAGAGATTTACGACCTGAGCCGCGACATCTGCCGCAGGTAGTACCTTCAGCACGTTGGTCGCGCCTTGGGTTTCGATCCCTGCCAGTCGAATGTAGCGTTGCATAGTCTCCAGATCCTTCCACCCACATATTTTCATCACCACCGCCGGAGCAACACTGCTCCGAATGAGCTGTGTTGAGAAACACGCTCTCAAGGTGTGAAACTTGATGGATGGAATACCCACGCCCGCACAGAACGCCCTTAAGATCCTTGCCTGTCCCCCTCTAGTCCATTCGTAGAACCTGGGGAGGACTTCACGGCGATTAGGCTCTTGGGCCTTCAGTTCGTTCAGGAGCGCGATCAACTCATCTGACAGGGGGACGTGTCGCCAGTATCCGGCCTTGGTGCTTTTAATCACCTTCATGCGGGGATTGTACGATTTGTTGACTGTAATCGTCTTGTTTTCAAAGTCAATGTCAGTCCAAAGAAGCGCATAGAGTTCGCCGCTTCTCATCCCTGTGAGCAGTGCCGTTGACCATACCGGAAACCATTCATGGTTCATTCGTCTGGCTTCTTGAAGAAGCTTTCTAATCTCAGTCAGAGTTAGGATTTCAGGTTTCTTTTCTTCATCCCGACCGAGACTAATTCCCCATGCAGGGCTTCGGTCCATTCCACTCACCAATCGGTTCTCAATTCCGAATGTAAAAATCTGATTGATGATTACTTTCAGCTTGTTTTGATAACTGATCGAGGAGGAATGCGCTTTGAGCTGGTTCAACACTTCCATAACATCGGCTCTGGTGATTGCGGCAGCTTGCCGCTTCCACCAAAGTAGAGTGTGCTTTCTGAGTGCATTGATATAATCGGTTCGCGTTGTATCACTTAAGGAATCAGCCTTTGCTCTCGCAAGATGCCGCTCCCAAGCTTCAACAAGTGCGCCCCAACTTTCGCCTTGGTTTTCTCGAATCGAAACTTCGCGTTCACACTCTCGGATTAACCGAGTTTCTTCTCGTTTTGCCTCCCATTCGGATTTGAGGGCGAATTTCGCCTTCTGTACTCGAACGGACGGATTTTTATTACTTCTCACGCATGCAGATACTTTCCAGAGTATCTCGCCTGTGAGTTTTTCACTGTAAGATGTAATTGCCATTTGTCAGCCTCCTTTAAAAAGCAGGCCTTAAAAGGCTTTCGACATCACTTCGAAGGAATCGCAACCTTGTTCCGAAGTGGAAGGATTTCAACCTTCCCTTCCAGACCAGGTTTCTAACCTGGCCAACAGAGGTGCGAAGCAGGAACGCGGCTTCTTTCGAGGTCAGCCACTTTAATTTGTCAAAGAACGTGGAATCAGTCGTTTCTAACTCAGGCCGGGATAAATTTCTATCCATAAGCCTCCCTAAAAAAACCCCGTCCGCGTGGATAGACGTAGGAGGGGCTGGGTAAAACAAAGCCGCAGGATTTTTCACCTGTAGGCGACGAAATTCGTGGGTAGCGAGGCTAAATGACGCGACCGTCTTTGAGGCGCTTCTCCAGGAGCCAGTTGAGAAACTGGCCTCTAGTCGCGAAGCCTCGCCCCATAAACTCGTAATCCATTTGAAGAAAACCTCCGCAGTCTTTGCCTGCGCAAAACTTTTGATATTCTTCAAAAGTCGTTTCACGAAAACGCTCTTTTCTTGCGAGCTTCTTGTAGCTCGCCTCGGTGCATTCGTGGACCTGCGGATAGTTTTGCCTGTGCATCATTTGGCTCATTAAATATGACATTTCGTTTGCTCCTCTCGATTTTGATTCTCTAAGTTCGGCTCACACACAAACCACTAGAGGATGTGGCCATCTTTCAGGCGGCGCTCAACTAGCCAGTTGAGGTACTGACCCTTGTTTTGGAAGTCCTCTTCCATGCATTCGTAGTCATGCTGAAGCTCGCTGTTAACCTTTGGGCCATGAAGAAAGGCGCGGTACTCATCAAACGTGACTTCTCTAAATTGCGCTTTTCGAATCAATTTCTTGAAACTTTCTTCCGTGATCTTGTGATCCTTTGGGTAATCTTTTTTCCGCATCATTTTGCTCATCAAATAAGACATATCTTTTACTCCTTTGGGCTACAGTTGGCGGTTTGGGGTTAGAGGCTAAGGCCGAACTCTCGTTCCTCCTTTCCGAGCGCGATATCGTGCATTCGCTCATGCGTTACGGATTCAATTCCGATTCCGAAATTTTTTAGTTTGAATTTTAGATTGTTGAACAAGTCGAGTTCGACCTTCGACATTCCGCTCGAATGGGATGGGACAAAGTAAAGGGTATCGACGCGCGGGTGTTCTGCAACGAAGTGATGAACCACCGTGTCGCTTCCATCAAGAAGTCCGAGAAGGCCAACGTCTCGTTTTTTCCCGCTGAATAGAGACTCGCCCACATGGCGAAATAGCGAAAATGGATCTGTAAAAAGTAGCGTCTTTCGCGATGAACCACGTTCAGAGTAAAAAGGCGTCGTAGACTTACCGTGATTCCTTTTCTTCCACTGGCCAGGAGGCTTCTCGAAGAATTCAAGCGCCGCAGTTGCGCCATCTTTTGCAAGTAAGCGGATCAAGCCACCTTTGTTTGTCTGCGCCATTTTGTTGCTTAAGAGATGCGGGGCAAGACTCGGACTTGCTCCATTTGAGCTGAGGAAACGTGAAACTTGCGCGACGCCTGTTTTCCAATCAGGCCGGTCGGGTCTTGGAATATAAAAGGAGGTGTATTTACGCTTTGCCTCCCCCATGTGTTCCTCAAGGAGAAGGAGCTTTTCATTACCCGTGATGTGCGCCGTTGCTTGAAGCAGCGTCATGTTCCTGTGCACAGCCACCAGGTCAATCAGACTTCCGCTTGTGCCGTTTTTATTATTCTTGAATTCAAAATCTGTAACAGAGACGAACTCGCGGCCTTTAATAACCGTTTCGCCATTTTGATTCTTTGTGAGAGCGATTTTGTTTCGGTCGCAGTAGACGAGAATGCTCGCCTCGCGCGCTTTTCTGATCTCGGATGCGGGAACTGATATGCGCTTTAGCTCGCGGTCTGAGTGAAATGACTTCTCGGACTTGCGGCGCTCAATTTTGGTGTACTGAGTGTGATCCTTGAACGGATGATCTTTGCCACTCCAGGGGTTAGTAAACTTTCCAGCATCGCCGGGTGCAGGCGGCATTCCATGTTTAGCAATCGTATCCGCGTGTTTTAAAAATAGTGACTTTAACTCCGGCCTCTTTGCATACTTCTCGTCGTTGGATTTAAACGCTTCAATGAGTCCCGCTTTGTCATAATTTTTTCCGAGCTTTGATCCACGCTTGGCCTTGTCGTGGCCCGGATAAAAATACGAGATGTTCTTTTCTTCGATGACGGCGCGAATCTTAAAGCTCTGCAAAATATCGCGGTATTCATCAAAACTTGAAGCAATTGATCTTGCGACATCTGCCTTTTGGACAAGATCAAAGATGTAAGACTTTCCGCCACGTCTTATCATCTGCTGAACTTTGAACGGAAGCCTCGCCGCCCGCTCGTTTGCATCGCGGTTTATGACGGATAGTCCGTTTTCTGCGCAGAGTTTGTCGCTTGAGTCCCTGAGTTTTTGAATCAGTGAGCGCTTGTTCTCGATCTTCTTGCCGGTTTCAGCGTTCACCGTGTTGACGACGATGTGGTTATGAAAGTGCGCCTTGTCTGTATGCGTTCGGATTACAAACTGATGCCCCTTGAAGTTTTCTTCAGCTAAACTAATGCCAACTGCGTGTAGCTGCTCGGGAGTTGAGTTCTGACTATCTTCCGGGCTGAAGGACTGCACAATGTGAAGGGTCTGATTGCCCTTTTCATTGCGATGCTCTTTGCGTACATTCTCAAAGTCGCTTTGCGCGTTTTCAACGCTGCAATCAGAGCTACTAGTAATGTCGTCCTCTCCACGCTCGCGCTGCACATATTTCAAATATGCTGAGGCATCTTTGCTCCATTTGATGCTAACGACTGCCATATGCCTCCACCGCGAGTGTTTGAATCTCGGTAAGGGCGGTGACTGCTTTTGAAAACTCAGAATGCCAACCCTCAAGGGCGCCGCTGTTCACACGGCGGGCGATCTGATTGACGTTATTTCCGATGCGGCGGATTTCTGCGCAAAAAAACAAGCGATCCGTTTCATCAAAGAGAAGTTTCAACTTCCGCCTTGAGAAGTGAGAAAGTTTTAGAATCTGCGGGATACTAAGTCCGGCTATGCGGGCTTCATCCGTGATGCGATCAAACTCGCTATCCGTGAAACGGACAGTAGTGCGTTTATGATCGCGGGATGGTGTACGGGCGGGGGATTGATTGGATTCGGCAGTAGGCATGATGTCGCTCCAAAATTTTATTTTGAAACCACATCCGCCCGATATCGATCAGGTAGGAGAGGCAGGGGTTAAACAAGACCGGCCGATTTTTCACGGTAGGGTCGGGAGAAGATCTCCTATTAAAGGGACATAAGGCAAAACCGTTCGTTTTTTTGCTGAAAATCGGCGCCAGGCTCCATTTAAACAGGGATAGAGACGTCAGATTTTAAATGAAAACAGGCGCTAAAATTTTTAGATTTTTCCTTAAGCGACTGAAGTTCCTAGACTTATGTGCCTATTTTAAACAAGACAAATAGATCAATGTAACGTATAAGTGACGCCATAATGGGAAGTGGTCCGTGGAAAGAAACGTCAGATCAGATCGCGCTCGAAGCGTTTACGGTTTTAATCGAGCGCAGGAAAGCCTCCAGGAATTATTCGAAAGCACAGCTAACGGGATTCTTGGCTGACGAATCGGTTTACATGGATTTCCTAAAGACTTGCGCTGAGTACGACGACACGGACACCCTTATGCACTTTAGAAAGGGCCTTCTGCTCGTCATCCAGGGAATCGGCATTGGTAAGGTTGCAGAGAAAGCGAAGATCAGTCGGATGTCGCTCTACAGAATGCTTTCAAAAGAAGGCAATCCGCGCTTTGACACTTTGATGCGCCTCTTTCGGCTACTTGGTCTTAGGCTCTGGGTCGTAGACTTTGACTATGTAAGAAACCGAGAGAAGGTTATTCGTCCACGAGATCAAAGGTTTACTAAAGGCTATAGAGCCAAAATTGAGCTTGGAAATAAACAAGATGCGGCCTTCTTCGCTTCCCAACTTGAGAATGAAAATGTCGATGATGATGATTCTGAATCTTCGGGCACATGGGAAGAAGTTGAAGCGCTTTTTGATAAAAAGCCGAAATGATGGATCTTACCCAATACTTGACTTAATAACCATATGGTTATAGTGTAAAGATGTGAAAATTGAGTTCCACCGCTCACGCAGCGGGCGAAGCTATTTCGAGGACTTCCTGGGGGATCTAGCGAAGTCAGATCGCGCGGAGATCCTTGCCGTATTCGTGGATATAGAACGGCACGGTTTCAATGCGATTGGGTGTCAGTTTCGCCAGATCGACGGGAAGCTTTGGGAGATCAAGATTCGGACCGCGGGCGGTGTA
>DDRA01000066.1:104894-105510 GCA_002343545.1 Bacteriovoracaceae bacterium UBA2428
TCTATGTAACCCTGGCGCCTGAGCATATCCACGTTCTACATTCGTACAAAAAGCAGGGCCAGAAAGCGCCAAAGCACGAAGTCGATGTAGCAAGGAAACGAATGAAAGAGGTTTTAAAATGAAAAAGCAAAAAGGTGTATCTCTCGGGACCGTACTTGAACGCCAGCTCAAGGATAAAGAACTCAAATTCCTTTTCGATGAGCGCAGGTTTTATCTTCAGGTTGCACACTTAGTTGCGGACCTTCGCGCACGCTCTGGGATGTCACAGGCAGCACTTGCTAAAGCCGCAGGTGTAAGCCAGCCGCTCATCGCCCGCCTCGAAGTCGGAGACAAGAAACGAGCACCGTCTTTTGATATGGTTTTCAAAGTTCTAAAGGCACTTGGCTACAAAATGGAAATCAATGTGACACGAGAGCCGAAGCTTGCAGCGTAGAGTTTGAATCGAAGATTTGGGCACCGAGAATTGTTGAAGTGTTGCGTTTTGGCTGTAGGAATTGAATCTGGTTTTGTGGTTTTTTTATAGGTTTGTAAGTTGGGTCATTTGAGGCTGGCAAGCAAGGGGACTGACGTCAGTCCCCAATGACCTTCGGCAGGGGGCTTCACCCCCAGTCCCCCG
>DDRA01000066.1:105578-113432 GCA_002343545.1 Bacteriovoracaceae bacterium UBA2428
GGGGGCTTCACCCCCAGTCCCCCGAGAATCCCGACCCTTTCGGATCGGGATTAAAAATAAAACCTATGAGACAAGCGCACCGGACAGATGCCGGTAAAGCGCATGAATCATAGGAATCGCGATCGGAATAAGCCACCGGATGAGCTTTGCGAGCTCAAGGACTGGCATACCGAGGCGAAACTTAAAATTTAGGTCAATTGAGATGAGTGAGTTCGTGTTTGTGTTCATTCTGAACCTCCCTTTCGCCCTGCGAGCCGAAGGCCTTTGAAGGGAGGTCAGAGAAGGAATTCAAATACGAGCGCACTCAATCGACATACGCGTTCACTACGCCGAATACGTGATGATGCTCGTTCGGCTATCAACGACGCAGTCCTAACAATCTAGAACAATAACGAGATCGACCAAGCTCTTAGCCACCGAGTTTTAAAGTGAGATTTTTTCACGAGCTCAAGTGGCATCTAAAGCGCTTATGGGGCCTTAAATGTTAAATCGGGTTAAGGATTAGCTGTGTCGCGCATGATACCCGTCCTCCACCGTATTTGTGACTTTAAAAAGCTCGGATGAGATCAACAATTAAGATATAATATTAACAATGGCGGGGGCACGTCGGAAAAAACTTGCAGAGACATTTTTCAGGATTGGCCTGACCGCCATGGTATGCGGCCTGCTGAGCGTGGAAGTTACCTTTGCGGAAACAGCTGAGCAAAAAAAAGTAAAATTCATATTTAATTTTGGTGGTCCTTCAACTGAAAGTCCTTCTGGAGATGTCGTTTATGATCAGCGCACCAGGCAGGCTAAAGCGCTTTATGAGCGAGCAGGCTATAAAGTGGTTATTCTATCGGACGGCGCCGACGGTAACTATCCGCCAACCGCGAGTGGGCTTCGTCAAGCATTTGAAGGTGAGCTCGGAAGAGGCGGCGTTAACGATTTGTCTGTGGGCTTTTTTGGACATGGTGACAAGCTCTTTCCGAGCGAACTTCAAACTTTTCCAAGAAATGAGAGATCGCAGTTTCCTCTAACAAAACAACCCCGTCACCTTATTGGAATAGATGGTTGGGGGAATAGAGGGGCTGAAAGTATGGCATTTGCCGTATCAAGCCCAGTGGGAGAGCCTGTGGGGCTCGGACTATTTAGAAGTCTCTTATCCGATGCAAAAAAGAAAAATCCATCTTTGCAGACCACCGTCACCGCACTTAACTGCTACAGCGGAATGATTGGATTAGAGCTTGCCAACGAACCAGCGTTCAATTCGTACATGTCTACTTTTTCTTCCACAACAGCAAAGTCTGTTTCATTGGATCCTCAAGCAGATAAGCGAGACGGCTCCAAAGATGTCGATTATCCCTATTTTCTAAACCAATTCCTTGATTCAGGCCTCAGTTATCGCGAGGCACACGGAAAGGCGGCCAGCGCTTTATTAGATTTAGCTAAGAAACACGGGGACAGGATTCCTTATGCGACTATCCCTAGATCTCAGATTCAGCAGTTCGTCACGCGTTGGTGTATGGAAAATCAAAGTAAGAAAAGCACAGCTAAGCCCCCTAACGCGCAACTTTCTGGCGACTTTCAGCTAGCGCTCAATGACCTTACGCAATCTACAAATGAAGTGACATCGTACTTAGAGAACCAAGCAAAATTTGTAGGATGTTTCGATAAAGCCACAATTGATAACTATCGACGACTGCAAAAAGACGCTCAATCAGTTATCCGAGAAGTTTATGCAAAGGTGATTGCGGGGCTAATTCAAAAGATAAATGACCTTACACTAGGCGGTTATCTTAAAAGTAATCTTGCTAGACGGCCGGAGAACCTTGTGGGTGGTTTGGCAACTTCAGAAAAGATGCCGGCTGCGAAAGCCAAATTAGTAAAAGACCTAACTTCCCTAAGCAATCAGACTCGCACTTTGCCAACCGACACTTTGGCTTTGCGCATTACTGAAGTAGAAGGCTTGCTTGCTCCTATCAGATTAGATGGTTCTATTCCAATGATTCTTCCCCCTAGGCTTGGTTCGCATAAATGCGAAAAGGGAAATGAAATCTCTTTTAGCTCAAATGCCACAGAGGTTATTGAAAAAGCGACGCGCGCTTTGGGGTGTTTAAAACAAGAACCTCCGACTACGGAAACGGTAAATGCCGTCTCTTGGATTACAAACCTAGAGGAAGACCTCTGCAAAAGACCTTCACCACTGCTAAATTCGTTGAAACAGGATCAGGCTTGCGTCCAACGATTTTTTGCAACCGTTGGACAAGATGATCCAGCGATGAAGCGTTTGATGGAAATATTTCATATGAGCCAGCGCGGTCTTTTTTCTGGCCAGGCTCTACCCGCACGAGCAGCGGAGCCGGAGCATTCAACCGCGACGAGCGCTAAATGAGGAATAGAGCTATGTATGATGTTTTAAAGCAAACCAGATTCCTTCCTCTAAAGGTTCTTTCTTTTGTACTTATATTTGGGTTTTCATTTTATCCGGAACAAGCACTGTCGAAGCGTAGTGGATATGGCAGAAAAGAATTAACAGGATACGTTCTTCGATATAAAAATAACATCGTATTCACTGAAGAGCCTGACTCCACTTTTACAGTTTATTCAGTAGACTTCAGAGACCCTCAAGACAAGCAACTTTCTTTCTGCAGTTATACCAACTACAGACGGTGCGAAAAGAAGACGATAACATTTAGCCAAATTATTAAAGTACGCGATCAGTACCAGTTAACGGATGTTGTTCTCAAGTGATCGTTAGCACGGCACCCAATTTGGATTTTTTGCTAATGGTGACAATATGGGAGAACCGAAAGCTCCCGCGCTGTGTGCAGACACCCCAAAGAAACCGCGTTCCCGCTCAGACACCACTCAGCCAAAACTCAGATCACTGCGTTGACAGCGACTAATTCCGAGTGATGCTGGCCTTGAAGCGAAACCGTAAGCCCTTAAAGCCTTTGGTTTTTGATTTTCGTTATTTACTTCGATTTTGAGAAAAGCCCTGAATTCAAATGGCGGAGAGGGTGGGATTCGAACCCACGGTACCCTTACGGATACTCCGGTTTTCAAGACCGGCGCGTTCGACCGCTCCGCCACCTCTCCGGAAGAAAACCGAACATATCGCGGCCCGAAGGGGTTGAGGAGCGCTTTCGGGGGATTTTTCGGGCTCGGACGGGGACGCATCGCGCTCGCGTCTGTCGAAAATTTGGCCACTTGGTGGCGCCGAAGGCCGGCGGAACGGGGCCTCGCCTTGGCGGGGACTTTGCACGTAGAGGCCCGATGGAAAAGATGCGCGCCTCCCGCCCCTTCGTCTACGGCTTCGCGATGATCGGTTTGCTAACGGGCGCCGGTGCCGCCAAGGCGGGTCCCTACGAGAACTGCCAGAACCACTTTACGGAAGGGCTCGTGGACCTGAGCTACCAGTTTCCGCCGACGCGGGTGCAGGTGCACGGCTCTTGTTACGCCTCGACGGCATCCGACGTTTTTTCGGCCGCGCTCTACCGCGAGAAGAATTCCGAGCTTCCCTTCCAGAAGAATCTCAAGGAATACAACCGCGACGAGGCGCTGTGGGTGGATCCGGACGCCGCCCACATCCTGCTCTATTCCGCGAACACCGCCGCGCTCAACCAGCGCATCGCGAACATGCTCGCGCGCGACCGCTCGAACTTCGGCGGCGGCGCGACCCTCTTCGACGGCCACAGCGCGGAGACCCTGAGCGAGTACTTCATCGCGCAGCCGGCCACGCTCGTTTCGCTGTCGATGAAGGAGCGCGAGCCGATGCGGATGATCATGGATTTCGCCAACCCCACGGCGAGCTTCTTCGGGGTCGGTCGCGATTCTTTCACTGACCGCTCGCACGAGAACCTGCGCGCCGCCCGGAAAAAGATGTCCAAGCAGCTGGGTCCCACGCTGAGCCGCCAAGGTTGGAACTTCAACGACGTCGGTCAGCTCACGAGCTACGGACTCGAGAACGGCGAGAAGAGCCGGCTCGTCTCCAAGTTCCAGATCCGCCGTTTCTCGGCGCGCGATCGGGCGAGCTGCGAGCAGATGAAGATCCGCGTTCGCGACGCCCTCTGCGCCAAGATTCCCGTCGGCATCAGCTACCAAGTTCAAGTCACCCAAGGTCCCGGCTTTCACGCCGCGATCGCCGTCGGCATGCACCGCGGCCGTCTCATCGTGCGCAACTCCTGGCGAGACGGAACCGAGCAGAACCCCCACGTCGGGAACGAGTCGTTGGATTGGGCTTCGCTTTGCGAGCCGGGGATGGCCGACCGCAAGCTCCCGACGCTCTATCGGGCGTATTACCTCGTGAACTCGAAGGAAAAGAATTGTTAACGCGTAGCGTAAATGGGGCTCGTCGTTGGTCAATCCCGACGTTTTCAGTTAAGCCCTTCTGTGGGGCCTGACCCTTTGCGGGTCTGCTTCCGCTAACCCCGCCAGGCCCGGAAGGGAGCAACGGTACCGGAGGGAGCCTTTGGCAGAGCCAGTCGGGCCCCACTTTTCCTATGTCATATCAAGTCATCGCCCGTCGCTACCGGCCCCAACGCTTTGCCGACCTCGTCGGGCAAGAAGCCGTGGCCTCGACGCTCAAGAACGCGGTTCGGCTCGGGCGGACTTCGCACGCTTATTTGTTCACGGGTCCGCGCGGGGTCGGCAAAACCTCGGCCGCCCGTATCTTGGCTAAGGCCCTTCGCTGCGAGAAGCGCGAGGACGACGGCGAGCCTTGCGGAAGCTGCGCCTCGTGCGTCGGCATCACGGAAGGTTCGAGCCTCGACGTCATCGAGATCGACGCCGCTTCGAACACGGGCGTCGACAACATGCGCGAGCTCCGCGAGAACGTGGGCTACGCGGCCTCGAGCGGCAGCTTCCGCGTCTACATCATCGACGAAGTGCACATGCTTTCGACGGCGGCCTTCAATGCGTTGCTCAAGACGCTCGAGGAGCCGCCCCCACACGTCGTCTTCGTCTTCGCGACGACCGAGCTCCACAAGGTCCTGCCCACGATCCTTTCGCGCTGCCAGCGCTTCGACTTTCGCAAGGTTCCCGTCGAGGACATGGTGCGCTCCCTACGCGCGATCTGCGAAAAAGAAGGCGTCACGATCGACGACGCCTCGTTGCGCACGATCTCGCTCGAGAGCGAAGGCTGCCTTCGCGACGCCCAGTCCCTTTTGGACCAGGCCATCGCGTTCTGCGGCACGACGATCTCGGCCAAGGAGCTCGAGCGTTCGCTGGGTCTGCTCGACCGCACCTCGTTCTTCGGTCTCTGCGCCGCGATCGGCGAGCGGGACGCCGCCAAGGCGCTCGGCTTCGCTTCCGAGGCCGTCGATCGCGGGAACGACCCGAAGATCCTGCTCGGCCGGCTCGTGGATTTCTTCGCGGACCTCCACTTCCGCGCCTTCGCCGGCCGCTCGCGCGTTCCCGATGCCGAACGCGACGAACTCATCGGCACCTTGCTCAAAAAACTCAGCGTGGACGAGATCGTCCGCGCGCTCGACGTCTGCTTGCGCGCGCAGGCGGGCCTGCAGGGGGCCGTGCATCCGAACCTTCACGTCGAGTCGCTCGTCGTGAAGCTTTGCTTGCAGCGTCCCTTAGCCGTCGCGACCGAAGCGCCGGCTCCGGCGCCCTCGGCTCACGCGGCCCGCGCGGCCGCCGCGGCGGCGCCTTCCGCGACGAGCTCGTTGCCCGTCGCCGAGACTCGCGCGAGCGAGCCGCGTGCACCCGAAAGCCGCCCGGCGGAAGTGCCGCGCTCGGCTCCGATGCCGGCTCCCTCGGCGCCCCCTTCGACGGCCTCGGCCGCCCCCGCTTCGGCGGCTTCGCACGCGCAAGGCGCCGGGCACGTGGCCACGCTCGAAGCCTACATCCGTCGGACTCGGCCCGCGTGGACGCCCGTCCTGCAGTCGCTGCTCTCCATCGACAGCGACGGCGAGCGGGTCCTCGCCCGCGCGAAGGCCGACTTCGCGGGCAAGCGTTTGGCTTCGCCCGACGGCCACGAGGTCTTGAAGGCCGCTTTCGGAGTCAAACGCGCCGAAGTCTCGCTCGAGAGCGCCGGCTCGGCCGCGCCTTCGCCCCAGAATAATTTCCAAGAAAAAAAGCGCCTCGCCAAGGAACACGAGGCCGTGCTCGCCGCGATGAAGATCCTGGACGGCACGATCCAAGAAACCAAGGTGCTCGAGGACGACGCCGCCAAAGGCCGCGCCTCGGGCAACACGCAGAAAGGGGATCGATCATGAAATTTCCCAACGGATTCGGTGGCGGCGGTGGCGCGGGCAACCTCTTCGCGCAAGCTCAACGCATGCAAGCCGAGATGAAGAGTCTCCAAGAAAAGCTCGCGCTCAAGGAGTTCGCGACGGAAAGCGCCGGCGGCCGCATCAAGATCACGGTGAACGGCAAGCAGGAGATCCTGTCGCTCCAGATCTCGCCCGAGATCGTGGATCCGCAGGACCCCGGTATGCTCGCGGACCTCGTGAAGGTGGCCGTGAACGAAGCCATCACCCAGTCGCAGAAGCTCGTGGCGGCCGAGATGAGCAAGATCGTTCCCCCGGGTCTCGCCGGATTGCTCTGATCGGCTAGGGAATCGACGTGCAGCAGTTTCTCCCCGAAAGCCTCCGCATCCTCGTTCAACAGCTCGGCAAGTTGCCGGGCGTGGGCGAGCGGACGGCGATGCGCTACGCGGTGAGCCTGCTTCGCGGCGGTCCCCGACGCTTCGAAGAACTGGGGCGCGCCCTCCACGGCGTCGCGACCGAAGTCAGTCACTGCCCGAGCTGCGGCTTTTGGGCGGATTCGGGCCACTGCCCGCTTTGCGAAGACAAGCAGCGGCCGGAAACGCGTCTTTGCGTCGTGCGCGATAGCCCCGACGTGCTCGCGCTCGAGAAGTTTCGCGCCCACCCGTGGCGTTACCATATTCTACAAGGTCTGCTATCTCCGCTCTCGGGCGTGGGTCCGGATCAGATCCGACTCGCTTCGCTTTTCGAACGGGTGCGCTTGCACTCCGTGACGGAGGTCATCTTGGCGCTCGACGCCACGGTGGAGGGCGACGCGACCGCGCTCTACTTACGCGATCAGTTCCGGGCGCAGTTCCCGACGGTCAAGCTGACCCGCACGGCGATGGGGCTCCCGGCCGGCGCTTCGGTCGAGTACCTGGACGCTTCGACGCTCGAGAACGCCCTCGTTCACCGAACGGAGTTCGAGTGAGTCTTTACGTCCCCGAGTTCGCGTGGACCCTCGATCGGATCGCCTGCGTGGCTCCCCGCGAGAGCGACCTGCAGGCGGCTTTCGAGCGGATCGCTTTTCACCTCACCACGAAGCTGAAACCCGGCCAGCCCGTGGACCTCGTTCAATGCCGAAGCGCCGAAGGAAGCGTTCGGGGCTGGCAGTCTTTTCGTCTGGGGCTCCGTTCCGGGCTCGAGGCTCGTTTTTGCCTCCTGGGAACCCCGGTCGAAGCGGTTTCCCCCTCCTCCGATCTTTTGGAACAATGCGAAGGGGTCGTGTGGTTCTTGGATCCGCGTGACGCCCGGAGCGATGCTCTCTTGCGCGTTCCTCTGAGTGCCGCCGCCCGGGCGCGCCCCCAGGTTTTCGTGGGCGACTGGGGCGGGGTCGACGAGTCCGATCTTCGCGCTTTGGCCCTTCGCCAATGGGCCCGTTCCTTTCCGCAGGGGCTCTTTCTTTCGGATCCCGAAAAGCTCTTGGCGGACGGTTTCGATTGGCTCTTGAGCTTTTAGGAAACATTGTCTACGTTCCAAGGCTCCAACGAGTTCGCTGGTAGCTCAGTCGGTAGAGCAGGTGGCTGTTAACCACCCTGTCGGGGGTTCGAATCCCTCCCAGCGAGCCATTCCCCGATGGTTTGATTCGATTGATTCTCCCCGCCTGGTGGTGGGT
>DDRA01000073.1:0-2239 GCA_002343545.1 Bacteriovoracaceae bacterium UBA2428
CTGAGCCAGGATCAAACTCTTCAAAAAAGTTTGAGATCTTCTTAGTTTTTACGCTAAGACGATCAATTCCTGTGAATTACTCATTTTGTACGTTCGTCAAAAGTTCGCGTCCTTGAAAGTTTCCCTTCAGGGACCTCGAACTGACGAGGCATCTATTTACTACTATTTAGTTTTCAAAGAACATCTCCGCAGAGTTCCGTCTGCTGTGAGATGAGGAGCTACGGGGCATCTGGTTTGGTGTCAACAAATCTCGCAAAGAATTTTTCGTTTTTTTTAAAATAGTTTTTAAGGCGGTTTTTTAGCCCTTTAACTATTTGATTTCAGATCAAAATCTGAGTTTTTCAGAATTTGTCCACAGCCTAAAATCCGCATTTTCTGGATAACTAATTTCGGCTTTTTTTGTTATCTTTTTGGTTGAGATTACGATTCCGTCATGAGAGCTGGCGGCGGCCAAAACGCCCCTGATCCGCTACGCGGGACGCCTTTCGCGCCCCTCGCAACGGGGGTAAAACCACTTTCGTGAACGAAAAACACGATTCAGCCATTCGGCCCTCTGAGGCGACGCATATCGCGTGGACCGCCGTCGAGAGAAGCCGCCACCCCCAACGCCCTCACACTCTGGATTACGTCCAGAAGATCTTCTCCGACTACGAAGAGCTCAGGGGAGATCGTTCTTACGCAGACGACGCGGCCCTCGTCGCGGGCGTGGGCACACTCAAGAGCGTCGACGGAGGGGCGGAGCAATCCGTTTTCTTCCTGGGCAATCAGAAAGGGCGCTCCACGAAGCAGAAGATCGAGCGCAACTTCGGGATGGCGAATCCCGAAGGCTACCGCAAAGCGATCCGTATCATGGAGATGGCGGATCGCTTCCGTAAGCCAATCGTGACTTTCATCGATACGCCCGGCGCGTTCCCCGGCATCGCCGCGGAAGAGCGCGGACAAGCGGAGGCGATCGCGAGCTCCATTCTCCGCATGTCGGAGCTGAAGGTGCCGAGCGTCGCGATCGTCATCGGTGAAGGCGGATCGGGCGGCGCGCTCGCGATCGGCGTGGCGGATCGTCTGCTGATGTTGAGGAATTCGACTTACTCCGTGATTTCGCCCGAGAGCTGCGCGGCGATCCTCTGGGCCAACGCCGGGGAGGCGAAGCAGGCCGCCGTCGCGCTGAAGATCACGGCGAAGCACGTGCGCTCGCTCGGCATCTGCGACGAAGTCATCGAGGAGCCCGAAGCGGGCGCGCACGCGGACGTGGAAGGCGTCGCGGCGCACTTGAACGGGCGCATCCAACACCACCTGCGCGAGCTCGGGGGCTTTACGCCGGAGAAACGCGCGCAACTCAAATTCGAGAAGTATCGGCTCATCGATGAAAAACTCCGCGGCTAGAATCGAATCCATGACTGGCTACGCGGTGCTGGAGTTCACGCTCCAGGGTCGCAAGCTGCAGGCGCACGCGAAGAGCGTGAACCACCGCTTCTTCGAATTCCGCTGGCGCGTGCCGCGCGACTGGAGCGCGTTCGAGATTGCGGCGAGACAGATCCTGCAATCGAAACTGAAGCGCGGCGCGCTCGATATATGGATCGACGACGGCGAGTCGGCCTCGGAAGGCAACGGCGTCGAAGGGCTCTTCCGCTCGCTCGCGGACGCGCTGACGCGCTCGGCGGCGTTCTCGGCGCTGCCGGAAGAGAAGCGCCTCGAAGTCCTCCTGCGGCGCCCGGACGCTTGGCAGAGCCGAAACTCGACGACGCCCGAAGAGAAAGAGATACGGGCCGCCTTCGAAACGCTCGCGGAGCGACTGCTGTCCTCGAGGAGGCAGGAAGGGGCCGCGACGGGCGAAGTCTTGCGACGCCACGGCGCGAGGCTGGCGGAGCTTCGCCGCTCGATCGCGGAGAAGGCCGTGACGCTCCTCTCGAATTGGCAGACGGATACGCGCAAGAAGCTGGAAGGCCTAGCGGCCGAACTCCAGATCGGCGCGCCCTCCCAGGAAAGGGTCGCGCAGGAGTTCCTCCTCTTGGCGGAGAAGCGCGACGTGGCCGAAGAGTTGAATCGCATCGAGATTCACTTGAAAGCCTTCGACGCCCTCTTCTCGGAAGCTTCCGCGAACGACGGCGTCGGCAAGCGCCTGGAGTTTCTTGTGCAGGAACTGCACCGGGAGTGGACGACGCTCGGGAACAAGATCCACGACGCCCAGGCGGGCCAGACCATCATCGACGCTAAGCTCGAGATCGAGAAGATCCGCGAGCAG
>DDRA01000073.1:2352-2998 GCA_002343545.1 Bacteriovoracaceae bacterium UBA2428
GAGATCGAGAAGATCCGCGAGCAGAGCCTGAACCTGGTTTGACCTTGATTGAAGGACGAAGGCTCCGCTAGTCCGGGCTCCGATGAAAGCCGCCAAACTGCCTCTCCTTCTTGACGTCGGATTCGGGAACACCGTTCCGCGCGAGCGGGTCTTGGCTTTGGTGGGCTACGATTCGGAGCCCCTCCGCCAGTTCGTCCAGGACCTCGAAAAAGTGCAGCGCGTTATCGACGCGACCCGCGGGCGTAAGGTCAAGACCGTCCTGGTCTTGGATAATGGGTTCGCGGTCTTGTCGGCGACGGCCCGGGAAACCCTGGCCGAACGCTTTGAAGGTCGTTCCTATATAAAGGAAAGCCTCCCCGATCCCGCGGCCCCTACGCTTTTCTAGCTTCGGGCTCCCCCTTTCGGAGCGTCGGAAAATCCGACGTGAAGGGCCCCGTTCGGGGACCTCACGATGCCCAAACTATGGTATTTTTTCTCTATGTCGGGTTCGAAAAAAGGTCTTGTCGTCGTTCTATCTGCGCCGAGCGGGGGAGGAAAAACCACGCTTGCGGCCGAACTCCTGCGGCGACTGCCCTACGCCCGACGCTCCATCACGACGACGACGCGTCCGCCCCGCACGACCGAAATCCCCGGGCAGGACTACCAC
>DDRA01000073.1:3110-3300 GCA_002343545.1 Bacteriovoracaceae bacterium UBA2428
GAATTCGAGACGCTGGAGAAACAGGGCGGCTTCGCGGAAACCGCGGTCGTCCATGGCCATCGCTACGGCTCGACGAAGGCCGCCATCAGCCGTTCGCTCGAGTCGGGAGAGATCGTGCTCCTGACGATCGACGTACAGGGCGCGAAAGCAATTAAGTCCGCCTATCCCAAGGACGCGCTGACGATCTTCG
>DDRA01000073.1:3433-21182 GCA_002343545.1 Bacteriovoracaceae bacterium UBA2428
CCAAGGACGCGCTGACGATCTTCGTGAATCCTCCCGATTTCGACGTGCTCGAAACCCGCTTGCGCAAGCGCGGGACGGAGAACGACGCCGACATCCGCCGTCGCCTCGAAAACGCCCGCCGCGAGATCGCCGAGGCGAAGAGCTTCGACTACCAAGTCCTGAACGATCAGCTTGAGCGCGCCGTCCTCGAAATCGAGTCGATCATCACGACGCGCCTCGCTTCGGCATGAAGGACCAGCACCTTCCGGATATCAGCGTCGATTCGCTGAAGCAGGCCGTCCTCGCGTATTACCCGGACGCCGACCTGAGTTTGCTCCAGAAAGCCCACGATTTCGCGACCTCGCTCCACGAAGGGCAGAAGCGACGCTCGGGCGAACCCTACATCGTGCACCCGCTCAACGTGGCCTACGTGCTGGCGCAGATGCGCATGGACGTGCCGTCGATCCTGACGGGCATCCTGCACGATACGGTCGAGGACACCCACACGACCATCGAAGAGGTCGAGAAGAACTTCGGCTCCGAGGTCGCCCAGCTCGTGGACGGGGTCACGAAGCTTTCCGCGATCAGCTTCAAGTCGAGCCACGAGAAGCAGGCCGAGAACTTCCGCAAGNNGCTCCACGACTGCGTCGAGGACACCCTCGCGACCACGACCGACATCGAGCGCGAGTTCGGCGACGAGGTCGCGTTCCTGGTCGACGGGGTGACCAAGCTCTCCAAGATCAACTTCATCTCGCGCGAGGACCGCCAGGCCGAGAACTTCCGCAAGATGGTCCTGGCCATGGCCAAGGACCTGCGGGTCATCATCGTGAAGCTCGCCGACCGGACGCATAACATGCGGACGCTCGAGCACCTGAAGCCCGTCAAGCAACAGGCCATCGCCCAGGAGACCCTCGACATCTACGCCCCCCTCGCGAATCGCCTGGGGATCAGCTGGATGAAGATCGAGCTCGAGGACCTGAGCTTGAAGTATCTCAAGCCCGAGGTCTACCAGAAGCTCTCCAAGCTCGTGGCCAAGAAGAAGAGCGAACGGGACGAGTACATCGAGAAGCTCATCAAGATCCTCTCGGAAAAGATCTCGGAGTACGGGCTGAAGGTCCGGATTTCGGGCCGGGCCAAGCACTTCTATTCCATCTACAAGAAGATGGAGTCGCGCGGGATGGACTTCGAGGACGTGCAAGATCTCGTGGCCTTCCGGCTTATGACCTCTTCGATCGCGGAGTGCTACGAAGCGCTGGGGATCGTGCACTCGTTCTTCAAGCCCGTTCCAGGGCGTTTTAAAGACTACATCGCGATGCCGAAGAACAACATGTACCAGTCGTTGCACACGACGGTCATCGGTCCCTTCGGCGAGCGCCTCGAGATCCAGATCCGCACGGAAGACATGCATCGGATCGCCGACAGCGGCATCGCGGCCCACTGGGAGTACAAGAGCGGCAAGCTTTCGCCCAAAGACACGGCGAAGTTCCATTGGCTGCGCCAGCTCGTGGAAGCCCAGGGCGAGCTCGATAACCCCTCCGAGTTTCTGGAAAGCGTGAAACTCGACCTTTTCGAGGGGGACATCTACGTATTCACCCCGAAGGGAGAACTCTTGGAGTTCCCCGCGGGGTCCACGCCCCTCGATTTCGCTTATACCGTGCACACGGACCTGGGCCACCGCTGCACGGGCGCCAAGGTCAACGGCCGCATCGTGCCGCTCAAGCACAAGCTCCGCTCGGGCGACACGGTCGAGATCCTCACGGGGGCGACGCAGAAACCCTCGAAGGATTGGCTCAAGATCGTGCGCTCCGGACGCGCGAAGTCCAAGATCCGGCAGTTCATCCGCTCCGAGGAGCGGGAACGCGCGCAAAAAATCGGCGCCGAGCTCTTGGAACGCGAATTCCGTCGTTACGGCCAGGGTCTCGCGAAATTCGAGAAGTCGAAGGACCTGCTCGAGAAGATGGGCCAGCTCGGTTACGCGAACTACGAAGAGCTCTTGGTGCAGGTGGGATTCGGGAAGGTCCAGATGGATCGCCTTATCCAGCGCCTCTTCCCGGACCTGAAGACGCCCGAGCCCGAGGCGCCGGAACCCGTCAAGGCGGCCCCCGGCTTCAAGGACTGGGTTTCGAAGGCCGCGAAAAAGCTCCGCGGGACGCCCAAGCGCAGCGCCGTGCTCATCCAGGGGCTGGACGACATGCTCGTGCGCTTCGGCAAGTGCTGTAACCCGATCCCGGGCGACGAGATCGTGGGTTTCATCTCGCGCGGACGCGGGGTGACCGTGCATAAGCTCGGCTGCGCGCGCGTGCTGGGCATGGACGCCGACCGCGAGGTCGAGGTGTCGTGGGCCGGCGCGGCCGACTCCGTCGTCACCGAAGTGCGTATACGCGTCCTCGTGCAGGACGAGAAGGGCCTCCTGAACGAGATGTCGCGCGTGATCAGCGCGCAAGGGGTGAACATCACCTCGTTGAACATCCGCGTGAACAAGGACAAGCGCGCCGTGGGGACCTTCGATATCGAAGTGCGGAACCTGGGGCAGCTGCACAGCTGCATCAAGAGCCTCGAGGCGATCCCGGGCGTCATCTCGGTCGAACGGCAGCAGACCCCGGGCTGAACCCGACATGAAGTACAAGTGCCTCTCGATCGTCGCGCCGAACGGGACGCGCATCGCGAAGGGCGAGAAGACGCTCGAGGTACGCTCTTGGCGGCCGGACTTGGGCCCCCACGAGGACTTGCTGATCGTCGAGAATACGAAGTTCCTTGCGAACGAAGGGGATTCGGACCCGCTCGGCCGAGTCGTCGCGCTGGTCAAAATCGGGAAGGTCCGCGACTACGTCGCCGAAGACATCCCCGCGGCCTGCGCTTCGCGCTGGGATCCGGGATACCACTCCTGGGAACTCCACGACGTACGGCCCGTGTCGTTCGGGGCCGCCGTTTTGGCCGCGCGCGGAATTTACGAACTCGATCTCCCGCCCCTCGAGACTTAGTCGCCGCGGGGACGATCCGGCCCCGATCGACGACGGAGGCCACGGATCCACGTTCGTTGCTTTTTGGCGAGCTGGAGGTGGGTCGTCAGGATGGCGGTCTCGAGGGCGGCTTGCGTGGCGGGAGCCGGTGGCCAGGCCTCGACGATTTCGCGGTAACCCACGGTGAGCAGGCCCGGCGAAGCGGCCGGGTAGCGCTCGAGCAGGCCGGCGACCTCAAGGAACCAACCGTCCTCGAACATGCTACGGATGCGGCGGGCGAGGCGCGGGGCGTAGGCCTCGGGTTCGACGTCGAGGCCGAGGGCGAGAACGTGGACCTCGCCCATGCCCGGATGGGTTTCGGCCCGCCGCCCCCCGAAAAGGTCATCGAAAGAAAGACCTTGGCGGATCACGAGATCCGAATAGCGTCCGAGGCGGTAGCGGTCGTTGGCGTGGACTTTCTTTTCCCAGCGGGAGTCCTTGGCGACGAGCGCGGCTTTTAACTCTTCGTTGGGGATCGGCCGTAACGAGGCGATCCAGGCCATGTCGCTGGGGTCGCCCGGGGACATGCCATCCACGAGGGCACGCTCGTAAAAATGGGAGCCGCCGACGAGCAGGATCGGGCGCCCGGAGGCGAGACTCGCGTCGAGCGGCCCTTGGACGCGGTCGATGAATTCCGCGGCGCTGACTCGCTCGGAGACGTCGGCGATGTCGAGGCCGATCCAATCGAAGGCCGAAAGGTCCTCGCCACGGGGCTTGGCCGAGCCGATGTCGAGGCCGCGGTAGCAAGCGACCGAATCGACGCTGACGAGGAGGGGATGGCGCAAGTCATGGGGCCAACGGCGACGGACTTCGGCCAGCGCCGTGGAGGTTTTTCCGGAGCCCGTGGGGCCAACGAGGCTCAACACGCCCGTCCCGGACCATTCCCGAATGTCGTCGATCCAGACGCGCGAGCCCATCAGCGATGGAAGAGCCCTTCGAAACGCTCGTGCGGCCATTCCACCCAGAGGGGTCGGCCGTGGGGGCAGAGGCCGCCCCACTCGACTTCGTCCATTTGACGGAGAAGCTCGCGGATTTCGTCGTTCGTGAGGCGCTGACCCCGGCGAACGCTGCCGTGGCACGCGAGGGAAGCCGCGATCGTCGCGCGGATGCGATCGAGGCGCGAAGGGGAAAACTCGCCGGCTTCGAGCTCCTCGAGGGTGGACTCCAGGAGTTCCTTCCACTTGAGGCCGCGGTCCGCCTCGGGAAGGGCGATGAGCTCGAGGGTATGCCCCTCCGTCTTGGACAAATCGGAGAACTCGAAACCGAGGCCTTCGAGCGCGGCCAAGAGATCCGCCCGACGGTCTTCGAGGCTCCAGGGCAGGGCCATCTCGACCGGGACGAGGAGAGGCTTGGAGCGAATGAGGTCCGGGCGCCGCAGGATGCGCTCGAAGTTCACGCGTTCGTGGGCCGCATGCTGATCGATGAGGACCATGCCGCGCGGGGATTCGCAGACGATCCAAGCGGCGCCGACTTCGCCGACCGTGCGCAGCTCGGCGAAACGGAAGGCGGGCCGGGAGGAGCTTTCCTCGAAAATCCGCGGCACCCCGGCGTTCTCGCGGGACTTCGCGGCGGAAAAAGGCACGAGCGGGGACGCAAAGGGCACGGAGGAGGGCGTCGAGCGGAAGGGCACCGAGCTTTCGCCAGCAGTCTCCGCCTTCGACGGGGAAAGCGAAGATGCGGCGAGGGAAGGCGCCCCGACGGGAGCGGCGGGCGCGAGCGCATCCATCGCGGGTCCGGAAAGGGCCCAATCGACCTGCGTATCGGCGGACGGCGCCGAGAGCGGGCGCGGAGCCGGTCGGCCCGCCTCGAGTTCGGCCTTCACGAGGCCGTAGACAAGACCCGAGAGATGAAAATCCGCGGGCCAGCGGACTTCCTTTTTTTGCGGGTGGACGTTCACGTCGATGCGCTCGGGATCGACCTCGAGGTGCACCTGCAGGACCGGGAAGTGCCCGACTTCGATGAGACCCGAGAAAGCCTCGCGCGCGACGAAAGGCAGACGCCGATCGAGGATGGGGCGCCCGTTCACGAGCAAACGGATACCCTTCTGCGTTCGCGAGGTGGCCGGCGGGCGCAATCCCCAGACTTCGATGCGGCGGACGCCCGGTTGCGGGTCGATCGCGACGCGGCCGAAGACTTCGCCCTTGGCCGTGGAAAGCTCCTCGAAGCGGAGTTTGGAGGAAGAAGGAAAGAGCGAAAGCTTGGAGCGGACCTCGCCCTTGTCGTCGAGGAAGTAGGCGTCGAAGGCAACCCCGGGATGCGCGGCCGCGACGTTCTCGAGCACCTCACGGCATTCCGCGACGAGGCTCGAAGCCTTCTTGAGGAACTTGCGGCGAGCGGGAACGTTGAAGAAGAGGTCCTCGACGGAAACCGACGTGCCGCGAAGGCGGGGAGAAGGACGCAGGGGACGGCGATCGCCGCCGATGACTTCGAGAAGCCAAGCCCCCGAATCCGCGCGGGCCGTTTCGATACGAAGGCGGCTAACCGACGCAATGGCGGCCAGCGCCTCACCGCGGAATCCCAGGGTTTGAATGCGATCGAGATCCCCGAGATCGGTGATTTTGCTCGTGGCGTGGCGCTGGATCGAAGCTTCGAGGTCTTCACGGCTCATGCCCCACCCGTCGTCCTCGATGACGAGCGAGCGCTCGCCGCCGCCGACGATCGTAATGCGAAGGCGCGTCGCTCCGGCGTCGATCGCGTTATCCAGGAGCTCCTTCAAAACGGAGGCCGGGCCCTCGACGACTTCGCCCGCGGCGATGCGGTGGATGAGCTCGGTGGAAAGCTTGCGGACCGGACGCGGAGCGGCCTTCACGGCATCGGCGGGGGTTTCGGGAGAAGAAGTCACGTGCGAAGGTCTATAACCTCCGTTGACACCGTGTCCACGAGTTCGACGCCCGTCCAGGAAACGCCGGGGCGGAGAAGCTTTCTCGAATGATAACGGAAGTTTCGCCCGGACCGGGAATTCGACCTCCGTGGGAGGCTTCTCGTCCTGTCGAAGTTTTCGTCGGATGTCCGCGTTTTTGCGCCCGACGCGATTTCGACTCAAATCCCGGAAACTATTGATGAATTCCAAAAACTACGGCCCTGGCATAGGGCTCGCATAAGAAAACGCATCGGACTTCATGACGAAGTCGACGAAGCGAAAGGATCGCTATGAGCCGGATCAAATTCCAACGCCAAGCCCTCCAAGGTTGGATTCTCGCGCTGGCCGCTCTCGCGATTCCGACGGCGAAAGCGCAGAACGCGGCCCCGCAAAGCGGTCGCGCGATCCTCATGGCCGAAGACTTCCGCATCTTGGCCGGCATCAAGAGCCGCGACGTCTCGTCGGAGACGGCCACGCTCACCGCCCAACTTCCCGGCGCGAACCCGCTGCACTTGAACCTTTCGCCCGAAGAAACGCGCCAGATCCGCGCGCGCCTCGCCCGCGTCGAAGCGCAGCGCCTCAAACTCGCCGAGACTCTCGAGAAGAAAGCGCTCGAGAAGAAAAAGGCCCTCCGCGAGGGACGTCGCTCCCTCCAGATGGCCCGCATGCAGACCCCGGGGATGGAGGACGCTCACCTCGGTCGCAGTCTTTTCGAGAGTCTCTTGGAAGAAGCCAACCTCGAAGCCGAGTCCAACTCGGCCCTCGAGAAGTTCGACGCGCAGAACCGCATCGAGATCGCTTACCTCGAGCAGGACGGCGTGCGCATCGTGCAGACGATCGCAATCGGCAACCAATCCGTCTGGAACCTGCGCAATCCCTCGGGCCTCGCCCAGCGCTAAAGGGGCACGCGAGTCGCGCGCCACGGAAGGCGCGCTACTTCGCGATCGTGACTCGGTTGCGACCGCCGCGCTTGGACTCGTAGAGCAAAGCATCGGCCTCTTGGATGAGGGCCTCGGCGGTCGCGTGCACGGGGCGCCAGGCGGCCACGCCCAGCGACGAGGTCACCGGGATCCGCTTTCCTTCGAAAACGTAGTCGTGGTGCTGGATGATGGCGCGGATCCGCTCCGCGATCTTACCGGCTTCCTCGAGCTTCGTATCGGGCAGCAGGATCATGAATTCCTCGCCCCCGTAACGACCCACGATTTCGCCGCTCCGAAGGACCCCGCCCTCGCGGATGAGGCGGCTCGTCTCGATGAGGACGTAGTCGCCGGCGACGTGGCCGAAGGTGTCGTTCACCTTCTTGAAGTGGTCGAGGTCCATCATGATGAGAGCGAGCGGGAAGCCCTGCTTGGCCGTCGAGACGGCCGAAGCCGCCTGGTTGAGCAGATATTCCTTGTTGTAGACGCCCGTCATCGGATCGCGCGTGGACTTGTGGTGCAGGTTCTCGGCGAAATCTGTCTCCATGCGACTCTCGACGAACTTGAAGACGACGTTGCCGACCTTGACTTGGTCGTTGGCCTTGAGCGGCACGGGGGCCTGAACCCGCTTGCCGTTGACGAAGGTCCCGTTCGTGCTTTGGAGGTCCTCGAGCACGACGATGCCCGCGTCGTCGACCCTTAGCTCGGCGTGCGAGCCGCTCGCCGCGCGGTGCTCGACGAGGATCTGCGCGCTCGAGCTGCGGCCGACGAGGTTGCGGCCCGGACGCAGCCGATGCACGCGACCGAGGTTCTCGCCCTGGATGACGATGAGCGCGGGCTCGAGCGACTTGTCCTGGATGGATTTCGCGAGCTCGCTCGAATCGCTCAGGACTTCGGTTTGCGTCGAGGTCACGCGGACTTTGGAATCGTCTTTGTCGTTTGCCATAAATTTTTCTCTAGTGAAGAATATCACGGCCCGCCTGGGGGGCGCCTCCGGATGCCGCACCCGGGCAAAAGGCGGCCAGGCGGCCGAGCGAGACGCCGCCGCCCTTCTCGATCTCGCGGCAGAGCTGGAAGACGCTCGTGAGCTTGATCTGGTAGCCCATGCGACCGGGGAACTCGGGGTCATGGGCGCGGACGTTCCAGTCCGACTGGAAGCTATCGTCGCTCGTCGGATCCACCGCCGGGTTCCACGAGCTTCGGAGCACCTTGCGGTCCGCGAAAAAGACGGGGCGCTCGGGGCTCATCCCGAAGAGAGTGTTGAACCCTTCGCCGAGGGCCGTCGTGAAGTGACTCGCCGGCGTGTACTCATCGGATCTTTCCGGGGAATAGATCGGGGGATTCCTAGGAGAAACCGCGATGCCGACCTCTTTCGGAAAACTGACGAGGCCGCCGACCTGCGGGTAGTTGTACGACCGGGTTTCGGGATAAGGGTAACTATTGAAAAAGAGCGCTTCGTAAAGCGTCGGGGCGAGAGCGTAACAAAGGAACGGGTAGCCCGAGGAGCTATAGCTCACCGAGCATTCCGTCGTATTGATCGAGCGTGGCTGGACGACGTTGACGCCGTTTCGCTTGGCCGGCCCTAAAGCTCGATAGAGCGCATCGAGAATGAGGCGGTGACCGAGCCCGCTGCGCGCGTCGCCCGTTGAAACGTCGCCGGGATAGAAACTCATCGTGACCTCGCCGCCCGTGACCGACTCGCTCGGGAAAGACGGAACGCCGCCGAGCTCGCCGCTGACCTGCTGGACGGGCGGACCGATGCGGCTGCCGAAGGGCTTGGCCGCGCCGATCGCCGAAAGGCTTGGGGTGAGGCCCTGCGGCCAAAAGAGAAGCTTGGGCGAGGGGACGGTGACCCGCAGAACGACGCCGAAGGGCACCTTGACGGCGCGTCCCTCGGGATCGCTCGCGTTGGGGCTGATGCGGCTGCGACCGATGCCCATGAAGGCAGGCTGCTGGTAGGTCCCTAGCAAACCGGCCGCGGCGGCGCGGGCCATGACCTGGGAGCGTCCCGTCGTGGCCGTGTTCAAGACGCTCGCGCGACAACCCTTACCGCTCCAGGAGAAGTCGATGAACTCGACGTCGAGGCCCACGCGCGCGGCCTCGAAGTAACGGGCGAAGTCCTGGTTGGGGGTGCCCGCCATGACATCCGTGATGATGTCGGAGCCGCCGCTCGAATAGAAGGAGCGGGTTTCGCGGGGGTTGAGCCATTCGACGACGAGGCCGCTCCCATTTTCGGGCCGCAGCGCGCCGATGAGGTTGCCGACGAGGGTTTGGTACATGGCCGAATGAACGGCGCCCGTCGTGCCGGCGTCGAAGGCCGCGACGTCGTCGCCGAATTCTTCTTTGAAGGCCCCGAGCAGCTGAAGCATCTGCTCCATCTGAAAGCGTTGCTGCTGCTTGAAGAGGTCGAGCGCGTAGACGTAGTAGCCTTGGTTGACGGCGGCGGCTTCGCGACAGAGTTTTTCCTGCTCGCCCCGCAAGCCCACGATCGCTTGCGCGATCGCGACGAGGCCCGGGCTGATGATGGGCCCGAAGTAGGGTTCGATGGGGCGGATCGTCTTACCTTTGCCCACGGCGTTCTGGCACATGTCCGTCGTCGAATCGGAAGCCCGCGTGGAGGCCGGAATGAAACGAGATCCCATGCGCGTGGGGTCGTAGCCGAAAGCTTGGCGACAGATGCCGTAGACGATGCCTTGGGTGCTCTTACCGATGCGGTCGAAGGGGCCCGACCGCGGCCCCGTGGCGGCCGTGACGAGGCCTTGATTGAAGCGGCTCGAAGTCACGTAGAGATCGTAGAGCATGGCCTTGTAGTTCTGCCGCAAACGGTAGTTCACGAGGGCGACGTGGTTGAGGTAACGCGCTTGGTAGGAAGCCCCGACCATCGCGGCGAGATCGACCGAGTTCTGAAGACTCACGCGGGCCTGAACGAGATGCCCCACCGCGACGACCATGCCGAAGAGGACGACGAGCGTCGTCGACAACAGCATCATGAGGATGAGGATCTGGCCCCGCGCCCGATCACGTCGCGCGGGAACTTTGGGTTGGGCTTTCATAGGCTCGAGGACTTTTCGGCGCAAAGACGCGCCTTTATGAGTCCCCGAGCCCCATCATTGCGCCGCGTGGCGGCGCAACCCAGTTAAGACTCGATGAAGATCAGCGGCCGGCGCTCGGATCGATGGGTTTTTGGCCGAGGTTCTTTTGACGGAGGCTGCGGCTGAAGGCGTAGACCTCGTTGCGGGCCCGCATCGTTTCGCCCAAGGGACGGTGCGCCGCGATTCCGTTGAAGGGGTTGAAGGCGAGGTTCTCGCAGAAGGCGAGGCGTTCCTTGCTCAGGAAATCCTGGCCCTTCGGGATGCGGATCAACGCGATGGCCTTCGACGGCGTTTCGGCTTCGGTCCACTCGATGAAGGCGTCTTCGATGGGTTGGCGGGCGGCGTCCCGCTGGACCTGGACGCTGAACTTGAAGCAGAGGTCGTCCTCGGCGACCAGGCCCTTGAGGTCGGCGACCAAGTAGGAGTCCTCGAGCTGCTTCTTTTTGCCCGGATGGCGCTCCTTCGCGAGGCGCGGCGGCAAGGGAGCGTTCACGCCTTCGCACGACGAGGGGGAGACGTTGAACTTGACCGCGGGCGAGGCGAGCGCCGGCTCGTGCTCATCGAAGCCGAGGGCGATCGCGCCGCCACTCCAGTAGGTTTCCTTGGCGAGGCTGTCGATCTTACGGGACGACTCCTTCGTGAGCGTGACGAACTCCTCGAAGCGACGGCCGGCCACGAAGAACTTGACTTGGTCTTTGGGACCGCTGACGGAAGCTTCGGCGAACTGGACGAACTCCTCGGGCGTGTGGGTCGTCGGCTTGACCTTGTTCGTCATGAGGAAGTCTTGGGTCGAGCGCTCGACGCCCGGCACTTCGGTCGGGGCGAGGTGAAGACGGTCGCCCTCGACGCCCATGACCTTGATGCCGAGGCCGCGGACGTCGAGCTTGGCGTCCGCGTGGATGGTGCCGGTGCCGTTCGAGAAGCGGGTCCAGGCTTCGTAAACGCGACCCGGCTCGAAGATGCCGTGGCTAAGCTCTTCCGGGATGTCTTCGAGGACGGTGAAAGTCGCCTGCAGGCAACCGTGCGCCTTGGCGTGGAAGCCGCGACGAATGGATTTGCCGAAGGCGTCGTGGCCACGGTGATCCTTGCCCAACGCCATGTGCTTGTCCTGGACCGCGTTGATCCGGCGGCCCATGTCTTCGAAGCGCAGTTTCTCGTCGGGCGCGACGCATTCCTCGCCGAGGCGAAGATCGCGTCCGTAGGGCGCGCAATAGGCGAGACTGCGCTTTTCCTTGCGGCCGAAGCTCGAAGGCTCGCGGCCGGAATCTTCCGAAGACGCGTCCGCGTATCCCGAAGGCGTCCCGCGCAGCGCCGGCGAAGAGTTGGAGCAGGCGGCGAGCAAGAAGGCGCCGGCCGTCACGGAGAAGCGGTTCATGGGAAGGTGGAATTTTTTCATCGTTGCTCCGTGGGTTCGTCGATCGTTTGGTGCCGGAAGAAGAGGGACGTGTCGCCGTACTCCGAGCTCACGAAAGGAGAGCGGAGGACGAGGTCGCCGATGCGGACCGACTCCGCTTCGAGCCGGGGCCGATCGGCCTCGGTGTAGCGGTCGGGGTTGAAGCCGCGGGGATGCGCGACGACCGCGCGGATCTCGTAGAGCACGGTGCCGGCCTTGAGGCTTTCGAAGTCGTCGCGGACGTCATGCGCGGCGGAGTCGAAGCGACCGCGCAGTTTGGGAACCAGGAAAAGCTGGGGCGGAAAGCGGGGCGCGTCGATCGCGCGGCCATCCTCGCCAAAGGCGGCGAGATCACGGATGGCGAGCGTCTCCGGATAGCCGGAGACGCGGCGGAAGGCCCAGTGGACGAGCTTCGCGCCGGTGTCGTCCCACGGAGGAACGACGTTCGAGAGCGAGCTGCGGAAGAAGTCGTAGTCCTGCCCTTGCGGCTGGAGGGACGACAGGAAGGAGACGTTCGCGCTGGGGTGACCGTCGCGGAAAAGTTTGAGGGCCGCGCCGGGCGCGACGCCGCGCTCGGTCGGATCGTAGGTCAAGGAGAGACGCAACAATCCGCAACGGGCGCCCCGCAGGAGCCCCGAATAGGCGGCGGCCCCCGGATCCTCGACCCACTCCACCTTGGCCACGCTTCCCCGCGCGTGGATGTACTTCACCCACCCGCGCGGCGCGACGTCCGAGACGAAGCGGACTTTCTTGCGGAAGCCCTGGGTTTTCATCTTGAGCAGCTCGACCGCGCCGAAGGAAGGGATCGGCGGCCGCGTGGCGTGGCGACTGCGCTCGATCTCGCCCCAGAGCATGGCCTGCTTCTCGCAGCCCGAGCGCGCTTCGTACTCGGCCATCGACTCATTCGCGCTGACTCGCGAGGGCTCACGATCGAAGGCGTCGCCGGGTCCCACGCAAAGGATCGCGAATCCCGACGCTCCCGCCAGGGCGACGAAGGCGCCGATGCGAAGGCGACGCGAAGGCATCAGCGGCCCCCGCCGAGCGACGCGCCGAAACGGAGCGCGCGAGTCGTCACGAAGAGCGCGAGCGCTCCGGTCGCCGCCGCGGCCATCTCTCTCAACCCCATGATTCCGTCCCCTCTAAAGCGAGTTTGCGTCCTTGAACTTGAGCGCGAAGTAGACCCAGAACTTGCCCTCGATCCACGCGCGGCCGAGGTAGAGATTCGAATACTTCTTCGGCCAGACCTGGCGGATCTCGTCGCGGATTCCGCGCGCCATCGGCACGTCCGAGGTTCCGTAGTCGAGGATGACCGAAGGGCGGCCATCGAAGCCGACCGTTTGGATGTCGTAGAGACGTAAAGCGGAAGGCCCCTTGCTCTGCCCTTCGAGGCCCAACACTTTGCGCGTGTCGCCCTTGTAGACGTTCGCTTTGACGAGGCCCAGGCCGAGCACGCGATTGTTGAGCCAGGCGCGCTTGGGATCGCGGCTATCCGGAAAGATATTCTTTCCGCGCCAAAAGAGGGTCGCGAAGGAATTCAGCGCTTGGGAACTGTCATCGAGCAAGGGGAAGCCCACGCCCTGGCCGAGCGGGATGTGCTTGGCTTCGCCCGACAGGAAAAGCGCGTCGAGCTCGTGCGCCTTCAGCGTGCGGAGCTCGTTGAACCACGGGTCGTTGGCGTAGGAATCGAAGTGCGCGGGAACGCGGGCTTCGCCACCCGGCGGAGTCGAGGCCACCCCCGTCGCCAACGCGCCCGTCGAGAGAAGACCAAGAAGACCGAGTCGGCGCCAATGCATCGCAATTCCCCCCTTCTGAATCGTAGAAGGGGGGGAGCGATAAGCGCCATGACAAAACCTTGACCGCGCGCGAATCGAGCGGCGGAAGCCGGCCTAAACGGAACACCCCAAGAGGCCGGGGAGGAGTTTTTTGCCGAGCTCGACCCCAGGCTGATCGAAAGGATTCACCTCGAGGTGAACGGCCGACCAGACGGTGAGATCCATATAGAAGGCGAAGAGGGCGCCGAGCGTCGCCGGGGTCAAGGACTCGAGCTTGAGCTCGTAGTGGGGACGTCCGAGCTCCGCAAAAACCTTGGCCGTCGCCGTCAATTCCGCGTTCAAGACTTCACCGAAGGAGCGCCCCGTGGCGTAGCTCAAAGCGGCAAACTCGACCGGCATCTTCGGAACGACGGGAGCCCGCCCGCCCACGACCGGCCATTCCTCGACGCGAAGAAAACCCGTGACGAGATTGCGGCGGCCTTCGACGAGCAGCTGGAGGAGCGAATGTTGATCCGTTGCGCCGAGGGCCGCGACCGGAACCTGGCCGACCGCTCCGCCGGAGGGTCGGATCTTGCCGAGGCTTTCGCCCCAGAGTTGAACGAACCAATCGCCGAGATCGCGAAGTTTCGTGGCGTAGGGCATGCAAACGTGGCCGAAGCAGCCACCTTCCTCGAGCTGCACCAGACGAGCCGCGAGGCCCGCGACGACGTCGTTCGGAATGACCCGGCCTTCGAACTGTTTGACGGCGCCGTCTACGAGCGCTTCGACGTCGAGGCCCGCGAAGGCCAACGGCAGCAGGCCCACGGGGGTCAAAACGCTGAAGCGGCCGCCGACGTCGGAGGGCACTTCGAGCGTCGGCACGCCGGACGACACCGCCCAGGCGCGCAGCGCACCCTTCTTGGGATCCGTGATCGCGACGAAGTGCTTGTCGATATCGAGATTGGCCTGACGAAGGCGCTCGAGGATGAGGCTCATCTGCGACATCGTCTCGATGGTGCCACCGGACTTCGAGATCACGACGAAGCAAGTTTTGGCCGGATCGATCTGCGCCCAAATCCCTTCGAAGTCGAGGGGATCGAGGTTTTCCGCGACCAGCACCTTGCGCTGCTCCGCTGGCGCTACGCCCCAGAGCAGGGCCGAGAGGCCCGTCTTCGCGCCGAGCGCGGAACCGCCGATGCCGAGAACGACCATCGCTTCGAAGCGCTCGCGCAACTGCTGCGCGAGCAGCTTGGCCGGCCCGAGGCCCTCGCGCGCCAAGATCTGGCGGCGGTAGCCGGAGTGAATGGCACCTTGGGGCTGCGTCGCCGTCCATGCCGCGAAGGCCGCGCTTTGCGCTTCGGTCGGCCGCGTGTCCCGCACGGGGAAGTGCATGGCGACACCCGCGCCTTTGAGTCCGCTCTCGTCGATCTTCAACATCGTCGTTCTCCGTTCTTCTTCGGGCTCAAACGCCCGGAAGCTGACCTTTATCGAGCTCACGGGCCAGGATGACCCGCATGATTTCGTTCGTGCCGGCGCCGATCTCGACGAGCTTCGCGTCGCGCATGTAGCGCTCGACGGGATACTCTTTGGTATAGCCGTAACCGCCGAGGATCTGGATCGCGTCGAGCGCGACCTTCGTCGCGGTTTGCGCCGCGAAGAGCTTGGCCGAGGTGCCGAGCATGAGACCGGATTTGGAGCCGGGGCCTTCGCGACTGATCCAGGCCGCGGCTTCGTACGTTAGCGAACGCGAAGCGAGGTATTCGGCCGTCGCGTCGGCGAGCATCTTTTGCACCATTTGGAAGTCGAAGAGCGGCTTGTCGAACTGCTTGCGGTCTTTCGCGTACTGGGTCGCGTAGTGGATCGCGGCACGCGCGATGCCGAGCGAAATGCCCGCGATCGTGACGCGCTCGACGAGCAGGTTGCGGTTCATGTGGCCGCCGCTCGTGCCCTCTTCGCCCACCCGGTTCTCGACCGGGACTTCGCAGTTCTCGAAGACGAGTTCGGAGGTCGGCGAGGCGCGCATGCCGAACTTGTCGAGCTTCTTGCCGACGCGGAAGCCCTTGAAGTCCTTCTCGACGATGAACGTCGTGACGTCGCGCTTGGTGGGGCCCGTCTTGGCGTAGACCCAGAAGAAGTCCGAGTAGGGGCCGTTCGTGATCCACATCTTCGAACCGTTCAGGATGTATTTGTCGCCCTGGCGCTTGGCCTGAAGCTGCATGCCGAAGGCGTCGGAGCCCGCGCCGGGCTCGCTCATGGCCATCGAGCCGATCCATTCGCCGGAGCAGAGACGCGGGAGGTACTTTTGCTTTTGCTCGCGGCTGCCGTTCGCGCTGAGGTTGTTCACGGCGAGGATCGCGTGCGCGAGGTAGGAGAGCGTCGTCGAAGCGCAAACGGCGCCAAGCTCTTCCATGACGAGGGTCGCCGCGATGACGTCCATGCCGCTGCCGCCGAATTCCGGATCGGCCGTGACGCCGAGCAATCCCAAGTCGCCGAGTTTCTTCATCGCATCGAGATTGAAGCCCTGCGACTCGTCGAGTTCGGCCGCGCGCGGGGCCAGCTCGGTCTCGGCGAAGCGACGGACCGTACGTTGGAGTTCGGAGTGGGTGTCGTCGAAGAAAAGGCTCATATCGCGGGGCCGACCCTAGGGCGGCTCTCTCTTTGTATCAAGACGCCCGCTCTATTTGACCGCCCCCTAAAAGTTCCCTAACTTGCCGGAATGAGCGAGTTTCAGCCCCGTATCGGCCCCGTCGTAGAATCCGTCGATGATCTTATCGGGGGTACGCCCCTCGTGCGCCTCAAGCGCAGCCTGGAAGGCTTGCCCGAGGGTCGTTGGTCCAAGTCCAAAGGACTTGGGGCCCTCAAGATCCAAGGCGAGGTCTACGCCAAGATCGAGATGCTCAACCCCGGCGGTAGCGTGAAAGATCGCATCGCCCGCACGATCGTCGATCACGCCGAGAAGACGGGCGCGCTGAAGCCCGGCGGCACGATCGTCGAGGCGACCTCGGGTAACACGGGCGCGGGACTCGCCGTGCTCGCCGCGCGTCGCGGTTACCGCGCCGTCTTCGTGATGCCCGACAAGATGTCCGCGGAGAAGATCAACGCTCTCCGCGCTTACGGCGCGAAAGTCGTCGTGACGCCGACCTCGGCCGGCCCCGACAGCCCCGACTACTACTGCACCGTCGCCAAGCGCATCGCCGACACGACCCCGGGCGCCTACCTCGCGAACCAGTACTTCAACCCCGAGAACCCGCGCGCGCACACGCTCACGACCGGTCCCGAGATCTGGGAACAGATGAAGGGCAAGATCGACGTTTTCGTGTGCGGCATCGGCACGGGCGGCACGCTCTCGGGCACGGGTCGCTTCCTGAAAGAAAAGAACCCCGCGATCAAGATCGTCGCGGTCGATCCGCACGGCAGCATCTACGCGGGCATGATCGAAAGCGGCAAGCCTTCCGAGGCGAAGCCCTACCTCGTCGAAGGCGTCGGTGAGGACATGATGCCCGGCACGATGGACCTTAAGGTGGTCGACGGCGTCGTGACCGTGCACGACGACGAAGCTTTCGCCGCCACCCGTATGCTCGCGCAGCGCGAAGGCTTGCTCGTGGGCGGCTCCTGCGGCGGCGCCTTCTTCGGCGCGGTTCAATACCTGGCGAAGGCCGAGGCCGAAGCCAAGCGCCCGCTCCGCGCCGTCGTGCTCTTGCCCGACAGCGGCTCGCGCTACCTGTCGAAGATCTTCAACTCGGGCTGGCTGAACGAGAAGAACGTGGGACGCGACTGGGGCGACGTGCGCCTGGGTGGCGATCTCGAATACCTTCCCAGCGCCAAGAAAATCGAAGGAGTTTGAACCATGGCTACGCATTTCGGCGATCCCGCGAAACGTCTCGCGCCTTTCAAAGGGCAGAAACTCGAAACGCTCGCGATCCACGGCGGACAGCATCCGGATCCGATCACGGGCGCCGTCATGCCGCCCATTTTCCAGACTTCGACCTACGCGCAGAAGAGCCCGGGCGAACCTTTCGGTGAGTACGACTATTCGCGCACGCACAACCCCACGCGCCGCACCCTCGAGGACGCGCTCGCGCTCCTCGAGAGCGGCACCTACGGGCTCGCGACGTCGTCGGGAATGTCGGCCATCCAACTCGTGCTGAGCCTGCTTAAGCAGGGCGACGAAGTCCTCTGCTGCGACGACGTTTACGGCGGCACCTACCGGCTCTTCACGAAAGTGTCGGGCGGCATGGGGCTCTCGTTCAAGTTCCTCGACCTTTCGGGGCCCGAAGCGCTCAAGCGTCTCGAAGGCGCGGCGAGCGACAAGACCAAGCTCGTTTGGCTCGAGACGCCGACGAACCCGCTCTTGAAGATCCTCGACATCGAAGCCATGGCGAAGCTTTGCCGCGCCAAGGGCTGGATCCTCGTCGTGGACAACACCTTCCTCTCGCCGATCTTCCAGCGCCCGCTCGAGCTCGGCGCGCACATCGTCATCCATTCGATCACGAAGTACATCGGCGGCCACAGCGATACGGTCGCGGGCTGCGCCGTGACGGACGACAAGGCCCTGGCCGAGCGTCTTTACTTCAACCAGAACAGCATGGGCCTCGTGTGCCCGCCCTTCGATTCGTGGATGATCCTGCGCTCGATCAAGACGCTCGCCGTGCGGCTCAAGGCGCACGAGAAGAACGCGATGGAGCTCGCGGAGTGGCTCCCGGCGGACCCGCAGGGGGGGACGCCCCCCCGCCCCCCCCCCCCACCTCCCCCCCCCCC
>DDRA01000073.1:21376-21706 GCA_002343545.1 Bacteriovoracaceae bacterium UBA2428
TGGCGGACCTCGCCGGGACGAAGAAATTCCTGGAGCGGGTGAAACTTTTCACGCTGGCCGAATCGCTCGGCGGCGTGGAGAGCCTCATCGAGCATCCGGGGATCATGACCCACGCGAGCCTGCCCGCGGAAGTGCGCGCGGCCAACGGCATCGGCGACAATTTCATCCGCGTGAGCGTGGGCCTCGAAGCGATCGAAGATTTGAAGGCCGACCTGGAGCAAGCTTTTGCGTTTTGACGCACGTGCGACACGAAAAAGCGCCTGACGCCCTCCTTTTGGAGCAAGCCTTCGCGTTTTGACGCGGTGGCGCTACCAAAAAGCGCCTGACGCC
>DDRA01000073.1:21841-22958 GCA_002343545.1 Bacteriovoracaceae bacterium UBA2428
CGCTACCAAAAAGCGCCTGACGCCTTTTCTTCACGACAATTTAACGCGTGCCGGGGGGCCGGGCCTGTCAGACTGGGGGTATGAAGTCCCTTCGTCTATTGGGCATGACTCTATCGTTGGCCGTCGCGGCGCCGGGTTCGGCGCAGCAGTCGAGCGTCGTCGGTGGCAGCGGCCTGACGGCCGATCCCCGCGCCCAACTCGAAGCCGACATGGCCCGCCAGGCGCAGCTCGACTCGATCCGACAGCAGTTCCGTAACGAGATCGACCAGACCGAGTCCGGTATCCAGCAGGCGAAGATGGCTTTCGACCAGTGCAAGGCACAGGAAGCCATGACGAACGCGCAGAACAAGCAGGCCGAGTCGCAGGCGAAGTCCCAAGCCATCGGCAACGCGCTCCAAAGCACGCTCCCTACTTTCGGCAACGTCGCGCAGAGTGCCCTCGGTGGCGCGCGCAAGGAGCGGGACCGCGCTCAAACGGACATGGCGGACTACAAGAAAAAGATCGAAGGTCTGGACGGCAGCGTGTCGGCCAGCGGCAAAGTCCGTTGCCCCGACAAATCAAACTATAAGACACGTTGCGAAGCCGAAAAAGGCGCCAAACCCAACGACCCGACCATGATGGCCCTGGTCGACAACTGCATGAGCGATTACGAGAGAAAATGCGATACGGCGAAACAAGCTTATAGAGATGCCGAGAAAGACTTCACCGCCGGTTCCGCCTTGGGCGGTGCCGCGATGGAGGCCGCGCTCGCGGGCGCCGTGGGCGCGTTCGGCGCGCACATGGGCATCAAGTCCGCCAAGGAAAACTCGAAGTACGCGAACGACAACGCGCAGATGACTCGCCAGCAGTGCGAGCAGGGCGCGCAGATGCAACTCGACGGACTCAACAAGAAGCTCGCCCGTTTGAACGAAGACATGCAGAAGTCCCTCATGACGGCCGCGCTCCAGCAGTCGATCCCCGCCCAGAGCGGCGGCGCGAACACGAACGTCCCCGTCCTCGACAACAATGGTTTCGTGCCGGATTCGACGGCCGCGGCGGGCGGTAATCTGCCCATCGCGGCCGGCAAGGCGCCGGCCAGCGCGGGCCCGGCGGGCGGCGGCGGCGGTGGACTCGGGTC
>DDRA01000110.1 GCA_002343545.1 Bacteriovoracaceae bacterium UBA2428
CCTTGAGGGTTGATCCCGTGGAAGGATCTCGCACTTCGCCCTTACGGGCGTACAGAAGTCGGACGAAGTCGTAGATCGTCGTGACGGTTCCGACCGTCGAACGTGGATGCGTGGAAACGGTCTTCTGCTCGATTGAGATCGCGGGAGAAAGCCCGTCGATGAAATCGACTTCGGGTTTGCTAAGTTGTTCCAAAAACTGGCGGGCGTAAGCGGATAGGCTCTCGATGTAGCGGCGTTGGCCTTCGGCGAAAATCGTGTCGAAAGCCAGGGAAGACTTGCCGGAGCCCGAAGGGCCCGTGATGACGACCAGTTTCTGACCCGGGATCTTCAAGGAAATATTCTTGAGATTGTTCTCCCGGGCACCACGAACAATGATCGCTTCACTCTCCATCTGGTTTCTCGTCGACGGCTACGGCACCGAAATCGTCGAATCGATGTCCTTGAGGATCGTCGCGAAAGAATCGCGGATTTTCTTGAGGTTCGCCGCGTTGCCGGCTTCGAAGCGAAGCACGAGAACGGGTTGGGTATTGGAGGCGCGCAAGAGCCCCCATCCGTCGAGCATCTTGATGCGGGCTCCGTCGATGTCGTTGACCGCCGTCGAACCGAAGTCTTTCTTTGCCCGTTCGGTAAACCTTTTGACGACATCGAACTTCTTGTCGTCGGCGCAGTCGACCCGGATCTCGGGCGTGTTCACCATCGAGGGAAGGCTGTCCATGAACTCGTCCAAGGTCTCGTCGCGGAAGCGAAGGCCTTCGATAAGGCGGGCGCCGGCGTAAATTGCGTCGTCGAACCCGAAGTAACGGTGGGAGAAGAACATGTGGCCCGACATCTCGCCGGCCAAGGCCCCCTTTGTTTCCTTGAGTTTGGCTTTGATGAGGCTGTGGCCCGTCTTCCAGAGCACCGGGTTGGCTCCCCACTTCGCGAGGACGTCGTAGAGAACCTGGCTGCTCTTGACCTCGGAGATGATCGTCGCGCCGGGCTGGTCGGCGAGAATGTCCCGCGCGAAGTAGAGGACGAGATGATCGCCGTAGAGGATCTTGCCTTGCGCGGTCACGGCACCGATTCGGTCGCCGTCGCCGTCGAATCCAATGCCGAGATCGGCGCCGACTTCGCGGACCTTCGCGATGAGGTGAGTGAGGTTCTTGGCGACCGTCGGGTCGGGATGATGGTTCGGGAAGCGACCATCGGGCTCGCAGAAGATCGGAACGACATCGCAGCCGATGGCTTCGTAGCTCGCGATCGCGAGCTCGCCGGCGGCACCGTTTCCGGCGTCGATCACGACCTTCAGGCGTCTACCCGGACGAATGTTGTTTCGAATGAAGCGGATATAGTCTTCGCTTCGGCGCAGTTCGATGAAGTCCGTATCCATCTTGGCCGGAGCCTCGGAGACGCCCGCGAGAACTTCGTCTTGAAAACTTCGGATATCGTCGCCGAAAAGGGTTTTACCCGCGACGACCATCTTGAATCCGTTGTACTCGGCGGGGTTGTGGGAGCCCGTCACCATGATTCCGGTCTTGGTGGCGAAAGGCGGAGCTTCCACCGTCGCGGCGAAATAAGTCAGCGGCGTGGGGCCGGGCTCAAGCAGACGCACATCGAGTCCGGCGGCCCGCAGCCCCGTTCCGAGCGCCCGCGCCAAACGAGGAGACGATACGCGAACGTCTTGGCCGACGTAGGCGTTTATCTCGCCTTTCTCCTTGGCCCGTTTGCCCAGCAAGCGCCCGAGGGCCCAGCAAAAAGGATCGGTGAGTTCCTGGTCGGCGAGACCACGGATGTCGTATTCGCGAAAGACGCTTGGATTCATGATCAACCCTTCGTTTCGACGTTGATGATGATCTGCATCTCGCGTCGTTTCTGCTCAAGCCAATAGTTGAAGCGACTCTCGAAGTCCTTGGCCTGCGCGGCCGAGTTCAATTCGTTTCGCATGCGCTGAAATTCTTCTTCCGAACCTTTGCGGACTTCTTCCACGACGAACACCTGGGTTTGTTTGCCGGACTTGATCGGGCCCAAGGCTTCTCCGGCGACGGACTTCTGGGCGGCTTCGACGAGGCGTTCGTCGAGGGAGGCCGCCGCGACCCAGCCGATTTCGTTGGCGTGAAGCGGGGCTTTGAGTTTCGCGGCATCCACGTTCTTGCGGAGCCCAAGCTTCTTGAGTTCGGCTTCGGGTCCCGTCACGAGCCAAAGCTTGAGTTCCTTCGGGGCTTTTTGCTCGTAAAGCGCGCGGGTTTCCTGTTCGGTCACGCCGCCGCCGCGGCGAAGCTCGCGCTCGAAGATGTTCCGCCGCTCGATTTGGGAGCGGAGGCTTCGGCGGTAGGCCGCCGGCGAAATGTTTTCGCGCTCGAGTTGATCTTCCAATTGGCTCTTCGAGAGCCGGTTCTGTTTGGCGATGTCGTCGACCTGTTTTTCGACGTCCGCGTCCGAAACGACGAGATCGAGATCACGCAGGGCTTGCTTGATGATTTTTTCTTCGATCAAACGATTCAAAAGATCCCGGTCGCTCATCTTCGCGGCATCGATCTTCAAGATCGAGGCGAGCGCTTGGCTCGAGGCGACTTCTTTCCGCAGCCCCAGGATATCGGATTGCAGGATCGGCTCTTCTCCGACGACGGCCGACACCCGATCGATGATCGCGGATCGTGCCGTCGTGGAAAGGACGAAAATCAGGAGGAAAAGAGACTTTTTCACAGAGGGAGTTCTAGCAGGATGACTGCCAACTCCCAAGCTGGGAACGGGGAGTTTACTTCAGGAGATCTTGGTTGATGGCCACTTTGGCCTTCGACTGGAGACCTTCGAAGTACTCGTTGTACAGCCCCTGGCCCTTGTTCTCGCGGAGCGTCCGGATGATGAAGTCTTTGTAACCGGGGTCGATCTCGGAATAAGGGCGGCGACCCGTCAGCTTGATGATGTGCAGTCCGTAGGGGGTTTCGACAAGGGGGCTCAGATCCCCGACGTTTTTGAGCTGGAGGGCGGCGTCGTAGTACTCGGGAAGGAGTTTTTGGCGAGCGCCCCAGTCGACGTCGCCTCCGGTGCGGGCGGTCGGGCCTTCGGAGTACTGGCGAGCGAAGTCTTCGAAGCTCTTTTTGGCGCCTTTGACTTCCGTCAGCACTTTATCGGCGCGGGTCCGGAGCTCTTTCCCTTCGGCTTCCGTCATGCCGGGTTTGCTCAGGAAGAGGATGTGGCTCGTCCGGACGAGGGGATTAGCTTCGTAGTACTTCTTGACGTCGGCTTCCGAGATGTCGATCGCGTCGATCTTGGGCTGAAGGTTACGACGGATAAGGGCTTGGTAGAGCAAGATGTCGAACTGCTCACGAAGGGCGGCGTCTTGATGGAGCTTGAGTCGGCGCGCTTCCTGGGTGGCGAGCTCGAAGTAGATGATGTTTTTCAGAACTTCGGGCTTGGGCGGGGATTTGCCCGGGACGAGCTGAGCGTTCTGATCGTATCGGCGATTGAACTCCTCAATCGTGATGTCGCGGTCGTTGATACGAGCCAAGATGTTCTTGGGCAAAGCGGGTTTGGCGGCGGGCTTCGCGGCCGTCGTCGGGGCCGGCGTCGTCGTGGGAGCCGTTTCTTGGGCGACCGCCGAGAACGCGAAAACGCCAAGGGCGCAAAGAGAAAGACGCGCAAACTGATACATGTAACCCCTCCGAGAAGGCCCAACGGGCGAAAGCCGAAGCGAAACCTCTCAATTAAATGTAACAGACCGAACTTAAAGGCGCTACTCGACCCAAGACTCCAGAAGCGCCAAGGCTCCCTCGATGCTTTGCGTTATGTGGAGCTGGGATTTGTCCGAGGCTTGGGGGCGCTTGAGGAGGAGTCGACCGTCGGGAATGAGTTGGAAGTGGGCCGGGTATCTCTTGATGCTCTCGATGAGTTTCGTCGTGCTGATCGGCGTGGAAGGATCGAAGGTCACGCTGAAGCCGATCGCGCTCGCGGAAAGACTCCGAATCCGAAGCCGGCGTAATTGGCACTTCACGCGCATCGAGGCCGCCAAGTTCTTGACGCTTTCGGGTGGAGGCCCGAAGCGATCCGCCATCTCGGCCTCGAGCTTGCCGACCTCGTCTTCGTTCTCGGCGCCCGCCAGTCTCCGGTAGAAGTTCAGCCGCAGCCCGATCTCGGGAACGTAGTGAACGGGGATCGTCGAATCGATGCCGAGCTTCACTTCGGGATCGATGGGGGTCTCGACGGGCTCTCCCTTCAAGTCGGCCAAGCATTCCTGAAGAAGCTCGATATAAGCGTCGTAACCGATGGCGCCGATCTGTCCGCTTTGCGAGCGACCCAGCAAATCCCCGGCCCCTCGGATCTCCAGATCGTGGGAGGCGATGTGGAAGCCCGATCCGAGCTCTTGGTAGGTCTCCAAGACGCTCAAGCGTTCTTCGGCATCGTTGCTGATCGTGCCCTGCTCGGGCACCAGAAAATAGGCGTGCGCACGCTGGTTGGATCGCCCGACCCGGCCGCGCATTTGGTAGAGCTGCGAGAGCCCGAAAGTATCCGCCCGATCGACGATCAGGGTGTTCGCGTTGGGAACGTCGAGACCGGACTCGATGATCGAGGTCGCCAACAAGACTTGGATCTTGCCCTCGTAGAACTCGACCATCCTCGATTCGATTTCATCCTCGTTCATTTGCCCGTGGACGAAGCCGATCGCGATCTTGGGGGCGAGGCGTTTGAGGAGTTCGAGCTCGCGTTGGATCGTTTGGACGCGGTTATGCACGTAGAAGACTTGCCCGCCACGCGCGATCTCCGCCTCGATGGCTTCCTGGATGAGACCTTCTTTCTTGCGGGAGACATGCGTTCGAACGCTCAGGCGATCGGTCGGCGGCGTCGAAATGAGGGAGATGTCCTTGATTCCGGACATCGCCATGTTGAGCGTGCGCGGGATCGGCGTCGCGGTCATGGAGAGCACGTGTACGTCCGTCTTGAGACGCTTGAGCTTTTCCTTGTGCGAAACCCCGAACTTTTGCTCTTCGTCGATGACGACCAGGCCGAGTTTCTTGAAGGCGACTTCCTGGCCCAAGAGCTTGTGCGTGCCGACCGCGACGTGCACGGTGCCCTCGCGGATCCCGCCGATGGCGTCGCGGTTTTCCTTCGTCGTCTTGAAGCGGGACAATCCCGCGACGCGGAACCCGAAAGGCTCGAGCCGTCGTCGAAACGTCGTCTCGTGTTGGGCCGCGAGAATCGTGGTCGGCACCAGGATCGCGACTTGGAACCCACTCGCGACCGCGGCGTGCGCCGCCCGGATCGCGACCTCGGTTTTGCCGTAACCGACGTCGCCGCAAACAAGGCGATCCATGGGTTTGGGGCCTTGGAGATCTTTCAGGACGAACTCGATCGACTTGGCTTGGTCGTCGGTCTCGGCGTACGGGAACGTGGCCGCGAACCGTTCGACCTCCGCGCTTCCGGGGTGAAGCTCCGGACCGCGCGCGAGTTCCCGGAGCGAGTAGAGATGAAGGAGCTCGCCGGCCAACGACACGAGCTCACGCTTGACCTTGGATTTCTTCGTTTCCCAGGTCGCGCCGCCCAGCTTATCGAGGCCGGACTCTTGCGCTCCCGAGAATTTCTGGAGCGTGTTCAGTCGCGTGACGGGAACGAGAAGTTTGCTCCCGTCGCGATACTCGATCTCGACGAGCTCCGACGGGAAGCCGCCGAAGTCGACGATTTTGAGTCCCAGGTAACGCCCGATGCCGTGCTCTTTGTGCACGACCAGGTCGTTGATCTTGAGGTCCATGAGCGAAACGTCGCCCGTGAAGCTGCGCTGGGAACGGGTCGGGGTCTTTTTGCGTTTGCTGCCAAGAATCTGCTCGTCGAGAAGAAACGCGACCCCGAGCTCGCGATCGATGAATCCGTCGTTCAACGTTCCCACCAGGCCGACGATCGGATCCGTGCTTTCGAGCGCCGATTCGACCGACTCAAAGATCCGGAAGCGGATCTCGTAGGCGGACAGCAGAAACTGCAGGCGTTCGATTTGGGAAACCGTGGGGGCGACGAAGAAGGCGCGGATGCCTTCGTGGGACCACGCGCCGATCTCGTCGGCGAGGATACGGAGGGGTTCTTCGGAGCGGCTTCCGCGTTCGGCCGCGAGGCGGGAGGCGAAGACATCTAGTGAGGCGATCGAGGTCGTCTCCGATTGGGTCGGCTCCGACTCAAGTCCGGTCGTGGCCCGAGAAGTCAGCCAAGTCGGAGAAGACAAGAGGGCGCGGTTCAGGTCGGTGCGGCTTTCCGCCGCGGGTCGGAGGAAGCGATCGGGCTTGGGGACCCACTCGCCTTCGAGGGCGGACTCCTCCAACCAGCGCTCGGACTGGCTTCGCGCGCGCAGGTACTCCGTCTCGACCGCCATCGGCTCCAAGACGAAGTCCGGCACCGGTAGCTGAAAGGAGCGCTCTCCTTCGGCCGAGATCATCTCCGCCCAGTAGTCGATCGTCGGAAAGAGACTACGCTGGGAAATACGCTCCAGGATGGCGTCGCGGTTCTCTCTCTCCCAATCCCACTCGTCGACCTGCTTACGCAGTTCGGAGCGAAATTTGGAGAGATCGGCTTCGGATTCGGGCCACAAGAACTCACGGGCCGGCGGAATCGTTAGGGACTTGAGATCGTCGACGCGTCGCTGCGAGTCCGGATGGAAGAGGCGAAGCGACTGGATTTCGTCATCGAAAAGTTCGATCCGGGCCGGAAACTCGTAGAGGGGACTGAAAACATCGAGGATGGAGCCCCGCGACGCGACTTGGCCTTCGCGTTCAACGAGGGACTCGGGCACATAGCCGATGCGAACGAGGTTCTCGAAGAGATCCGTTTTCGAAAGGGATTGGCCAATCTCCAGGCGCAGAGTTCGATCGGAGAAACGCCGGAAGTCGGGGAGATATTGGGTATAGGCCTCGGCCGAAGCGATCAAAAGCGACGAGCGTTCAAGGGATGGGCTGGCGAGGTGATGGATGGCCCGTATCCGATCCATGCGCCTTTGGAGGGAAGGACTGCGGTTACGGAGAAGGTCGGTTTCGAGGGCGGGAAGAAAAAAGACCTCGAGACCGGGGTCTAGGAAGCTAAGGTCGTCCCGCAAATTGAGGGCCGTGGCATTGTCGGGGGCCAAAAGAAGAGTGAGCCCGGGAACCTTCGCGTTTAGGGAGTCGCGAAGTTTCCAGGCGACCGAGGTGAGGTGAGGAAAACCCGACCAAAGTCGGCGTGTGGGCGGGGCCAAGTTTCTCAGGTTATAACGAGAAGGTTTGGGATGAATTAATGCGTGGCGTAATTTTGCGCTTCGTTAATGACTCGCCGAGTAAAATTCGGGGCCCTCGAGACTTGCTCCAAGAAAGTTTCGGCTGAGAATCTCGGCAGTTGTCGAGCCGAAAAAGCATGGTAGAAACCGGGGGATGCTACAACAGTTTGGAAACGCGCTTGCCTTCGTCATTCTGGCGGCGATCCTCCCGATTGCCATTTTGACGATCGCAAAATTCTTACGTCCGAGTTATCCGCACGCCGGAAAACTGATGACTTACGAATGCGGCGAGGTCCCGAAGGGCTCGGCGTACGTCATGTTCAACAACCGTTTCTATCTGGTGGCGATCTGCTTCTTGGTTTTTGACGTGGAAGTCGCGTTGCTCTTCCCGGTCATGATGCTCTTCCGTGATTCCGTGAACTCGGGCGAAGGTCTCGTCGTCTTCTTGCTGGCCTTTGGATTCTTGTTCGTGTTGCTCGCCGGCCTCGTCTACGAGTGGGTTAAGGGCGACATCGACTGGGTGCGCGATTTTATGGATCGTCGCAAAGCCCTTCTTTCGGAAGGCCAGTATAAAGCCCGTCTCGCACAGAAAGGTCATTCATGAGTCTCGCGGAGTTTCTGAGCGGGCTGAATTCCGTTTTCGGAATTGCCCTTCCGATGGTCCTCTTCTCGGTTCTTTCGGCGGTTATCGTCATCCTTCTTTTCGCCATGCCCTTGGGTGGCATGTGCACTTATTTCGAGCGTAAGGTCGCGGCTGACTTCCAGGAACGGATCGGTCCGAACCGCGTCGGCCCGATTGGGCTTTTCCAGTTCTTCGCCGACGGCATTAAGATGATCTTGAAGGAAGATACGATCACGAAGAACGCCGATCGTTTCATCTTCAATTTCGCGCCGTCCTTGGTTTTGGCGGGTTCCTTGGGTGCTTTCGCGCTCGTTCCTTTCGGCAAGTACGTCATCGGCGCCGATCTTGATATCGGGATCTTCTACGCCATGGCGCTTGGATCCTTGGTTTCGCTCGGTATCCTGCTGGGGGCTTGGAGCTCGGACAACAAGTGGTCTTTGCTTGGCGGTATGCGTGCGGCCGCGCAAATCGTTTCCTACGAAATTCCGCTCGGTATCGCGGTTTTGAGCGTCATCACCGTAAGTGGAACGCTCAGCATGCAGGGTATCGTTTCGACGCAGGCTTGGCCGGTCGCGAATGCTGTGGATGGCGGTCACTTCTGGAACGTGTTCCATAACCCGTTCCTCATGATCAACTTCTTGATCTACTTCATTGCCGCGCTCGCGGAATGCAATCGGACGCCCTTTGACCTTCCGGAAGCCGAGTCCGAGCTGGTTTCAGGATTCAACACCGAGTTCAGTGGCATGCGCTTCGGCCTTTATGCCCTCGGCGAGTTTGCTGACGTCATCTTGTTCGCCTGCATCGCGACGGCCATTTTCTTGGGTGGTTGGCATTTGCCGTTTATCAACTTCGACACTCTGGACCTTGGTCTGCGGGTTGGTGACACGGATTTGACTCCGCTCTTCCAAACGATCCTGATGGCCTCGGTCTTCCTGGCGAAGGTCGCGGTTCTTGTGTTCGTCGTCATGTGGATCCGTTGGACGCTTCCCCGTTTGCGCGTCGACCAGCTTATGGACCTTTGCTGGAAGTACATGATTCCGATCGGTTTCGTGAATCTCTTGGGCTGCGCGGTCTGGGTTTGGGTTTTCAAGGGTAAGAGCATGATCCAAGTGGCGGGTCAGTTGTTGGGAGTCTACTAAGATGCAACTCGTCGACTTCTTCACGCTCCTTTTCATGTTGATGGGCGTCGTCTCGGCCGTGCTCGTGGCGTTCCACCCGAACGTCCTTTACGCGGCCGTGGCCCTTGTCTTCTCGCTTCTTTCGGTGGCGGGCCTCTACGGCGTCCTGGGAGCGGATTTCTTGGCGGCGGTTCAACTCATTATTTACGTGGGTGGCATCATTGTCGTGATCCTCTTTGCCATCATGATGTCGGAAAACATCTATCGTGCGCGCTTCCGCGACGCGGCCGGCAAGTTCGTGATTCCCACCGCCGTGGCGGCTTTGCTCATCGCCGGCTTTTTGAAGCTGTTCCATGACGCCAAGCTTGAAACGCGCGCCGGCCTGAACGCGATTCCGACCACGGAACAAATGGGTCGTGCTCTCGTGGGTCCCTACGCTTTGGTCTTCCAGTACGTCGCCATCGTGTTGTTGGCGGGGCTCATTGGCGCGGTCGTGGTGGCTCGTCCTCACCACGGAAATCCTGAATCGGAAGCGGAGAAGAAGTGATGCTTGCGGGTCTCTCCACGAATCTTGGCCTCTACCTTGGTCTCTCGGCCGTTTTCTTTGCGTTCGGGGTCCTGACGGTCCTGACCCGCAAGAACGCGGTCGGCCTCTTCATGGGCGTCGAGCTTATGCTCAATGGGGCGGCATTGAACTTCGTCGCGTTCCAGACTTTCCGCCCTGGAACCCATGATTCCTGGCTCCATGGCCATGTTTTCTCCCTTTTCATCATTATCTTGGCCGCGATCGAGGCGGCCGTGGCTTTGGCGATCGTGCTGCGGGTCTTTGCGGCGCGTAGAACGATCGATCCGGATCGTGCGACGGAACTGCGGGGCTAGGCGAGAGACATGGAACAATCGAACCTTATTACGTACGCGATCCTAATTCCGCTCCTTCCGCTCGCGGCTTATTTCATCCAGAGCGCCGTCGGTACGCGGTTGCCCCGTATGGGCGACTGGGTTTCGACCGGCGCGATCTTCCTGTCTTTCCTGCTCGCGACGCAGATTTTTTCGGCGATGTGGGGAGCCCACGATCCGAGCTGGGTCGTGGCGAAAAGCTGGACGTGGGTGGATCTTGGATCGGCCGGTCTTCCGGTCAAGTTCGATATCGGCGTTCGTCTTGATAACCTTTCGGCGGTTATGCTCTTGATGGTCACGCTCTGCGCGACCCTCATTCACTTGTTCTCGACGGGTTACATGCGTGATCACCACGGCCATCCGGCCGACGGCTACCGTTACGCGTCTTTCTTCTCGTACTTGTCGCTCTTTACGGCGGCCATGTTGGGCTTGGTCATTTCGGACAACCTCCTGACGCTCTTCATGTGCTGGGAAGTCATGGGCCTTTGCTCGTATCTTTTGATCGGCTTCTACCGCCATAAGCACTCGGCCGCGAACGCGTCGATCAAAGCCTTCATGACGACCCGGGTTGGCGATACCGGCCTCTTCCTCGGCATGTTGGCTCTTTTCGCTTTGATCGGGTCCTTCCAATTCGAAGAGATCTACAAAGCCCTGCAGGACGGTATTTTCACGGACCCCAAGAACAGCTTGCTCGGCTTTTCGGCGGCCGCGATGATCGGTTTCCTGATCTTCTGCGGAACGGTCGGTAAGTCCGCCCAGTTTCCTCTCCAAGTTTGGTTGCCCGACGCGATGGAAGGACCCACGCCGGTCTCCGCGCTTATCCATGCGGCGACGATGGTCGCCGCCGGCGTTTACCTGATCATCCGAGTTTTCCCCATCCTGGACGTTGGAAATGTCCTGCCGATCGTGGCGGGAATCGGTGGTTTTACCGCCCTTTTCGCGGCGATCCTGGCGATCAAGCAGAACGACATCAAGAAGGTCCTCGCTTACTCGACCCTTTCGCAGCTGGGCTACATGGTCCTTGCGCTCGGCGTGGGTAACTTCACGGCTTCTTTCTTCCACCTCATCACGCACGCCGTCTTTAAGGCGTGCCTCTTCATGTGCTCCGGCTCGGTCATCTACGCCATGCACCACGAGCAAGACATGCGGCACATGGGTGGATTGGCAAAGAAGATCCCGTTCACGTTCTGGTCGATGTTCATCGCCACGCTCGCCATCGCGGGTGCACCCTTCTTCAGTGGCTTCCTGTCGAAGGACATGATTCTCGCTTCGGTGCTCGGATACGGGCAGCATCACGGTGGTTTGTCGTGGCTGCTCGTGGTTTCAGGTTTCGTGACGGCCGGTCTCACGGCTTTCTACATGTTCCGTCTCGTGTTCATGACCTTCTTCGGTCACCCCCACGATCATCACCACTACGACGAAGCGCACGAGGGCGGTTGGAATATGTGGTTCCCGCTGGTGACTCTCGCGGGGCTCTCGCTTTGGGTCGTCTACACGGGTCACGTCAACCCCTTCCAAGCGCAGGGTTGGTTCACTCAGTTGATCCAACCTCCGAAGCTTCCGATCCTCGCGGAATCGGTCAAAGAGTACGCGGAATTCGAGCACCACGGGCACGTTCCGGCCATGATCGCTTCGCTCGTGGTGGCGACCCTGGGTATCTTCTTCAGCTGGCTCGTCTTCGGAGCCAAGAAGATCCCGGCCGCGAAACTCGCCGGCATCTGGCCGAACTTCGTCCACAAGGCGATCGATAACCTGTATTTCTTCGATTGGTTCTACATCAAGGTCGCGATCCAGAAGGGTCTCATGCCCTTCGCGAAGTTCTGGACGATCGTCGACGACAAGGTCGTCGACCGCGGGATGGTGGACGGCCTCGGGGATGTCGCGAACGTGGCTAAAGGCACGATCAATCTTATCGACGACGTCGTCGTGGATCGCACCTTCGTGGATGGCTTCGGCGGCGGCATTCCTTCCGCGCTCGGATCCAGCCTTAAGGTCCTTCAAAACGGTCAAGTCCAACGCTACCTCTCGGTGGCGGTGGTCGCGCTGATGCTCTTGTTCTTCTTCCTGAGAGGGGTACTGTTTTAATGAGCCATATTCTGAGTTGGTTGACCTTCTTCCCCCTAATCGGAGCGGTCGTCATCGCGTTCATGCCGTCGCGCATGGACTCGCTGGTGAAATGGGTCGCCGCGGCCACGATGGCGGTTCCGCTGGTTTTGGCGGCTCAGCTTCTTGGCATGTTCGACCAATCGAGCACGGCTTTCCAGCTCGTTGAACAGTACGACTGGATCTCGAGCTTCAACATCCAATACCACTTGGGCGTGGACGGTCTCAGTATCCTTATGGTGCTGTTGACGGCGCTCATCAGCTTCCTCGCGATCTTCGCAAGCTGGAACATCAAGAAGATGGTGAAGGGTTACTTCATCATGCTCATGCTTCTGCACGTGGGGATGATGGGTTGCTTCCTTGCCCTCGACTTTTTCCTCTTCTTCGTCTTCTGGGAAGTCATGCTGATCCCGATGTACTTCCTCATCGGTATCTGGGGCGGCGAGAAGAAGGAATACGCCGCGATCAAGTTCTTCCTCTACACGATGTTCGGCGGTGTTTTCATGCTGATCGGCATGCTCGCCCTCTACTTCTTCTCGGCCGACGCGAACGGCGGCGTTTCGACCTTCAACTTCCTCGAGCTCGCCAAGGTGGACTGGAGCCAGTTCAAGGTCGCGATCTTCGGTTCCCAGTTCGCCGTCGATAAGCTTGTTTGGTGGTTCCTTTTCCTTGGTTTCGCCGTGAAGGTTCCGGTTTGGCCTTTCCACACCTGGTTGCCTTGGGCGCACGTTCAGGCCCCGACCGCCGTCTCGATCATCCTGGCCGGCGTTCTGCTGAAGCTTGGAACCTACGGCTTCCTGCGCGTGAACTACCAATTGCTTCCGGATGCGACCCTCGCCTTCAAGTATGCCCTCGTTATCTTGGGCGTGATCGGCGTGATCTACGGCGCTTTCTGCGCCTTGGCTCAGAAGGATCTCAAGAAGCTCGTCGCCTACTCGTCGGTTAGCCACATGGGTTACGTGCTGGTCGGCATGGCCGTGCTGACCCCGGCCGGTATCCAAGGTGCCGTCCTCCAGATGTTCAACCACGGTCTTTCGGCGGCGATGATGTTCATGCTCGTCGGCGTTCTCTACGACCGTCTGCACCACCGTTATATCGTCACGCCGGAAGGCAAACTCGGCTTCGGCGGTATCGCGCAGAAGGCTCCCTGGATTACGGCAATCTGGATGGTCGCGGTCTTCGCCGGTATGGGTCTCCCCGGTCTGAACGGCTTCATCTCGGAAGCCCTCATTTTCCTGGGCTCTTTCCCGGTCTACCGCACGGAAACCGTGATCATGTCGATCGGCATTGTCTTGGGCGCGGCTTATCTCCTCTGGATGGTTCAGCGCGTTTTTTTGGGGCCCTTCACGACGCTGCACAAAGACACGTCGACGGGCGCCCTCCATGCCGCTCACGAGATCCAAGAAATCACGGGTCGCGAACTCATCGTCTTGGCTCCCCTCGGCGCGCTTTGCCTTTGGGTCGGCGTGTATCCCCAGCCCTTCATTAATTTGATGAAGAACACCCTCAATCAGCTTATCGAGGTCGTTAAGTAATCATGCGTTCGCTCTTTTACGTCTCGCCCCCCCTTCTCCTGAGCTTTTTCAGCGTTTTCGTGCTGATCGCCGGGCTGTGGATCCGCAATCACGCGTTCCTGGTGGGGACCTCCCTGTTGGGATTGGGCGGGACGGCGGGGCTCTACCTGTCGATGATCGGCAAACCCGCGCAGGACGCCTTCGCGGGAATGCTGATTTTCGATCATTTCGGGCTCTTCTTCTCGGTCTTCTCGGTTCTCGTGATTGCCCTTGGCGTGATCGTCAGCGCCCGTTCCAGGGAGATCAAGGAAGACCGTCGTTCCGAGTACTATTCGATCCTGCTCGCGCTCTGCACGGGCTTGATCTTCATGGGTATCTCGAACCACCTCTTGATGGCCTACCTGGCTGTCGAAACGGTCTCGATCCTGAGCTACACGCTCGCAGGCTTCAACCGCGAGCGTAACGTCTCGGTCGAAGCTTCCATGAAGTACGTGGTTTACGGCTCGATGGCTTCGGCCATCATGGTCTACGGCATCAGCCTCTTGTTCGGCGTGACGGGTGAGCTGGAAATGACCGGTCTCCGCGAGTTCTTTGCGAAGACGCCGGCCGATCAGTTGCCCCACCTGACCTGGATCGCGGTTCTGCTGATTTTCGCCGGTATGGGCTACAAAATTTCCGCGGCGCCGATGCACATGTGGACGCCGGACGTCTACGAAGGCGCGCCGACCCCGGTTTCGGCGATGTTCTCGGTGGCTCCGAAGGCCGCCGGTTTTGCTCTCCTCGTTCGCTTCTTGGTGACCGCGTTCACCCAGCCGATCGAGGGCAGCATGGAAGCGTTGGCCACGGGAATCCCTGTTTCGCAGGCTTCCTTTAACCTCGTCGGAAACTTCAACTGGCCCTTGTTCTTGATGGCCTCGTCGGGCCTCACCATGTTCATGGGGAACTTGGCCGCGCTTTCGCAGGTTTCGATCAAGCGGATCCTGGCCTACTCCAGCATCGCGCACGCCGGATACATGCTCATGGGTATCTCGACGCAGTCGACGGCCGGCATCTACGCCATCCTCTTCTACGTCATGGTCTACTGCTTCATGAACATCGGCGCTTTCTGGATTGCCTCGAAAGTGGACGACGTCATGGGCGGCGATCACCTGAAGCATTTCCGCGGTCTCGTGAGCCGCAAGCCTTTCTATGCGATCAGCATGGCGGTCTTCTTGTTCTCGCTCGTGGGCATTCCGCCTTTCGCGGGTTTCATGGGCAAGCTCTACCTGTTTCGCGCGGTGATCGGCCGTGAGATGTATTTCTTCGGCTTGATCGCGGCGATCAACTCCGTGATTTCGCTCTACTATTACATGAAGATCGTCAAGGCGATGTTCTTCGACGCGCCCGAAGTCGAGATGCCGGCCGGCAAGACCGCGTTCGATTCGCGTTTGACCATGACGTTCATCGCTTTGCTTGTGATCCCGAACATCATGTTCGGTCTCTTTACGGATCCGTTGATGGCACTCATCTCGGAAGCGGCGCGGATCTTCACGGGTTCGTGAGGTCCGTTTAGAGACCTGCGTTCGGGTTCGGTTTTTGAATTGAGAAGGTGATGCAGGTGGAAAGCACGTCAGGCGTCGAGTTACTCATCCCGATCCTTGCGATGCTTGGATTCGCTTCCGTCGTCGCGACCGGCGCGACCTTGGTCGGGCGTTTTTTGGGCCCCCGCAACTTGGTTGGCGTCAAGGTTCAGCCGTACGAGTGCGGAATCAAGCCGACCGGCCAAGCCCGCGAACGCGTCAGTGTGAAGTATTACCTCGTCGCGATCCTGTTCCTGCTCTTTGATTTGGAAGCCGCGTTCCTACTGCCGGTGGCGTTGTCCTGGAAGGAGCTTTCGCAGCTCGGTCCGATCATCCTGGGCGTCATGGGCTTCTTTCTGTTCTTCTTCTTGTTGGGGCTTTGGTACGAGTTCAAGGTCAAAGCCCTCGAATGGGAGCGTTAATGGTCGACTCGAATTGGCTTAAAGATATTGAAAGTGATTTTGGTCCGGCGATCTTGGGCGTGCGTGAATCGGCGCCCGGCGAACCCGAAATCACGGTCTCGCGCGATCGCGCGCACGAACTACTGACCCGTCTGCATTCGCTTCCCGGGGGCGCCTTCGACCATCTGGCCGATCTGACCGCCTACGACGAAAAGTCCGAAGCGCTTCGATTCAAGGTTGTCTACGCACTCATCTCGATGGAGCGCAAGAAACGCTGCAACGTCATCGTGCCGATCACGGAGTTAGCCGCTTCGAGCGAAGGCGTGCGTACGATCGTGGATCTCTGGCCGGGCGCGAACTGGCTCGAGCGCGAGACCTACGACATGTACGGAATCCATTTTGAAGGACACCCCGACCTTCGCCGGATGTTGATGCCCGAAGCTTTTCAGGGCCATCCGCTCCGCAAGGACTTCGACGTGTTCTACCGACAGAATTTCCCCGAAGCCGTGGAAGAAGAATCGACCTTCGACCCCTTCGGCAGCACCATCGTCAGCGGGAAGGAATAGGTCGTGGCCTACGAGTTCTCTCCGGAAACCGAGAAAAAATTCCAGTGGCTCCTGACCCGCTACCCGAAGAAGGATGCGGTGCTGATCCCGATTTTGCACAAGGTGCAGTCGGAGATCGGTTGGTTGAGTCCGGAGTCGATGGAGTACGTCGCGGGGCGTTTGGGGCTCAGCCCGGCGCGCGTTCGCGAAGTCGCTTCTTTCTACACGTTCTTCCGTCTTGACCGTAAGGGCAAGTACGTCCTGCAGGTGTGCCAGACGATGTCTTGCTACCTTCGCGGCAGCGACGAAATCGTGGCTAAGCTTCAGCAGCTGCTCGGTATCCAGGCCGGCGAAACGAGCGCCGACGGTCTCTTCTCGATCGAGAAAGTCGAATGCCTGGCCTCGTGCTCGACCGCTCCGGTCATGCAGGTGAACGACTGGGACTTCCACGAAGAGCTCGATCTCGAAAGGGTCGAGAAGATCGTGGCGCTTTTGAAGCAAGGCCGGGGCGGCCACGCTTGCTACGAAAAACGCGTTGCCGACGGCGGCGTGGCTTAAGGAGTTTGGAGACATGGCGCAAAAACTTCGTCCCGCGCATCCCCTCGAAACCCGCGTGCTGCTCCAAGGTTTCGACGAACCCTCGTCTTGGACGATCGACGTCTACGAAAAGAAACTCGGCGGCTACGCCGGCGCTCGCAAGGCCGTCGCGATGGCGCCCGACGCGATCATTACGGAAGTAAAGAATTCGGGTCTCCGTGGATTGGGCGGCGCGGGTTTTCCGGCCGGCATGAAGTGGAGTTTCATCCCGAAGAACTCGGGCAAGCCCGTTTACCTCGTCTGCAACGCCGACGAAGGCGAGCCCGGCACCTTCAAGGATCGTCAGATCATGGAGCACATGCCGCACCGTTTGGTCGACGGCATGATCTCGGCGGCTTCCGCGATCGGTTCGGAAACGGGCTACATCTACGTTCGTTGCGAACTTCGGCTCGCGATCGAACGCCTCGAAAAAGCGATCGAAGAAGCCTACGCGAAAGGCTACCTCGGCAAGAACATCTTTGGTTCGGGTCGTAACTTCGATCTGACCGTGCATCCCGGCGCCGGTTCCTACATCTGCGGCGAAGAGACGGCGCTCATCGAATCGCTCGAAGGCGACCGCGGCCAACCGCGTCTCAAGCCTCCGTTCCCGGCCGTCAGCGGCGCTTTCGGTTGCCCGACCGTCGTGAACAACGTCGCGACGCTCGCGAACGTGCCCGGGATCCTTCTGAACGGGGCCGAGTGGTTCCTCAAGCTCGGACAGAACACGCCGCGCTCGGCGGGTACCTTCGTCTATTCGGTGTCGGGCGACGTGAAAAACCCCGGCTTCTACGAGCTCCCGCTCGGCACGAACCTCAACGTTCTGCTGAACGAGGTTTGCGGTGGCCCCCTTCCCGGCCGCAAGTTCAAGGCCTGCTACCCGGGCGGTTCCTCTTCGCCCCTTCTCACGGCCGACGAGTTCGACGTGAAGATGGACTTCGATAGCCTCGCGGCCAAGGGCACGATGCTCGGCAGCGGCGCGGTCATCGTACTCGACGATCGTCGTTCGATCCCCGAAGTTTGCATGCGCACGGCGCGTTTCTACGCCCACGAGTCCTGCGGTCAGTGTGTGCCCTGTCGTGAAGGCACCAAGTGGACCTACCTCATGATCAAGCGCCTCGTGAAGGGCGAAGGAACGCAGGCCGACATCGATAAGGCTCTGCAGGCTTGCGCCAACATGGCGGGCAAGACGATCTGCGTTCTGTCGGACGCCTGCGCGATGCCCGTGACCTCGATGATCAAGAAATTCCGCGCGGAATTCGAGGCGCTTGCGCGTCCGGCTTCCGAGGTGACCCCGGCGGTTCCGAAGGTTTCGGGACAACTGGCCGAACTCATGGCCGCGGTTCGTGAAAGGCAGACGCGATAATGGAAACGTTGTCCGCTTTGGGCGGCTGGCTCTGGAGTCCGGCCGGATTGTCCTATCTGCTCGTGGTGCTCGTCGGCGTGGGGCTCCTTTCGGGGGTTCCCGTGATCCTCATGATCGAACGCTGGGGCTCGGCTTGGATGCAGCGTCGTCGCGGCCCCAACCGCGTGGGGCCCTTCGGTTTGATGCAACCGCTTTCGGATGCCCTGAAGATGGTCTTCAAGGAAGAAAACATCCCGGCGCAGGCGCATAAGATCCTGTTCCAGCTCGCGCCTTGCCTCGCGGTGATCCCGCCGATCCTCGCGTTCGCCGCGATCCCAATCTCGGGCCACCTGATCCTGGACGGAACCGAAGTTCCGGTTCAGGTCGCGAACATCAACGTGGGACTTCTCTTCGTGCTCGCGATCACGAGCCTACACGTCTACTCGGTTCTCGCGGCCGGCTGGGCCTCGAACAACAAGTTCTCGCTCATGGGCGCGCTCCGCTCGAGCTCGCAGATGATCAGCTACGAAATCGCGATCGGGATCACGGTCGTTTCGCTCGTGCTGACCTACGGGACCTTGGATCTTCGCGAGATCGTGAAGCTTCAGGCGCACGGCAGTTCGTTGCCGATGTGGGGAGCGGGGTTGCAGCCCCTCGCCTTCCTGATCCTTTGGATCTCGTCCTTCGCTGAGACGAACCGACTCCCCTTTGACTTGCCCGAGGGTGAGTCCGAGCTCGTGGCGGGATACCATACGGAATACAGCGGACTGAAGTTCGGTCTCTTCTTCCTGGGCGAGTACGTGTCGATGTATTTGGCGTCGGCTTTTCTCGCGACGCTGTTCTTCGGTGGCTACAACGTTCCGTTCGTGAACGAGGCGATGCTGCGCGAGTTCTGGCAGAACGCGGCCGGCGTCACGCTCGAGACGGCGGCCCTGCTCGCGGTGATCTGCCAACTCATTTCTTTCGTGGTGAAGGTCTTCTTCTTCATGTGGGTCTTCGTTTGGGTTCGTTGGACGTTGCCGCGTTTCCGCTACGACCAGCTGATGGACCTCGGGTGGAAGATGCTTCTCCCGCTCGGCATTTTCAACGCGATCGTGACGATGGTCGTTTCCTACTACCTTAACCGTGGAGGCCGTTTCTGATGGAGCAGCCCAGCGTTCTTCAGTACGTGATCGGGGTTTTCGTTCTGGCCTGCGGGTGCCTCGCGGCTTTCGCGCGAAACCCCGTCGTTTCGGCCATGGCGCTCATGGGCACGCTCTTCTCGACGGGTGCGCTTTACTTCGGTTTGGGCGCCTACTTCATCGGAGCCGTGCAGATCCTCATCTACGCGGGCGCGATCTCAGTGCTTTTCGTGTTCGTGGTCATGCTTTTGGACCTCAAACCGTTCCCCGTGAACATTCCGGGCTCCTCGCTCGGCAAGGTTC
>DDRA01000121.1 GCA_002343545.1 Bacteriovoracaceae bacterium UBA2428
TATTAATGAGACACTACACTAGGTGGTGTAGAGGAGGCTCGACCGCCTAGTGGAAGATGAGCAAGCGCAGTCAAAAGCAGAGATCGTCAACGCGTGACTCACCCTGTTCAGGATCACTTGTCGCTCGTGTTCCACAGGTTCTGGAGCGGTGCAGTTGGTGTCAAAAAGCTCGTCCATTGCGGTGAATGGGCACGAACTCAAGCCGTTCGATCCCTTCTGCACATCCAATCAAGCCACCTAGGGGGCTACCAAGGATGCAGTCAAGCGCGCTGGAAGCAAAGTCGAGTAGTGTTCATCTGAGGCTCTCGGCCGTTTCCCAGAAAGGAGGGGAACGAATCCTTCCGCGCATCGCGGAGTATTCCAACAATCAGAACGATTTGTACGCGGCAGACCCTTTCTCGAATTCCCGTGTCACATCCGGACGGAGGAGTGGGCTCCTCTCTCTTCGAGGGGGGACCCGAGCTCCCAAGATTGCGTCCGACTCTCGCCGCGGACGGCGCGTGCACTCTCTCCATTGCGGTCATGGCGACCAAGGGGAATCGTGCCTTGCCGCGCCGTTCCCGACTCCGCTGTTTTTCTAGGGTAACGGTGGTAACGGTGGTAACGGGCCTCCGCCGCGGGCCCGCGCGGACGAGGCCCGAGTCTGGCTCGGATACCGCTTCCGTTACCACCTCGCCGCACCGAGAAGAGTCGCACCGGTAACAGAACCGGTAGCGACCCCTTGGTTCGTTCGCGGTCATTGCGTCGCCTCGTCGACCTCCCCGTTACCGGAGTTACCAAAGAAGTCGTCATCGGCGAGGACGTCCTTGAGATGGATCACGCTCCTCACTCTGTGCCCGATCCGTTGCTTGCTGGCGTACCCGCTCTGGGAGACTTGGCGAATCAGCACGCCTCTTTCAGAGAGCATCTTCCAGAGCCCCGTCTTGCTGGCTCCAAGCGGTTGTCCTGACTTCTCCGCGAACTCGGCGACCATCTTGTAGGCGATCTCCGGCAGCAGGAAAGCATCGCAGTCCCGCGCCCAGCCGACCATGGTTCCCGCGAGGTTTTCGCCCGGTGGAGCGGAGACGGTTTCGAGGCGCGCTTGCCCGGTCTCCCGGAGCTCGAGAAGGATCGCCAAGAACCGGTCCGCCGCATTGTGGTCGCGCTGATAGCGCTCCTGCCTCGACGCCGCCTCCCGAACACCGCCGACGATGGCGCCAAGGGCTTCGCTCGCTTCGTCTTCGGGCAGTCCGCACTCCAAGGCGAACGCCGCGAACAGCTCCGCAGCCGCTTCGAGTTGCGCCGCGTTCTCGGCGGTCCGCAGCCCCGTCCGAGCCGAGGCGATCCTCTCCCGGAACCTGTGCTTCATGCCGTCGAGGTCCCTGGCCAGCCACTTCAGGTATGCGGCCATGGCGCGGGCGAGCCGTCCCTCCGCGCCAAACCGCTGCACCTCGCTCATGACGTCGAGCTCGACCTCGCCGCGAGAGACCTCCACGACGAGACAGCGCGCGGTCTCCGACTCGCCGCGCGGAAGGTCTTCCCCGGTGCAGATCAAGCCGCACCTCAGAGCCTTGACCGAACGCAGCGAACCGTCGGCACGCATTCTGCTTCGCCCGGCGCTGTTCCCGACGCTTCGCAGGACCCTCTGAATCGTGCCGTCGAGCCGCAAGACGTCTTGGCGCGAGCCGCGCGGAACAGCGTCGTCGACGACCAGAGGAAGATCCTTGGCGACATACCCGAGACCCTCGATGGAGTTCGCCGTCCCGTTCCAAGTCGCAGGCAGCCGGTTCCTCTCGAACCCGGTCCCGAACAGGTTCAGCAGGGCCGCCGCCAAACTCGACTTCTGGGACTGAGTCGGGCCAAACAGCCAAAGGGTGACGTCGGATCCGCCGAGCACCGCTCTCAATGCGGCGGCGAACAGAGGTCCCGAAACCCGACTCGGGGCCGCATCCAGGAACCGCAGCACGGCGCGCAGGTCCTCCAGCAACTGCCGCCCTTCGGAAGGAGGCGGGAGAGAGTAGCGTCCGAGCGAATCGGCCAAGTCCGTCTCGATTCCCGCCACCGGCCCGTCTTTTCCGATGGCTCCCCCGGCGTGCAGGAAGACGTCGCGACCGTCGATGTTGCGCCAACCCGTATGCGTGTAGATGGTCTCGCGGGGAATCTCGCCGGACAATTCCACGATCGCGTGGAACGCGTGCTCCTTGACCGACGGGCCGACCATGTACATCGGCTTGAGCCCCCAGGAGTCGGGCAGTCTGCCCGCTTGGAGTTCGGCCTTGCCGACATACGCCCTCGGAAGGCGGTCGCCTCCGCAAGCGCCTTCGATCCCCAAGACCATCGAACACTCTTGGCCATCGTCGCGAAACGACTCGCTGACGATCCGGCAGTCGAAGTTGGTGAGCGGGACGAGCTGCGCGCCGTCGGCCGACTGCTTTGCGCGCCACAGCATGCCATCGTTGCGAACGTACGGCCCGGCTCTGTCGGGAACGTCGGAACGAACATCGGGTTCGAATCGGCGCCACACGCGCTCGACGTCGCGCTCCCAGACCTCGAGTTCCCGATCGAGAGGCTCGCCGAGCCTGCCCTCGCGGTCCCACAGGGTCAATACCCTTCGAACCTCCGACTTGGCCCGGTCCATTGCCCAACCGGCGCCCCGCATGGCCCGCACGGCGTCGCGCAGCGCCGAGTGCTTCTCGCCGTCGGCGACCTCGCCGGACCGCAACCGCTCGATGCATCCCCGCGAGGCGGGCGCGGCTCGAAGAACCGACGACACCTCGAAGGGTTCCCCGTGCAAGACCACGACCCGAGCGCACATCTTCCGGCCAGGCGGACAAGAGGGCAGATAGTGGAGCCGTGCCGGGTCCGAGCAAGACTTGTCCCACGCATCTCCGAACAGGTACTGGCACGCCGCCGTGTAGAACGCGCCCCAGTCGGCCGCACTGACGGGCCGGTCGAGAGGGACCACAACCCTCCACCGAGGCTTCCCGGGCTCATGCGAATGCGTCGTATGCGCCAAACACGCGTACATCTTCGACTCGAACACGGCGCGATACTCCTCGAAGTCAGTACCGTCGAGGTCCGCGACAAGGGCGCAAACGGCCAAGACGTCTTTGTTCCGGCGCTTCCCTCCCGCGCGAAAGCGGGCCGGCGAGAAAGCCAGACCGTCTTTCGACGGTCGAACATCCCGACGACTCAACTTCTCGACGAACGCGTCCCACCCGAGAGTCTCCTCTTTGGGAGCGCTGTCTCGGCAACCATAGAAAAAGGCGAGGCCGAGTTCCGGCACCGATCGCAAGGTTTGGTCGAGGACTTCCACTAGTCCACCTCCTGGTTCGATCGCGCGAACCGCTCGAGTTCGTCCCGGTGGACGCGGATCGAGCGCCCGATCCGGCGGACCTGGATCTGGCCCGATTGGAAGAGTTGGTACGCCTTGGTCCTGCCGATCCCGAGTTCGGCGCAGACCTGGGTCGGTTTGAGGAGAAGCGGCAGACGCTTGAGTCTAGGTGAATTCTCGTTCATTTCGGTGCGTGGTGCCGCACCAACGAAAAAGGCCCCCGACGGCGAATGCCGTGGGAGGCCTTGGTGCTGGTGCGGACTTGGGTCTTGGGGCTGGTCTGCTCCCCAAAAATGAA
>DDRA01000174.1:0-278 GCA_002343545.1 Bacteriovoracaceae bacterium UBA2428
GTCGAACCCCGTACGAAGCTGCCTTTCGGTTTTTCAATGGAAGCGGCTCAAGGGGAGGCGCTCGCCTTCAAGGCGACTTTATACCATCTCCCGGACTTCGCCTTGCTTTGCTCGTACGAGATCCGTCATGAGGGGCCCGACCCGCTGAAGGCCTCTGCCTTGAGCCCGGAGCGTTTTTTCCGGACCTTCTTCCTTTACGATTCGAAGAAGTGCGTGCCCAAAACGGTTCCGGGTTACGAATTCACGAAACTTCCTTAGTCGGCGGGCGTGTTGCCGGC
>DDRA01000174.1:378-934 GCA_002343545.1 Bacteriovoracaceae bacterium UBA2428
GTTTTCCTCGACGCCGCCGTCTTGCGTGCGCGGCTCGAAGCCCGAATGGTCTTCTTCGGAATGCCCCGCGACGCTCGTCGGCACGAGCTCGTCCCAGTCGCGCGGTTCGAGATTCGCGTTCCCGCGGCAACCCGCGAGGGTCACGATCACGAGCAGCGAAACCGCACGGAGGGCGAAGGCGTCGAGCGAAACTTCCACCCCTTCATTGTAGGGGTCCCGGCCGGGCTTGCAAGTCCCCCCGCGGATCCCGAGACGGGGCTTTCGCAACGGCCAAAGAGCCGCTAAAACCAAGTCCCGGAGGAACCCCTATGGCCGAAACCCAAGTCCCGACCCTGGACGCCCGCGATTTCCTGTCCGGCGACGCGAGTCGCAAAGCGCGCTTCGTCGCCGACCTGCTTCGTGCCTACACGGACATCGGCTTCGTCGTCGTTCGCGGTCACGCCGTTTCGGAAGACCTGCAAAAGCGCGCGTACTCCGTCATCGGCGACTTCTTCCACCTGCCGACTGAACGTAAGCGAACCTACGAAGTTCACGGCACGGGCGGCGCGCGCGGCTA
>DDRA01000174.1:1062-15751 GCA_002343545.1 Bacteriovoracaceae bacterium UBA2428
GGCACGGGCGGCGCGCGCGGCTACACCTCCTTCGGCAAGGAGCACGCGAAAGACTCCAAGCACGGCGACCTCAAGGAATTCTTCCACGTCGGCATGGAAGTCCCCAAGGACCACGCGCTCGCCGGCCAATACCCGCCCAACGTGCTCGTCCCCGACGTCCCCCACTTCGATACGACCCTTCGCCTGCTTTACTCGGGCCTGCTCGACCTCGGCATCGAGATGCTGCGCGCGATCGCGCTCGGGCTCGAGCTGCCCGAAAATTACTTCGACGAGAAGGTCCGCCACGGGAACTCGATCCTTCGCCCCATCCACTACCCGGCGATGACGGGCAAGGAAGAGCCCGGCGCCGTTCGCTCCGGCGCGCACGAAGACATCAACCTCATCACGCTCCTCATCGGCGCCTCGAGCCCCGGCCTCGAAGTGAAGAACAAGCGCGGGGATTGGGTTTCGATCGTGACCGAGCCGCACGAGATCGTCGTGAACGTGGGCGATATGCCCCAACGCCTCACGAATCACCGCCTCAAGAGCACGACGCACCGGGTGGTCAACCCCCCGCCCGCCGCAAAGAACCCGACGCGCTACTCGATTCCCTTCTTCTTGCATCCCGTCTCGGACATGTCGCTCGCGGCCTTGCCGAGCTGCATGAAGGCGGGCGAGACCCCGCGCGAGCCCCCCATCTTGGCGGGCGACTACCTCGAGCAACGTCTCCGCGAGATCGGTTTGCTGTGAGCGCGCGGGCTTTCGTCGTCGCGGCGTCTTTGCTGGCCGCGTCCGCGCGCGCGGGCGAGCTCGATTACAACGTGGGCGGCGGGCTCCGCTCCTTCCCGTGGGGCGCCGCCATCGCGGGCAAGATCGGCTGGAACGAGGCGCTGTGGGGAGTCCCGCCGGCGATGGACCCGAACGCCGCGCTGCCCTCGCCGTGGTACGGTTACCTCCGCCCGACTTTGCGTCTGCAAACGTCGGGGGTCGTGGCGGCGGCGGAAGCCGCCGGCGAGGTTTTCCCCGTCGCCATCCTCGGCTTTTCGATCGGACACTCGAGCACCCACCGCAACACGACGCTCGCGACGCTGGACTGCGGCGCGCTCGCTTGCGACGGCTGGCTCTCGCGCACGCGGCTGTCGGCGCACGGCACGGGCGGATACGGCGCGGCCTTCGTGCTTTCGGACGTTTCCGTCGAGTGGCTGCGGCCCTCCGTGAAGGACCGCGACTTTGGCGACGAGGCCTCCGCGCTCGCGGGGCAGATGGGCGGGGATACGCTCGTGCGCGGCGAGATCAAGATCGGCCAACGTTTCGGCGATCGCTGGTCGGCCGGGCTTTCGCTCGTGGCTTCGGCGATGCAAAAACAGAAATCCGATAACGCGGAGGCCGGAGTTTTCGTGAACTACGCGCCGGCTCCCTGGAGCTTCGGCGTCCTCGCGGGAACTTACCGAAGCTCGACGGCGCGCCCCGGCTTCACGGTCGGCGCCGGGGTCAGTTGGACGCCGCGTCGTTCTTACGGCCTTCGCTGAGCCGTCAAAGTTTTCGCCTGAAGTCCGCGTCCGTTCTTGCCGATACCGGACAAGATGCGGCGTTGGAGCTTGGGCATTTCCCTCTTTCTGCACGGGGTCGGGGCCCTCGTGCTCGTGCGCGCCGCCCGCGTCCCGTTGACGACGCCCGAAGGCTTCGTCGCCCGGCCCGGCGATCGCTCCCTCGAAGTTCGCGCCGTCGCTCCCCGCGATCTCGACCGCGAGCTGCGCGAAGCCCTGGAGGACGGGGAGTCCGCCAAGCGCATCGTGCAGACGGACGAGCGCCTGCGCTCGCCCGCGCCGCCCCGCGACGAGAAGGCCGCGCTTTCCAAAGTCAACCAGAGCGTCGACCGCGAGACGCGGGCCGCGAAGATCGGCAAGTTCCGTAACGTCGAGAACGAAGGGGGCGATGCGGCCGCCCGCGTGGCCAAGCTCTTCGAGTTGCCGCGCCACGATCTCGACCTCGAGCAAGATCGCGCGCTCGACTCCAAGACGGGCGTCGTGAAGACGCTACCCCGGCAACCGGCCGCGCTGCCCCCGAGCCGACTCGGCGGCGACGGCGAGTCGGCGACGGACGACTACCTCCCCCACGTGGCCGTGGCCGCCGAGACGATGCTCAACACGCGCGAGTTCAAGTACTACGGATTCTTCGAACGTATCCGCGAGAAGCTCGCCCACCGCTGGCAGAACCGCGTGCAAGCCGCCTCGGCTTCGCTCGATCGCAAGAGCGCCCCCATCCAGGCCGCCGAGCACGTGACGAAGGTCCAGGTGACGCTCGACAAGTCCGGCGCGCTCAAGGGCGTGCAGCTCCTCGCCTCGAGCGGCGTCGAGGGTTTCGACCGGGCCGCGCGCGAAGCCTTCGAAGCCGCGGCGCCCTTCCCCAATCCTCCCAAAGAAATGCTCGAGGCCAACGGATCGCTGTCGATCCGCTGGGACTTCGTCGTGGTCGCGCAGGAAAGCGGCGGCCTCGAGATCCGTGTCCGCCGCCGCTAGAAGGCGTCAGGCTCTTTTTGGTTCAGCAGCTGCGTCATTTTGACGCGCGCGCTGAACCAAAAAGAGCCTGACGCCTTCTAGCGGGTGTCGCTACCGAGTGGAGAAGAAGCGGCCCCAGATTTCCACGCGGACCCGCTCGGCGCGTTCCGCGCGGGGCAAGTCGCCGATCGCGATGTCCTGGCCGGGGTAGACCGGCCGCGGCTCGCAAAGGCCAGCGCCCGGCCACGCTTCGCCCCGCCCCGGGACTTCGCGACCTTCCGAGTCGAGCACCTGCAGCCGCACGTGCAGCAAATCGAAGGGCAGCCCGACGCCGGGGAAAGTGTGCTTCAGCCCGAGCTTGCGTCCTTCGACGTAAGCCTCGATAAATCCGGCGATATTGTCCTCGACCGAGAGCAGCGCCGACTGACGGGCTTCGCCGAAGTTACGGAAGAGAAAGCTCCCGACGAGCCGCTCCGAAGCCTCGCCCCCGCAGGGAAGCACGGGCTCCGAGGCCAAGGCCCCCGGCGCCGCCGCGAGCCAGAGAAAAAGAAGGAGGGAGGGCTTCGTGGGTCTTCGCATCCGTCATCTTTTCGACGCTTTTGCCCCCCGAGCTTGAATGAAGATCTCGTGTAGACTGAAGGCATGTCGGCCGATGTCACGACGGCCCCGACGCCGCTCTTCCCCCCGCTCATCAGTTCCGCTTGGCGCCAACGCCTCCGGGAGCTTTACCCGAACGTCGAGCCGAGCCTGGACGCGAGCGTGCCGCACCCTAACTTCCGCTACCCCACGAGCCCCGTGCTCGCGGGCGACGCCGAGCGCACGGCCGAAAAGCTCCGCGACGTGCTGAGCCCCCGCCACGTGCCGGGCACGCACCTTCGCTTTCACGCCGACCCCCTGCGCGCGCTCCTGCACTACACCAAGCGACGCGGCCTCGCGCCCGGCTTTCGTCTCCTCATGCAACCCCTCGCGCCCACCGCGTTTTTTGAGGCGGCCCGCCGTCTGAACGCCCGCGTCGTCCTGCTCCCGCGCGACCCGGAAGAATGGGATGCTTTCGACTTCGCGAACTTCGACGAGTGCTGGCTTTCGAACCCGAGCGCGACGGACGGCTTCTTCTACCCGGAGACTTTCTACCTTCGCCTCGCGCAGCACCTCGCCCCGCACAAGACGACCCACGTCCTGTCGGAAGAAGGCACGGGCGTCTTCTCGTTCAACGAAGTCGCCCCGGGCTCCTTTCGCGAACTCCTGCTGGACCCGCGCGTGACGCTGCTGTCTTCGGCATGGCCCTGCTACCAACCGCTCGGTCCGCAGCTCGCCTGGACGATCACCACGCACGAAGACGAGCGCGGTGCCGACGCCGCCCCCGCGAGCGCCGAACTCCAAGGCGCCCTGCTCGCGAACCTCCCCGTGATTCGCGCCCTGCAGGCGCGGCAAGGCGCCGCTTACCAAGAAGTCGCGCGACGGCTCCTGGCCGTCGAACAAGGGCTCCGTCTTTTCGGCGATGACCTGAAGCCGCTGCTCACGTCCCGTCGTCTCCCGCCCCTTTCGTGGCCGGAGACGGGCTTCTTCATGCTTTTTGACGCGTCGCTCATTCTGAGGGAACGGGCCATCGACATCGAGACCCTTTGCCTTCGTCTCTTCGAAGAGCACGGAGTCGTCGTCGAGCCCGGCACGGCCTTCGGGGCGCCCCAGGCCTTCCGCGTCTGCTACGCCGCTCCCCACGGCACCCTACTGCGACTTGCGCGAGCCCTTCGTGAAGCCTTTCTAAAGGCCTAAACTTCCTCCTTTTTTAGGGGACAAGCGCCCAAAGCTGCCGTAATCTAAAGGGGTATGTTCGATTACAGCGACGAGTCCGAGCGCAAAGCCCAGGAGATCCGCGAGCGAAAGGCCGAAAAGCCCGTTCGCAAGATCAAAGTTCCCAAGGTTTTGGCCGTCGTCGATCAAGCCGGCTGCACGGGCTGCGAAGCTTGCGTGCAATTCTGCCCGGTCGATTGCATCGAACTCGTTCCGGGCCCGCAGTTTCCCGACATGGCGAAGATGGTCGAGATCGACGTCGACCGCTGCATCGGCTGCAAGGCCTGCGCGAAGCACTGTCCCTGGGACACGATCACGATGATTCCCTCCGCGGAAGCCTACGCGATCGCGAACGAGTGGACGCTCCGTTCCGTGCTCAAGCCCGAAGCCGTCAAAAGCGGCGAGAAGATCTGGTCGGCCGCCGAGTAGTCGCCGCGAGCCCTTTCCGCGCTGAACTGCTAAGGTCACCCGGATGAGTTCGTCGCTTTGGCTCGCGCTTTTCGATGATCTCGCCGAACGGCGGAACGCCTCCGGACGCCTCGGGCCCGAAACGGCTTACCTTTTGCCCGACCGCTCGCTCTCGCCCGCCGCCGCCCGTCGTTTCAAAGATCTTCGCAGCGTCCTCTACCGCGAAATCGGCCGCCCATGGCCGAGCCCGAGCGTCTTTCTTTTCCCCGAACTCGCCAAACGGATTTTGCGGCTGGGCACCGAGTTCGCGGGACTTCCGACGCTCGACCGTCCGGCCTGTCCGCGTCTCGACGTTCTGCTCGGCCTGACCGAGACGAGCGAGGACCCGCGGGGTTTGCGCTTTCGACTCGAGCGCGCCGAGGAACTCGCCACTTTCGGCGTCCCGCTCGCGCTCTGGGCGAGACTCGCCGGCGAGCTTTTGAGCGGCGATTTCGAATCGGCCGCCTTCACGCCGATTCTCACCACCTATCTGCAGGCCCAGGCCTTCGCGCGTGAGCGGGGTGAACTCTTCAGCCCTTGGGACCAATGCGCGACGGCCGCGGACTTTCTCGTCTCCCGCGCCCTTCCCCCGTCCTTCTTCGCCCGCCTCTTCGAGTTGCAGCCGGGCGACGCTCCCGCGCGCGTCGTCGTCCCCGCCGTGAAGGAACTCTTCGCCGACGAAGAGCGCCTGCTCGCCGCGCTCGGACGTCACCTGAAGGTCGAACGGCTCGAGGCGCCCGACGACGTCGCTCCATTTCTCGCCCACGAAGTCGCCGAGCTCGACGCGCCTTCGCGCGCCGACGAGGATCTCTTCTGGGCCTTTCGAGAGCCGAAGCCCCGGGCTTCGCTGCTCCTCGAGATCCTGCCCGACTCCCTTCGCTGGGACCTCAGCGAGGGCGCTTCTCGACTGAGTTCCCAGGTCCGACGCCTGCGGCTGCTCGCCGACTTCGAGGCGAGGGATCGTCCCGAGGATCATCCGCTCCACCGACCAGGAGAAGAGAACGCGAGTTTCGACGTCGAGGCCCTGCTGCTCGAACTCGTCGACGAGAAAGGCTTGCCGGTCGAAGCCGCCCTGCAACTCCGTTCGCGCCTCGAAGACCCGCTCGTGCGCGGTCCGTGGCTCGAAGTCCTCCAGGACGAAGGCTGGCTGGAAAGCGACGAAGAGACGGCCAGCGATCCGCGATCGCACGCCACGGGGCCCTCCGTCTTTCCGCTCGAAGACTTGGCTTGGGTCGGCGCGAGCGAAGCGACGCTGTGGACGCGCGCGGAAAGCCTCGAAAAACTTCTCTCGCCCCTTTCCCCGGAAACCCGCGCCCGGCGACTCGTCCCCCGCGAAGTCGAAACCTGGCTCGCGGCCGAAGGCGTGCGGCTGCCCGACCCGTCGCGTGAAGCCCCCGCGCTCGCCCGCTGGCTCGCGGCGCTCCGGCCCCGCTTACGACTTTTCCGGCGCGAAGTCCCCCGCTTCGATGCCCGCGAAGTGAACTTCGGCACGCGCGAGAGTCCGGCGAGACCCGAATCCGCCTCGGGCCTCGAGGCCGTGCTGACCTGCCCCCGCCGCTACTACATCTCGCGCCGCTTACGACTCGAAGACCCCGAAGGTTGGGACAGCGAGGACCTTTCGCCCCTCAAACGAGGCAACTGGATTCACCGCGTCCTCGAACTCTTCTTCGTAAGGGCCGGCGACGACGACTGGCGCGTGCCCCGCGCGCTCCTCGAAGCCCTCTTCCTCGAGACGCTCGCGAAAGAAGCCGGCGAGCGCAGCACGCCCGGGCACCAAAATTATCTCCGCAACTACATTCCGAGTTACCTTCGTGCGCTGACCCGACACGTGAACGAGTTCGAAGCCCCACTGCGCGACCTCGCGGGTCCCCGCCGGGTCCTGAGCGAGTTCGCTTTCGCTCCGTGCGACACGAACGGATTCTCGCTGCGCGGTCGCATCGATCGTATCGACCTCTACGAAGGCGGCTTCGGGCTTTGGGATTACAAAACGGGTTCGCTGCCGGCCGCCACCCTGAAGGGGCTCGTGAACGCGGGCCAGATTCAGTGGGCGCTCTACCGCCGCCTGCTGGAAAGCGGCCGGCTCGCGGCGGCGCCCGCCCAAGGAGAACTCCCCGCGCCGTCCGCACCGCTCGAGGCCGGACGCTTCTGGGTCGGCGGCTATCTGCAGCCCCTCGATCCTTCGCGCTCCGTGCTCTTCGTGGGCCCCGATGCGCCCGGCCCCGTGCACGAACTCTTCACGCGAAGTCTCTCGGCCCGATACCGCGTGACCATCCCGAAAGAAGAAGACTGGCGACAGGCCGAAGCTCAACTCGACGCTTCGCTCGCCGAAATCCGGGCTCGCCTTGACCGGGGAGACTTCGCGCCGGAACCTCGCCAAGCAACCGCATGCGACCGATGCCACGTCGTCGCCCTCTGCGGACGTCCCGACCTTAGCCGGGAGACGCGCGCATGAGCCAGACGAGTTTTTCCTTCACCGAAGCCACGACGCCGCCCCGCCGCGACATCGTCGAAGCGGGCGCGGGGTGCGGCAAGACGCACGGCCTCGTTTCTCGCTACCTCGAGGGACTCGGCGTCGATCCCGCGACGGGAAAATCCAAAGCTTCGTCCAAGTTTCCGGCCCGACCGCGCGAAATTCTTTGCCTCACCTTCACGGAGGACGCCGCGCGCGAAATGCAGGAGCGCATCCAGACGCGACTCGCCGAACTTGGCCGCGACGACCTGCTCAGCGAATTCCTCGAGGAATCGCGCGTGGGCACCTTCCACTCGCTCTGCCTCAAACTTCTGCGTCCTTTCCTCGCCGAGCTTGGTTACGATGAGCGCGGCCGCCTCGTCGCGCCACCCGTGGCGAGTCGACTGCGCCGACGTCATTTGCTCTCGCGACTGCGCCGCTTCCCCGACGCCGCCGCGCTCATCGGTACGCTCGCCGCTTCGAAGGTCCTCGATCTCGGGGAGCGACTCTGGTTCTCGATATTGGCCGAGGATCTCGAGCGCGAAAACGCGAGTTTGGAACGTGCCCGCGGCGCCTTCGAAACGAGTCTCGCCGACCTGCGCGCGGACTTCGCGCGCGCGCGCGACGCGCTCAAACCCGAAGAGGTCGAGACTTCCTTCCTTCCGGCCGTGGAGGAGTTCCTGGCCGGCCGCTCGGACGGCGCCGCGCTCCGCAAGATTACCTTTACGTCGGGCGCCGCGCGTAAACTCAAAAAACTCGAACCCGTCTTTTACGAAGGCGTCCAACGCCTCCGCGAAATGGCCGACGACGGCTTGCTCGACGCGCTTTCGGATCGCGGCCGCGCCGAAGAGATCGAAGCGCTCGAACGCCTCTTCGCCTTCCTTCGCTTCGCGCGCGACGGGGCGCCGCGCATTCTCGACTTCAACGCCCTCGAAGAGGAACTCGCCGCCCTCCTCGAAAGGCGCGAGCGCGAAGGCGAGCGGCTCCTGCCCCCGCCTCGCCTCATCCTCGTCGACGAATTCCAAGATACGAACGAACGGCAGTTCGGAATCGTCCAACGTCTGGCCGGTCCCGAAACCGAACTCTACGTCGTGGGCGACCCCAAACAAAGCATCTACGCCTTTCGCAAAGCCGACGTGCGGGTCTTCCTACGCCTTCGCGCCTCGCCAGATCTGAGCCTGCGCACCCTCGACACGAACTACCGAAGCGATCGCGCCCCGCTCGACTTTTTCAATCGCGTCGTGGCCGGCCTTTTTCGTCCGTCGGAGCGGCCCGAGGATCCCCCGCCGCAGAGCTTGCTCTTCGCGGAAGGACGAACGGGGCGCGTCGACCTTGCGCAACCCATCCGGGTCTTCGAAGCGCCGCCACGCCACGATTTTTCTTCCGCGCTTCGCGACGCCTACCTGCGTCGCCGCGAGGAACTCGGTCCCGGGCACACTCACGTCGCGCTCTTCACGAGCTGGAAGCGTTTGCACCAGACGGCGACCGAACTCGCTCGCCTCGGGCTGAGGGTCCGCCTGCCCGGGCCGGCGGCGCCGCTCAAGCACCTGCTCACGCGCCTTTTCGTGAGCTATCTCCGCGCCCTGGCCGAGCCCGAAGCCAAGCTCGCCCGTTTCGCGCTCGAATTCTGGCGTCACGCCGATCCGGCCCGACGCGAAACGAGCGGTCCCCTGCCGAGCCCGCTCAGCTCCGACGTCATCGGCGCCGCGCGCGCTTTCTGCCTCGCCGTTTCGCCGCGTCGCTTTGAGGGTGGCGCGGAGTGGGCCACGGCGCTCTACGCGTTCCTAGAGGCCTTCGAAGCCTCCGGCGAGGTCGCGCTCCTCGACTACGCCTCCGTGGCGGACGCGCTCGAAGCCTCGAGCACGGCCTTCGAGGCGAGCCTCGAAGCGCTCGGCCCCGCGAGCGAAGATCCCGAGGCCCTCGGACTCATGACCGTCCATGCCTCCAAGGGCCTGCAGTTCTCGGCGCTTTACCTCCCCGAGTTCGTCGAGGCCGAACGGGCCGGATACGGACTCGCCCTCGAAAACGAGGAAGGTAGCGCCTTCGAATTCCGCTTCGCTTCGACGGAAAGCGGAAAACCGCGCCCCTCGCTCCTTCACCGCATCCACGCGCGTTTCGAGAGCCGCCAGCTCGCGGCCGAGAAGCGACGCCTCTTTTACGTCGCGCTCACGCGCGCCAAGCACTCCCTCGACCTCTTCCTGCACACCCCGGGCGATCCCAAATCGAGTCCCGACCCTTGGCTCGCGCTGGGGCTACCGCCCAAAGACCAGGGACACTGGAACCGCTTGCTCAAGGAACTCCGTTTTGAATTCGCCGATCTCGAAGCGAAGGGCGTGCTCGCGTGGACGCTCTTCGATGAATCGAAAAGCGAGGACGCCCCCGCGCTCGACAGATCGCGTCTTTGGACCTGGCCCGCGCCCGCGCCGAACCTCGCGCCCGCGCCCGCTTTCTACCGCGAAGGGGTTAGTCGCTACCTTCGCCGTCTCTTCCCCGAGGATCCCGCGCGCGCGCGGTTCCGGCGCCCGCGCGGACTCGAAGCCGCGTTCGTCAAACGGCGCGACCAAACGCAATTAGGCACGCGGCTGCACGAAATCCTGGAACTCTGGAATGGGGACGCCGACCACTTGGCGCGGCTCGCACGCGCCGACGACGATCCGCGCCTGCGCATCCTCTGCGAAAAAATCCGCGCGCTGCCCGAACTCGAAGCTTACTTCGAGGATCTACGCCAGCATCCCGAGCGGATTCGCAAGGAGTTCGGCCTCTTCGTGACGGGAGAAAATTATCGCCTCAGCGGTTTCGCCGACGCGCTCTGGTGCCGCGATCCGGACCGTTGGATCCTGCTGGACTGGAAGACCTCGCGAACCCAGGCGGCGTTGGCGGACGATCGGCGACGCGAGCTCATCCGGGCGCAGCTGGAGCTCTACGCCAGGTCCCTCGCCGGCGAAGGCCGCCGTCTCGAGAGCTGGGCCATCGCCATCGGCTTCGAACCGGAACCCTCGGCCCACGTCCACATCCTCTAGCGCGCATTGCGAAACCTCGTCTGCGGCGTACTCAGTCGACTCATGTACAAGTGTACATTTCGCTCCTTCGAGCCTTGCATCCGAGGTTTGGCAATGCGCGCTAGAGATTGAGCGGAACCCGGCCGAAAAAAAAGCCCAGGCTCCCTTTCGGGAACCCGGGCCCTCGATCACCGGATGGCGATACGATTAGTGACCGGAATGGTCGCCCGAACCTTCGGCCGGCGCCGCCTCGGTCGTCGTTCCAGCGGCTGCGTCCGCCGGAGGAGCTTCTGCCGGGGGAGCCGCTTCCGTCGTTGCCGGAGGCGCCGCTTCTTGAGCCGCGTCCTTCTTGTTGCAAGCGCCGAGCGAAAGAGCCAACACCGTCATAGCCATTACCGTTCCAAGTTGCTTAAACATTTTTAGAGATCCTCCGATAACAAGCTTACGTCAGCTCAACCAAAGCAAAAGAGCCCGCAAGGGGATCCCATAAAATAATTTTTCTGAAGAAACCCCTAGCGCCGAAGCCGATTTGTTCTATCGCTCAAGCGAAGAGACGGTCGAACTCGGAACGGATCCGCAGGAGCGCGACGCCGCCGATGGCCTCGCGCACGATCGAGCCGCTCATCTTGCTGTGGCCCGCGCGCCGCTCGCGAAAGACGATCGGCGTCTCGATGAGACGCGCGCCGGTCAAAAGCGCGCGGTACTTCATCTCGATCTGGAAGGCGTAACCCTTCGAGCGCAACGACGAGAGGCCCATGCGCGCGAGCGCGCGACGGTGCCAAACGTTAAAGCCGCCGGTCCAGTCCTTGATCCCGCCGCCAAGCCAAAGCTCGGAATAGAGCGAGCCCGCGCGCGAGAGCAACAAGCGGCCGCGGCTCCAATTGGAGACCCCTCCCCCCGGCACGTAACGGCTGCCGCACACGACGTCGGCCTTGCCCGAAGCCATGACGGCGTGGAACTCGGGCAAATGCGCGGGGTCGTGCGAGAAGTCCGCGTCCATCTCGAAGATCCACTCGAAATCACGCTCCAGCCCCCAACGGAAACCTTCGAGATAAGCCGTCGCGAGCCCGAGCTTTCCGGCCCGGTGAAGCACGTGCACGCGCGAATTTCGCGCGGCGATCGCGTCGGCGAGCGCGCCCGTGCCGTCCGGCGAATTGTCGTCGATGACGAGGATCTCGGTCGTCGCGGGCGACGAGGCCAACACCGCCGAGGTGAAGGCCTCCAGGTTTTCCCGCTCGTTGTAAGTCGGGATGCAGATGAGCGTTTTCAACTCAGCCGAGGACCTGCTTGAGCGGCGTGTACGGGAGCTTGAGATCGCTCGCGACCTGTTCGTAGGTCACGGCGCCGTCCCACGTCGTCACGCCGAGCGCGAGCGCGGGGTCGGCGAGGATCGCCTCGACCGGGTTCTTCGCGAGCTTGAGCGCGTAGGTGATCGTGTGGTTCGTCAGCGCGAAGGTCGAGGTGCGCGAGACCGCGCCCGGCATGTTCGTCACGCAGTAGTGGGTGACGCCTTCCTCGATGTAGGTCGGGTTCGCGTGCGAGGTCGGCTTCGACGTCTCGAAGCAGCCGCCCTGGTCGATCGCGATGTCGACGAGCACGGAGCCCGGCGCCATCTTCTTCACGAGCTCGCGCGTGACGAGCTTGGGGGCTTTCGCGCCCGGAATCAAAACCGAACCGATGACGAGATCGGACTTCGCCACGCACTCTTCGATCGTGACGGGGTTGCTCATGAGCGTCGTCGCCGAGGTGCCGAAGATGTCGTCCAGGTACTCGAGGCGCTTCTGGTCGCGCTCGAGGATGTAGACGTTCGCGCCCAGGCCCACGGCGATCTTGGCCGCGTTCGTGCCCGAGATACCGCCGCCGATGATCGTCACGACGCCGCGGTGAACGCCCGGCACGCCTCCGAGCAGAACGCCCCGGCCGCCGTTGCGCTTCTCGAGGAGCGCGGCGCCGATTTGCGGCGCCATGCGACCCGCGACTTCGGACATCGGCTTGAGGAGCGGCAGCGCGCGGTCCGGCGTCTGGATCGTCTCGTAGGCGATCGCGCGGACTTTCTTTTCGGTGAGCGCGGCGGCGAGCTTCGGCTCGGCCGCGAGGTGCAGATAAGTAAAGAGGTAGAGACCGGGGCGAAGGAAGCCGAACTCGGACTCGAGCGGCTCCTTGACCTTCATGACCATCTCGGCGGCCCAAGCGTCCTTCGCGGTCGCGACGATCGTCGCGCCGGCGGCCGTGTAGTGCTCATCGAGGATGCCGGAGCCCTCTCCCGCGCTTTTCTCGACAAGAACCTTGTGACCCATGGCAACAAGGCTCTTGACGCCCGCCGGAGTCATCGCAACTCTGTATTCGTGATTTTTAACTTCCTTCGGTACACCGATAATCATGATGGAACGGGAGCCTAGCACGAGGCCATGAACACTGAAAACGCGCCCAAATCGGAGTCTTGGCCCCCCAATACGCCGCGTCTAGGGGTCGACGTCATCGTCGACCTTGGCGCCGGCCTCATTCCCCTCATCGAGCGGAAGTTCGAACCCTTCGGGTGGGCGCTCCCCGGCGGCTTCGTCGAAATCGGCGAAACTGTTGAGGAAGCCGCCCTTCGCGAAGTCCGCGAAGAGATCGGCCTCGACGTCGAACTCATCCGCCAGTTCCACGTTTATTCGCACCCCGATCGGGACGCGCGCTTCCACACGACCTCGGTCGTCTTCCTGGCCCGCGGCCGGGGTCAGCCCAAAGCCGGCGACGATGCGGGGCGGGTCGAGATCTACCACGCCATGAACTTGCCCGAGACGATCTGCTTCGATCATCGGCAGATCCTGAGCGACTACTTCCTCCAAAGGTACTGATGAGCGCGGATCGTCCCCCCCTGCCGCCGCCCCCGCCGGCCACGGTTCCGGAAGGCGCGGAGCGTCCGCGGGTTTTGCTCGTCGACGACGAGCGGGACAATCTCGAAGCGCTGCGCCGGCTCTTGCGCCGTGACTTCGTCGTCGAGACGGCCGAAAGCGGCGAGACCGCCCTCGCCTTTCTTGCGACCGGCCGGGGCGTGGACGTCATCGTCTCCGACCAACGCATGCCGGGCCTCAGCGGCTCGGAGTTCCTCGAGAAGGCCGAAGCCCTCGATCCCATCGCGACGCGACTGCTCCTGACGGGCTTCGCCGATCTCGACGCCGTCATCGACGCCGTCAACCGCGGCCACATCTGGCGTTACGTCGCGAAGCCCTGGGAACCCGAAGAGCTCAAGCTCACCCTTCGCCAGGCCGCCGAACGCGCCAAGCTTCGTCGCTCGCTCGACGATTCGCGACGCGACCTCGAGCGCGCCCTCGGCGAGCTCCGCGCGAAAGACTGGGCACGCGAACGCTTGCTCAAGATCCTTCTTCACGAATTCCGAACCGCGCCGCAGGTCCTGGAAAGTCTGAAAGCCCTCGACGCCGGGGGCGAAGACGCGGCCACGCGCCTCTCTTTCTTGGACAATCTCCTTCGCCGTTTCGGGCACATGGAGCGGGATATCCTCTCGCTCCTTGAAGACGAAACGAAGGGCCTCGCGCTCGCCCGCACGCGCCTCAAACTCTCCGAACTGCTCGAACGCCTGGCCCGAGAACGCGGCCTCGCCTTTGCCAACGAAGCCGGCGCCGACGAGGTCGCGTTGAACGCGCCCGCCGACCGCCTGGCCGACCTGCTCGCGGCGGCCTGGGGCAAGGACTGGCACCCGCAGACCCTCACCGACCTGCTCGCCGCCGTCGGCCACCAGGGCACCCTGGAGGAGTGGCTGCGCGACGCCTTCTTCAAGCAGCACTGTGAGCTGTTCCACCACCGGCCCTTCNNCCGACCGCCTGGCCGACCTGCTCGGACACTTCATCGATCTCATGCGCCGTAATTCGGGCGGCGTCGCGCCGACCCTGCGCCTCGAAGCCCTGCCGCAAGTTCCGCCCCTGCACTACGTCTCGATCGCCCTCCGCGGCCCGGCCGGTCTCCGGCCCGAGGGACTTCGCGACGCCGCGATCGAGGCGCGCCTCGCCTGGAATCTCTTGCTCGAGCCTTTCGTCGGGCTCGAGGATTTCCAGCACCATTCCACGGGCCTGCGCACCGACACTGCCCGCCGCATCCGCCAGCTCGCGGCCCTCGGCGCCCGCGCCGAGTTCGAAGTGGACCGCGAAGCCACCTCCGTCCGGCTCCTCATCGCGTTCAAACTCTAACGAAGCCCGCCCCAAACGCGGCGGCCCGCCTGGCCCGCAACTTGAAAGGCGGCGGGGCATGACGAATCCCTTCCTGATTTTTGCCGCGACCGCGCTCCTCTCCACCGGCCAGAGCGTCCGGATCCCCGGATCCGGTTCGAGTCTCTGGATTTCGGACGCCCGCATTCTCCAGGCCCAGACGCTGCCGGGGTCCTACGTCCTGACGGCCCGCGCGCCGGGCCTGGCCCACTTCACGCGCGAGCCGACGCGCCTCGAGCGACTGCTCGTGACGAGCGAAGCGAACGTGGCGGCCGCGCGCCGCTGCCCGGACGCGCCGCTGCGGCCCGCGACGAACGGCCC
>DDRA01000174.1:15910-20679 GCA_002343545.1 Bacteriovoracaceae bacterium UBA2428
ACGGCCTGCGGGCGAACCTCGACGACGCCGCGAGCCTCGCCCGCCTCAAGCGCTGCGGCTTCGACACGCTCCTCCTCCCCGAGCCGAGCACGCCGAACTTCGAGCGCGCGCTCGTCGCCGCCGAAAGCCGCGCCGCGCTCTGGCTGCGCGAAAGCCCGCGCACCGAAAATTCCCGCCGCGTCCTCGTCGTCGAGAAAGACCGCCAAGGCGTGGCGGCGCTCGCGCTCGGCGACCTGCGCCCGTTCTACGAACTGCGCGCGCCCGATCCCCAGCGCGCGCGACCCGGTCGGACCCTTCTTTTCGAACTGAGCTTCTTCGAGTTCTCGCGCCGTCGCGCGAGCGAGCTCGGGCTCAAGCTCCCGACGTCGCTCCGCGCCCAAACCGCCCCCGACCTTCGAAGCCTGCGGTGGGACGCCCTCGGCGTCGGCGCCGACTTCGGCGAGAGCCTCGGCGTGGCCAAGGTTCTCGCCCGGCCCCAAGTCCGCACGAAACCCGGAGAGAAGGCGCTCTTCCAGAGCGGCGGCGAGATGCCCGTACGGACTTCGACGCTCTACGGCCAGCAGACGCATTGGAAGGTTTACGGGCTCCAACTTTCCATCGAGCCCGACGCGAACATCGAAACCGGCGCCACGGAGGTCGGCCTCGCGCTTCGCCTCGAGCTTTCCGAACCCGACCTCGCCGCGGCCGTCGACGGCGCGCCGGGCCTCACGACCCGCAAGCTTGAGAGCCGCTTCGATCTGCGCGTCGGCGAGACGACGATCCTCACCACGATGATCCAGACGCGCTCGGGGACGCGCCGACGCGGACCTTTCGGCAGCGCGGGCGGGGACTCCTTCCTCGCGCGACTCTTCTCGTCGGCTTCGCTCGATCACGAAGATTCCGAGCTCTACATCTCCATCCGACCCGACTGGGAAAGCGGAGGCGCGCGATGAGCCGCGAACTCGACGCCCTGCTGAGGCAGCGCGACGTGGAAGACATCGTGCTCTCGCCGAGCGGCCTCTCCTGTTACCGGCTCGGGCGCTGGGAAGGCCCGCACCCCAGCCCGCTCTGCGAGAGCGCTTCGCTCCGGCGTCTCGCGCAGGGGATCGCCGAAACGGCCTCGCTCCAGCTCGGGCTCACGCAGCCCTCCGTCGACACCTACGTCGAGCTCGTCGAGGGACAGCTCTTCCGCGCGCACGTCGCGATCACGCCGCTCGTCGCCCGCGGCCCCGAGATCACGCTCCGACGTCTGCCCGAGGCGGGCCGCTTTCGCCTCGAGGACTTCTGCAGGGACGCCGCGCTCCTCGCGCGACTCCGCGATCGCATCCAGGGTGGCGCTTCGATCCTCGTCTCGGGTCGCACGGGCTCGGGCAAGACGAGTTTTCTCACGGCGTGCCTGGCCGAGCTTCCCGCGCACCTGCGCATTCTCGTGCTCGAGGACAGCCCCGAACTGCCGATCCCGAACGCCCTCTCGTCCAAGCTCCTCGCCCGCCCCGATCGCTACGGCTTTCGCAACGGCGCCGCGTGGGGCCTCGCGCACCTCGTCTTCGAGAGCCTTCGCATGCGACCGGATCGCATCGTCGTCGGCGAATGCCGGGGCGCCGAGGCCGAGGGCATGGCGCAGGCCCTGCGCACCGGACATCGCGGCCTGCTCGCGACGATCCACGCCGGGAGCGCGGCCGAGTCCTTCGTACGCTTCGCCGAGCTCGCCGCGCGGCCCCAGGCCACGGCGCGCGGCCTCGGCTGGGACATCGGCATCCAAGTCGGCGAGATCGCCCCGGGCCGCCGCGGCATCACCGAGTTCCTCGAGGTCCCCGCGTGAAAGCCGCCGATCGCCGCGCGCTCATCCGCGACCTCGACCTCGTGCTGACGCGCATCCGTTCCGGGCTCACGCTCACGCAAGCGCTCCGCGACTTGTCCCCTCCTCGCGCCGACGCGGAGTTTCGTCGCGAGTGGGAGGGCGTGCGCGAAGGCGTCCTGGCGGGCCGTGTCTCGGCCGAGGACGCCGTCTTCGCCCTGCGCCTGCGCTTGCGCACGGAGGAACGACTCGAGAGCGATCTGCAACGTTGCACGGCCCAGCCGCGCGCGCAGGGTTGGCTCGTCTCCGCGCTGGCCGTCGCGTTCGGACTTTACCAAAGCTTGCTCGCGCCCGAGCTCCTGCGGCCGAGACCGCTCACGTGGCTCGCCGTGCTTCCGCTCCTCGCGACGGGCCTTTGGACGCTGCGACTGCTCATCGCGCGCGTCCGGCGTCACCTGTGGCTCGCCGACTGGATCCTCGCCCTTCGTCGTCTGGAATCGGGCCTTCGCTGGGGGGAGTCGCTGCCCGCGCTGCTCGCCCGCACGCCGCCCCCGCCGACCTTGCCCAAGGTCCTCGCGGCCGCCTGGTGCTCCCTGCAGACCCGCCTTCGTCTCGGCCACCCACCGACGCCCTCTAAAGGTCCGCCAATTTCAAAATCCGATCACGGTAGCGTCGCCGCCCTCGAGACCCTGTCTTGGTTAGAACGACTCTTTCACGAGGGGCATTCGGTCCGCGAGGTCCTGAGCGGCTCGCTCACGAGCTTCGAAGAACAGCTCGCGGATCGCCTCGCGCTCGAGTCCGAAGCGCTCAAGCTCAGATTACTCGTGCCGCTCTTTGTCTTTTTTTTGCCGGCTTTTGCCGCGTTCCTCCTCGATCCGCTCCTTCGCGCACTCACGACTTAGCTTTTCCGTTTCTTCACGAAAAAGGCTCCGAATCTTATCTCGCCCTCGCGAGACACGCCGCGTTACTTTCGGTCTACGTCTCTGAACCCAAGTTCATGTAAGCGGCACGCACCTGTAGGCGGGAAGTTCAGGCGACTCGAACAACTTTAGGGACCACACTCATGAACCTCACCTACCGCTTTGCCTTGGGTGGCGTGCTCACGCTCGCCGCAAACTCCGCTTTCGCCGCCGGCGCATCCCTTCCCGGGAACTGGCGTCCGACGCCGGTTCCGACTCCCACCCCGGTCCCCACGCCGACGCCCACGCCTCGGCCGACGCCGACTCCGACTCCGACGCCGACGCCTACTCCGACTCCAATTCCGACCCCCGTGCCTTCGGGCTCGCCGCAGGTCATCTCGGGCTGGCTCGACCAGTACTCAGCCCACATCGAAAACACGGTCGCGGCCAAGTACCCCGCGCTCCTTGATCTCCAAGAATCGCGCATGCGGACTTTCTGCCCGAGCTGGCCGGAATTGAACGCGGCCGGCCGCAAGAAGTTCTGGTCGTCGCTGCTCTGGTCGATCGCCGGCCCGGAATCGAGCCGTAACCGCACCCTCGTTTACGTCGAAGGCACGATGGATACGGACCCCGTGACGGGCTACCAAGTCCGCTCGGAAGGCTTGCTGCAGCTTTCCTACCAGGACGTGCGCAACTACGGATATAACGGCGGCGACATCGTGTGGTCGAAGGACCGGGAGATGGCGATCAAGGACTACGACGCCAAGGCGAAGTACGGCAACCCGGAGCGTACGATCCTGAACGCGTACGCCAACCTGAACATGGGCCTCTTCATCATGAACAAGCACCTGACGCAGTTCAACACCGGCGCGACCCTCGAAGGCGCGCTCGGCAAGTACTGGTACGTCATGCAGTCGAACCGCGAACCGTTCCAGACCGTCGTGAAGAACATGAAGGGTCGGATGCCGGCCTGCTTCGAATAAGCCGAAGCTAGCTTAGCCTGGAAGAACGTCGCGCCGCGGGGTTCCCTCAGGGGGACTTCGCGGCGCCTTCGTTCGTCCCTTCCGCCTTGGCGGCGGGCTTGGCCGCGACGGGTCCCTTCGGCGTTAGGATCGCCGTCACGGCGAGTTTCGCCGGCACCCACACGAGCGCGGCCTCGGAGCGGCCGTTCGCCGACACGAAGTAGCGCCAACCCTTTTTCTTCTTCGGTACTTCGCTGTAACCCGCGGCCGCGAGGTCCGCGACCCAGCGACCGAGCGTCTTTTCGCCCTTCGCATCGACGATAACCTTGGTCAGCCGAGCGGGGCTCCCGCTTTCCTGCACCGTCAGCACGACGGGCGCCTCGCCCTCTTTGCGTACGACGCAAACGTAGGTCGAGAGGGGCGGGCCCTTGGACTTCTGGCGGATCGTGCAGTCGGCGCCCGGGTTCTCGGAGCCGATTGGCTGGGTCCAGTCGATGCGCGCGACGGCCACCCCGCCTTCGGCCCCATCGAAGAAAGTCAGCAACCCGGCGCTCGAGATCGGCGCGGCCTGGGTCAAGTCCGACGGCGTTTCGCTCGACTTGGGCTTGGAAGAGCAAGCCGCGAGCAAACAGAGAGTTCCCATCCAACCGAAACGACGCAGAGACATGAAACCGCCTTCCCGGCGCGTGAAATCGCGCCGCCTTCATTATGCCCCGAGCGTTTTGAGATACAAGTCAGCGAAAGCCGAACGCGACGCCGAAGAGTCCGACGAAAGAGGTGCCGCCGCCGAGACGGACCCGGACCGAGCCCCGCAGCTGCCACGAAGCCGAGAGCCCGTAGGCGACGCTAACGCCCGCGAGCCCCGCGAAAACGGGAGAGCCCGAAAGGCCGACCTGAGCCTTGACCTCGTCCGACAATCCCGGCGCGTTCACGAGCGGGAGCGCGACGGCGAAGCCGAGTTCCGGACCGCCGCGCAAATGCCCCGTCCCCGTCGAAGCGAGAAAGCGCCCGAGCGCTTCGATCTCGACGAAGCTCGCCTGCGCCGTAACGGCACCGCTCTCGACCTTGAAACCCGAGAGGTAACCCAAACCCGCTTCGAACTCGAGGCGATCGAAGGGACGCCCCTCCCGG
>DDRA01000174.1:20783-21589 GCA_002343545.1 Bacteriovoracaceae bacterium UBA2428
AACTCGAGGCGATCGAAGGGACTCCCCTCCCGGCCTTCCGGCCAGATGTTTTGCGAGTACGCGACGAGCGCCCCGTAGCCCAAACCGCCGCTGCCGCCCGCGAGTGACGCGTGCCAAAGCGAGTCCGGCACCGCGGCCAGCCGCGCGACCTTGTTCCGACGCATCCACGCGAGGGGATACCAGCCTTCCTCGCCCGTTAGATCAATGCGAACCTTGACCCACTTGCCGTCCTTGGAGCGACCCTGCGGATGCAGAACGTCGCCGATCTCGACGATGCCGTAGCGGACGGCGAGCGGCGAAGCCTCTTCGAAAAGCTTGCCCGCCTTGCTCGCGACGATGGGATCCTTCTTCGCATCCTGCGGCACGTCCTGGCGGGGGCCGCGCGCGACGGGCGTGGCGCCGAAATCTTCTTCTTCCGCACTTTCGCGCGGCGGCGCCGACCTCCGCCGCGGCGCCGGCGTCGGCGCGACTTCGGTCGAATCCGCGGCCTCGTCGACCGCGTCGAAAGCCCCGCCGCTTCCCTGCGCGAGCGGATCCACGATCTCGCCCGGCTTCGGGCGCGCCCCGCCCGGGGCGTTCCTTTGCCCCTGGCTCTTCGCCGTTGCCGACAACGAAAGCGCGGCCCGCGGCACCCAACCGCCGACGCGCGCGTCCGACACGAAGACCCAGGCGCGATCCTTGGAAACCTTCAGCGCGCGAAGCTTGCGGCCGGCGGACATCTGCACGCTCGGCGTGGGCTCCGGCGCGGGCGCGCTCCCGAGCGGCTGCGCGAGTTTCATCGTGACCTCTCGCGGCTGCGCCCCTGG
>DDRA01000097.1:0-11266 GCA_002343545.1 Bacteriovoracaceae bacterium UBA2428
GTCGAGAGCCGTTTCCAGGTCTCTGCCGCCCATGTCGAGCGTGAAGAGGGCGGAGCCCGCTTCCTCGAAGCGTCGGCAGATCGTCCCCAAATTGGAAACCTCGATCAGCGGAATTCGAAAGACCTGACCCGCCGACGCCACGGCTACCGTTGCGGTCACGGGGGATTGATCACGCGTCCCGAAGAAAACCCCACGGACGCCGAAGGCGGCGGCCGAACGTAGAATCGCGCCGAAGTTACGCGGATCCTGAATGCGATCGAGCAACACCCACTGCCCCGCTCCTTCGTCGCTCTCGCCCTCGAAGTAATCGGAGGCGGATTGCACGGGAAAGGAGCGGATTCGGGCGGCCACGCCCTGCGGACGAGCTTCCTCGGAAAAGCGGGGAAGCCGCGGAACTTCGGAGACCTTGAGCCCCGCCTGACGGGCCAGCGAACGGAGACGGGCGTCGGGCCCGATTTTAGCGTCGCGCTCAACCTGAATCTCGAGAATGCGTTCGGGATGACACTCCACGCAGGCTTCGACGGAATGAAGTCCCCAAATCCAAATCCCCGCGGATTTCATGCGCGCGCCAACTTCTCGATGACCGCGGCCGCGGCCTTGCGCGGGTCCGCCGACTTCCAAATCGAGCGACCCATAACGAGGACGTCGGCCCCCTCGCGCAAAGCGTCTTCGACCGTGAAGACCCTCGACTGGTCGGAGTGAGCGCCTTCGCTCCCCATCACGAGACCGGGGGTGATGAACTCGACGTCATCGAAGTCCTCGACCAACTCTTCGCGCAGCGCCGCCAGCTCGCCGACCGAACAGACGAAGGTCCGAATACCCGCACGCAACCCGAGGCGGATCAGACGCACGACCTGAGAAGCGCAATCGGCAGGTACGACGCCGAGATCACCGAGATCACCGCCGTTCAAAGAGGTCAGAACGGAAACGCCGGCGACCTTCATCCGATCGGCCCGGACCGCTTGCGCCGCGAGGGAAAGCATCGCGTGCCCCCCGGAAAGATGGACCGTCAAATAGCGCGCGCCTACGGATTCCCAGACTTGCGCCGCCTCGGCCACTTGCGTCGGGATATCGTGCAGCTTGGCGTCCACGAAAAGGTCGAAGCGCTCGGCCAATTCTTTCATCTCGTCGAGCGAGAGAAAGGGCATCGTACGGAGGCCGACTTTGAGAACCACCGGCAAACCGTCCAATTTTTCCAAAGCGCCGCGAAAAGACTCCACCGTGGTGAAGTCCATCGCAACCGCGAGACGCGCTCCGCTCATGATTCTCCCCTGTAACCCGTCAATCCGTAGTGCTTGAGCTTGCGATGCAAATGCGCGCGCTCGATCCCGAGGGATTCCGCGGCGCGCGTCACGTTGCCCGAGAAACGCTCGAGGCGTTGCTCGAGGATCATTCGTTCGAACTGAGCGCGGATCGTCCGCAATTCTCCTTGGGGATCCAGGATTTTCTGGAGCGACCCCGCGGTCGAGACTTTGAGCGACTGCATCTCCTCGGGCAGATCGGCGACCTTCAACGTTTCGCGGCCACCGCTCATGATGAGCAAGCGCTCGACGAGGTTCCGGAGTTCGCGCACGTTGCCCGGCCACTCGTAGGCGACCAGGGCGCGCAGCGCCGCGCGGGTGACGCCGGTCACGCGGCGGGACTTCTCGGCGTTGAAGCGCCGGACGAAGTGCTCGACGAGCAACTGGACGTCCTCGGCCCGATCGCGCAGACGCGGGATGTGGACCGGAATGACGTTCAAACGGTAGTAGAGGTCTTCGCGGAAGCGTCCGCAGCGGACTTCTTCCTCGAGATCGCGGTTCGTCGCCGTCACGATCCGCACGTTGGCGGCGCGGGACTTGGTCGAACCGACGGGCTCGTACTGTTTGGACTGGAGCACGCGTAGGAGCTTGACCTGCAGGCTCGGCGGCATCTCGCCGATCTCGTCCAGGAAGAGCGTGCCGCCTTCCGCGGCCTGGAAGCGTCCTTCGCGGTTCGAGATCGCGCCCGTGAAGGCGCCCTTCACGTGGCCGAAGAGCTCGCTTTCGAGCAGTTCGGCGGGGATCGCGCCGCAATTGACCGCGACGAGCGCGGCTTGGCGACGGTGCGAACGGGCGTGGATGCGCTGGGCGATGAGTTCCTTGCCCGTGCCCGAATCGCCCGTAATGAGGATCGTGGAGTCCGTGTCGGCGACGGCGTCGACGAGCGTGAGCACGTCCTTGAACGCCGGGCTCCGCGTGACGATCGTGGGCTCGGGGAAGTCCGGGCGGCTTTCCGCGCGGGCTTGGCCTTCGAGCAGGACCCCGGTCGTCGCGCGAACGACTTCGCCGAGCTGTTCGGCGAGCTTCGCGGGATTCTTGGGATCGATCCACGTCCACGTCTCTTTGAGCGCCATGAGCTGGGACTGCGTCCACTTGGGCGCTTCCGAGACGACCGCGTGACGGACGCGCGGAGCGACCATCGAGAGGCGAGCGAGTTGCTCGACCTGACGCGGCGGCTGCACGTCCAACGGGACGTAAACGAGTAGATCCATATCCCGAGCCTGAAGATCTTCCACGGTCACGCACTCGCGCGCTTCGAGCGTGAGCCCGAGCGCCGCGCCGATGCGCAGGAGATCCTGCGAACCGGTGGATCCCATCGCGCTCCACAAGACCTCGATGCCTTCTCGACGAAGACAGCGATCGATGTGTGCGATGGTACCCAAGACCGTTAAAATTTCGGCGTCGGACCGGCGTCCCCGGAATGCGGCGGAATTTCCGCCGCTCGGTACGCCTTTTCTCAGTCCATCACAAAGGCCGGCGATACCGTCGACCCCTGCCTGAACCCCCAGCACGAAGCTGGCGCGTCCATGTGCCATCCTTAAGACCCTCCCCCTGGTTCTTTAGGATTCGCGCGTTCAATCGTTTCCCCGGAAACCCTTGCCTAGTTCCCGAGCTTTCTTTGCCAACTGCTTGCCCAGCTGACATCTTCATTAAACGAGCAAATCCGATGACCGTCAATTGAGCATCATCGTGAATTTTGACACCGCCAAAATCATTCGCGGTTAAGGGCGTGCGAATCGTATTCACGCCGGTCTCCGCTATACTCACGAAAATGAAGGGAAAAAGATCAAAAAATAAAGTGCGCGAAACCGTGAGCGAACGCCGCCTCGAGGACATGCGTTTTTTGGCGGGCGAGGATTCTCCGGCCAAGGAAACCTGGCGCACCTTCCGCATTATGTCCGAGTTCATTAAAGGCTTGGATAAACTCAACGGGGTAACCCGCGGGATTTCGATGTTCGGAAGCGCGCGCCTCAAGGAAGGCTCGAAGTACTACGAGCTCTCGCGCAAGACCGCCTACGAGATCGGCAAACGCGGCTTCACCGTCATCACGGGCGGCGGCCCCGGCGCGATGGAAGCCGCCAACCGCGGCGCCCACGAAGCGGGCGCGCTCTCGATCGGGCTCAACATCAAGTTGCCCTTCGAGATGCACGTGAACCCCTACGTCGACATCACGGAGACCTTCAACTTCTTCTTCGTGCGAAAGGTCATGCTCGTGAAGTACGCGCACGCCTTCGTCATCCTGCCGGGCGGTCTCGGCACGCTCGACGAGATGTTCGAAGCGCTCACGCTCATCCAAACGGGCAAGGTCTCGAACTTCCCCGTCATCCTGATGGGCACGGAGTACTGGGCCCCGCTCATGGAATGGATCAAGAAGACGCTCATGGGCAACGGCATGATCCACCGGGACGACCTGAAGGACGTCCACCTGACGGACAGCCCCAAGGAAGCGGCCACGATCGTGACCAAGGCCTGGAAGGACTTCCTCAAGGCCGAGCGCGCCCGGGTGCGCCAGGACGAAGAGATCCTGGACCGGCCCCTGCCCCGCCGCAAACGCTAAGGTCCGAAGTTATTTGAGCGAGGTCGGCGCCCGGGCGGGAGCGGCGACCTCGGCCTGGCGCTCTTTCTTGCGACGCTCGGCCGTCACGATCTCAAGCTGATCGAGACGGCGAAAAGAGGCGAGCAACAGGCTTCCGAGGGGCGAGAGGTTCGATTTATCGGCGAGCCCCGGCGAGACGTCGGCAAAAACGAGGAAGCCCGCGGCCCGACGGAGTTCCTCGAAGCCGACGCGGTCCATCTGCCGCGAAAAGTCCCGCATCTCCGGATCCTCGAGAAAGGCGTAGAGATCCCGCTCGATCGACGAAGCGGCGCCCAACTTCGCCGCGACCTCGACGAAGCGCGCGTGCCGACGACGAAGCGGCGAACGCCGTGACTGCCAGTCGCGGCCCGGAGGAAGCGGGATGTCCGCCATTTTTCGGGCCGTCGATCGGATGCGCCGCCAAACGTCGCCGCGGAAACGACCCCCATCGAGCGAAAGGGGAACGCGGAGCTTCGCGAGCAAGTCGAGGCTCTTGTAAGCCCGCAGCCGCAGGATAAACGCCTCGAGCTCACGACGCCCCTGCAAGAGGCTTTCGGGATCGAAGCCGGCGGCCCGCACGTATGCCTGCGTGGCCTCGTTCGACCGCGAGAGGCGACGAGCCGTCTCGATCAGGGGTTCGGCCGAGGGAGGCACGACGCTTCCGGCCCCGCCTTCGGATTCGGCGAGCTGGGCCAGCGTCGCGAGCCCCGGCGAAGCGCCAACGGACGACGGGGACCCGAGCGCACTGAGTGCCGACGGCATCGGGAGCTTGCCCCCGAGCGAGACCGCCTGGGCGGAAGCGAGCGCCACCCCCGCGCTCACATCGGGGTCCTTAAGAACATTGGCCCCGACCGAAGCATAGTTCAGCTTGGCGAGTTGTTCTTCGCCCAGCACTTTCGCGGCGACGCCCTGAAAACCGGGGGCGCCGACGACTTTGTTGAGCGGATCCACGTAGGCCGAAGGCTTCGCGCCGAGCATGTCGTTCTTCAAAACCGCGCCAAAGCTCTCGCGCAGAATGTCGCGCAGGAGCGGTGGAGCCGATTGATAAAGCGCGCTTTCCGAAAAGCTTTGCTTGGAGCCGCTCGCGATGCCGAGCGCCCCGCGCGATTCCTGAATGTAACTTCCGATCGCCATCTCGCGCAAACTCTCGGAGAGCCGGCCCCCGGAGGCAGTGCCGCCTCCGCCGCCACCGCTTCCCGCCGAGCGGGCGGCCGAGGCCACGTCGGCCGCCGCACGTTTGTCGCCGTCGCTGCCTTTCGCCGCGCCGAGCTCTTCGGCCGAGGCCGGCGTGGCCGCGGACGGACGGGACCCGCCGCTCAAGCGTTTATCCAGGAAGAGCACCCCGATCGTGGCTTGCTTCTGCACGCCCTGATTGAAGATCTGCGTCGTATCGGCGAGCTTCTTTTCGCCGTTCGCCGTCGTCACGCTCAACTGCGCGGCTTTCGCCGTCACGTCGGCGTCTTTCTTGTCGACGACGAGCTCCTGGCGACCCGCCTTGCTCATGAGCTGCTGATCACCCGTCGGAGCCCCGACGACTTCGGTATTCTTGAACTCGATCTCGATTTTCTTTTGGCTCGCGGGAGTGCCCGGAAGACCGTTGTCCTTTACTTTGACCGCGGCCGCGTTGTCGCTCGAGGCGACCTTGGACTTCTCCGCCGCCTTGATGGCTTCCGCCGCGAAACCGGCCATGCCACCGGTGTCTTCGTTACGACCGAGACGATCGGCGGCCTGGAGCGCCCGCTGCTGCGTCGTCCGAAAGTACTCCTGCTGGTTGGGCGGGATGCTCGGCATGTTCTTCGTGACCCACTCGGCGTGGGCAAGGGCCTGGCGACGAAGCTCCTCGCGCCGAGCCGCTTCGTTCTCGCCGGAGCTGACGACTCGTTCGACGGTCGCCCCTTCGTCGACGACGCCCTCATGTCCCGTCGCCGCGATCGCAGAGGAAGTCCCCCACCCCAAGCGGCAGGCAAAAAGCCAAAGAGGGACATGGCGGCCGAGAAGCATGAGTTCTATTGTGAGCCAAACGGAGGCGGCCCCACAAGTTAAAATCGGCTTGCCGCGCCTTGCTTAACGCAATCTTAATTGGCGCGCCGCCACTAAATCGCGGAAGCTGGGTTCATGAAACTTCAACTCACTTTCCTTTTTTCTTCGCTGATCATTCTGTCGGAAGCCCACGCCGACAAGTCGTCCAAGAAATGGGACAAGGTGCTTCGGAACCACACCTCCGAGGAAGCCCCCGATGGGATCGGAGGCATGCTCGACGAAGAAGTGAAATACCAACGCGAGAACGAGGCGAAGCTACGCGAGTTGGCGCAAAAATGCTTGGGCGAAACTTGCTCTCGCCGTATCTCGCCGAACGCGACGTCGCAGCTCAAACCGGACGATCGTCGCCCCACCATGGATTCCTTCGTTCTTCACGACGGCAAAACGATGCCGTTCGACCCCAAGCAGGTCCAGACGGCGGCAAACGGAACGAAGAGCGTAAAGGTCTACTGGTCTAAAGACGCGAACAACCAGTTCGTGCCGAGCGCCGAGAGGCCCGTCGGCAAGGCCTACCACGTGATGACCTGGCGCTTTGGGAAACAGGTCACTCCGCCCGCGGACGGCCAGATCCGAAAAGACCAAGGGAAACTCGTTAACGTCGAATCCTACCAACCCTCTCGCGAGGCTTCCGCGCCGTCTGGCAAGGGCGGCAAAGCCGCTCAGGCCGGCCTCGCGCTGAGCGAAGATCGGCGCTACGAGGCAACCGTCAAGGATCTTTTGAACGATCTGAAGGCATGGGGCCAGCCCTCCGCGAGTGTGCCGCTCGACAACAGCGAGCATACGGCGCGCCGACTCGCCTTCGAACCCGACGAAGAGGATCCGGGCGACGACAACTTCGTGTACCGCACGCAACGAGATCGCCAATGGAAACCCGAGGACAATCGAAGCATCCGTGACGGCGTCTGGGTCAGGAACGCCGACCCCATCCACGCCAAGTAAAAAAAGGCGTCGTTAAAAAAAGGCGTCAGGTTCCTTTTGGTTCAGCAGCTGCGTCATTCTGACGCGTGCGCTGAACCAAAAGGAACCTGACGCCTTTGCGATCAACCGAAATTGGCGAAGCGCTTGGCGCGCTTTTCGCGGGCCTCGGCGGCCTCGACGCTGTAGCGCGTCCAGGGCTGGGCCTCGAGACGGCCTTCGTCGATCGGCTCCTCGGTGTCTTCGCAGATCCCGTAGGTGCCTTCTTCGAACTTCGAGAGCGCGTGCTCGATCTCGCGCACGAGGTAACGATCACGTTCCTGCACGTTCAGGTTCACGCTCTGCTGGATCATGGCGGCCGCGTGGTCGTTCTCGTCCACGAGGTCTTCGGCGTTCAGCTGCAGCGCTTCGCTGCGACGATTCATGGAACGGTTCAGGATCTGCGTCCGGAGCTCCATGAGTTTCTTGCGGAACTTCTCGAGTTTGGCGGCCTGCATACATCCCCCTCCCGCGACGGAATTTCGTCGCTCCCTTACCCCCCGATGGGGTTTTAGGGCAGACACATGCATCGGGCGTTCCAGGTTAAGACTTGAGGAATTTTTTGACCGCGCGAAGGATTTTTTAAGATCGGGCGCGGCGGGGACCGCGTAAAGACCCGAACCAGCTTCCCAGCCGGGCCACGCCTTTGTTCGACGCGCCAAAGTTTCGACGACCCCGGCGACAATGTTTCGCGGCGGCGTCAAAGCTCCGCACGTCAGGGCGTCGAGAAACGGATAGGCTCGGAATTCGATGAAACTTCGCATGTTCCTGCCGCAGATCTTCATCCTTACGATCGCGATCTCGGTCTTCGTGTACCTCGCCACGCGCTTCGCCGATTGGGCGGCGGGGCCGGGCTGGGCTTACGCGCTCGCGACCCTCGCCTGGTTCGCCTCCGTCATGTGGGGGCAGCTGCGCTTGCGACAAAAGCACGTGGCGGGCGCCTTCTCCTGGATCATGAGCCTGGTCCTCGGCGCGGGCATGACTTTCTTCCTTTACGTTTTCCTGGGCCAACTCACGGAGTTCATCCCATGGCCCTACCCCGAAGGGCAAGTTGACCGTGCGCGGGCCATCGCGGTGATCGTGCTCAGCGCCGTGACCTGCGTCGTGGGCTTCTTCCAGGCCACGCGCGGCCCGAGCGTCGTGCGCGTGGACGTGCCGATCGCAAACTTGCCCGCCGCCTTCGAGGGCTTCGCGATCGCGCAGATCTCCGACCTCCACGTGAGCCATACGATCGGCCGCGCCTACGTCGAACAAGTCGTCGCGCGCACGCGCGAGTTGCGCGCCGACCTCATCGCGCTCACGGGGGACTTTGCCGACGGCTTCGCGCACGAGCTTCGCGAGGACATCGCGCCGCTGGCCGAGCTCACGGCCCGCCACGGCAAGTATTTCGTCACGGGCAACCACGAGTACTACTGGGGCGTGGAAGACTGGGTCGAGACGCACCGGAGCCTCGGCGCGCGGGTGCTTCTCAACGAGCACGTCGTGCTGCACGAGGGCGGCGAGCGGCTCGTCGTCGCGGGCGTGACCGATATCGCGTCGGGCGCGCTGCGACCCGACCACCGCTCGAGCCCGAAGGAAGCCTTCAGGGGCGCCCCCGAAGGCGCGCCGAGAATTCTGCTCGCGCACCAACCGAGCAGCTTGCGCCAGGCGCGGCACGAAGGCGTGGCTTTGCAATTGTCGGGTCACACGCACGGCGGCCAGTGGTTCCCGGCGTGGATCTTCGTGCGACTCGCGCAGCGCTACCTGCAAGGGCTCTACCGCAGCGGCGACGCGTGGATTTACGTGAACCGCGGCACGGGCTACTGGGGACCGCCGCTGCGTTTTCTCGTTTCGCCCGAGATCACGCTGCTAACCTTGCGCCGCCGCTCGCGTTAGCGACGATCACGCGCTTCGCGCGCGGCGGCCCAGCCACCGATCGAGCCCGGTCACGGCGTAGGCCAGCCCCACGAACGCGAGGCTCAGCGCGACGACGTTGCGCAGGACCACGAAGGGCCCGAGCACGCTCAGGTCGATGAAGGGATAGGCGTAGACCCCGTCGATCGAAGCGCGCCCGAGCGCGTAAGCCAGGTAAGCCAGCGGGTAGAGCAACCACCGCGGCGCGCGGCGCATCTCGAGCCGTCCGTGCGGCATCACGAAGACCCAGCGCAGGACGTAGGCGAGCGGCACGACGTCGTGCAGGAGCGTGTCGGTCACGAGCCGCAAGCCCTGCGGGTTCCAAGTCGCGCGCAACAAGAGCTCGTAGATCGTGCCCACCACGAGGATGTTGAGCATGATCGCGGCCTGCACGGAGTCGCGCGCGAAGAAAACGCCGGGCCTCGAGTGCGGGCGCCAAGCCGGCAACGTGAGCGAAAGCCCGACGAGCGTGTTCGTCAGCAGCGTGAAGTAAAGGAAGAAGCGCGCGATCGCCCACAGCACCCCGTGCCCGCCGGGCGCGAGCGAATCGCTCACGAGGATGCCCATCTGCAGGGCGAGCGTCGCCCAAACGAGCATGGCCAAAGCGCGATCCAGCATCTTGCGGGCGGCGAGCAACATCATCCCCAAAAGCTACCACGAGCCCCGAAATAAAATAACGATATCGGCACCTTAAGCAGCCCTTGCCAGCCGTCCAACTTCGGTCTACGTTCTCCCGAGTTCAGTCACCGCGCGGGCCAAGGTAGCACAGCGGTAGTGCACCGCTTTCGTAAAGCGGGGGTCGTGGGTTCAATCCCCATCCTTGGCTCCATTTTTCCTCAGCACCACCGTCGTAGATTCATTCAGCCAATAGTCGATCTTGGTCTGGTCAATTACGAACGCCGTGTAGGGATCACCGTCGGGCTTCTCGAACACAAGATCTTCCAGAAGGTAAACGAAAGTGTGGGAGCCCGTTCCGGTAATGACATCTCCAAACTTGAGTTCACTGGCATTGGCGATCTTTCGTTGGGAAAACCCATTTCGCGTGAATAACTCTATCTGAGCCTCGGAAATCGTTTTGTCTCCGAGGAAAGTTTCACGCGGGGCAAAGATCGCGAGCTCCGGCAGCAGGCCCCAAAAATGCAGCGTGGCCGAGTAGCACTGCGGGTAAAGCATCTGTTCCCGCAACGCCTTTGGGGCCTCCGGAAATATGTCCCCTATCTTTTTAGGGACGACTTCAGGAATCTCTGAAGCGAAGTGGCCCGAAAGGGTTTTTACGGTTTCCGGAAGCAAGTCCGCCAGATCCCGCTCCGAACGGCCATCCGTAACGCGCGCCCGTACGTGGTTCACCCGAGTTTGATATCCAGCGAGCCGTCTTTTCTGCGCATCGGAGAGGGCGAGGTACGCGGCGACTGGGAAACCCGAAACCCCGCCAAACTCACCACCATTGATCCGACTGATGCCGAACCCGCCCTTAAGGGAGAACTCCTCCGCCAGAACCTTTCGCGCCTCCGCTTCGTCGCGGAAGACGATGGGCCGTCCGAGCGTGGCCGAAGACCGAGCCACCTGCTCGTTGTCCAGAAACGCCTTTTCCAAAGCCGCGCTCGGCGCCTCCAAATATGCGAACGTTCTGCTTAAGATCTTAGCTTTAGAAAAATCGAAGTCGGCCGCCTGAACGGCATGCGCAAAGATCGCAAAGGCCATCAGGGGCAGACGAAAGCTCGACACGGCTAAGCCGCCCGCTTGCGACGAGCCGCCGCCAAGTCCCACGCCGCCTGCATGTTGAGCCAGAAGATGGGACTCGTGCCCAGAGCGTCGGACAAATCGAGAGCGGCCTCGGCAGTAATTCCTCGCTTGCCTTTAATGAGCTCGTTGACCCGCGCACGCGTCCAACCCGTCTTCTCGGACAAAGTGACCTGAGTAATTCCTAGGGGCACCAGAAACTCATCTAAGAGGATCTCGCCGGGATGAAACGGGTTCGGGAACTCAAAGGCTTCGGGAGTTTTGGATTTAGATTTCTTCATGCTTTCGTTCCTCTAGTGATAATCCACGACTTGTACATCTTGCGCGGCTTGATCCACCCACCGAAACACAATTCGCCACTGATCGTTGATGCGAATGGAGTGGAAACCCTTCAAGCTGCCCTTCAGAGCCTCAAGCCGGTTACCGGGCGGTATCTTGAGATCGTCCAAGATCCCTGCCGAGTGCACCATAAAAAGCTTTCGACGGGCCGGGCGGCGCAGCTCCGGCGGGAACTTGCGAGTTTCCCGCGTGGATAAATCATAGAACAAATCCTCGGCTAGCTGGTTTCCAAATCCGCGGATCATCCAGATACGATATTATCACATTTCGATAATTTGACAATTTCATTTGTCGACACAGATGGACAATGGGCACCGTTAGTTGACTCCCAAGCCCCTCGCAGAAACCTCGCAAACCTAACGCCCAAACAGGCCTAACGAGCGACTTTCATTTAAAATCTTCACCCGGACCCCCAGCTTCGTAA
>DDRA01000097.1:11407-26874 GCA_002343545.1 Bacteriovoracaceae bacterium UBA2428
GACCCCCAGCTTCGTAAAGCGGGGGTCGTGGGCCTCGCCGGCCGCATTCAATCCCCATCCTTGGCTCCATTTTTCTCAGATCGATTTCCGCAAAGCTTCTAGGACGATTTCACACCGCTTCGGTAACTGCTCGCCGCGACGACGCACTAAGTGAACCTCGCGGCCCGTCGCTTCGCGAAGTTGGGGGCGATATTCGCGGAGGGATTTCTCGCGAAGCTCGGCTTCCACGCATTGACAGGGCGCAATAAGGACACCCGCGCCCGCCCGGCATGCCTGAAGGGCACCGGCCAAAGTTCCTATCGATATAGATGGAGTTCCCAGCGCTTCCCTGCGCTTCTTTGTGAACCCGTGGGCCCGAGCCCACGCCAAAACCATTGGCTCCCATCCCGGATAAGCGATGAGCCTTGGCCCTTCCCGAGATTCGAGTTCACTCAACAAATCGGCGTGCGCCGCGACTGCCGCGTAGCGCTCCATCGAGAAACGCTCGAATTTCAGTTCCGAATGAGAGCGCTCGCCCACGATAAATCCAAAATCCAACCGGCCTTCGAGAAGGCCCTTCACGATATCGTCGTTGGGCCATATGCCGATCTCGAATCGGAGAAGCGGCATCCGCGCCATCTCGGTCATGATGCGACGGAAGTGCGGCGTCCATTGGCAACTCTCCGGCATTGCGTAGCGAACCAATCCCGAAGGCTCGATCCGCTCCGCTCGTAGCCGTCCAAGAAACTCCGCTTGACGCTCCAGCAGGTCGAGCGACAGCTGGCCCAGATTCCGGCCGAGATCGGTAAGGTGAACGTCATGTCCAACTCGCTCGAAGAGCCGACCTCCGAGACTGGTTTCGAGTTTGGCGATCCGTTGAGAAACGGTTGGCTGAGCCAAGCCCAAACGCCGCGCCGTCGCCGAAAAGGAACCCGATTCGATCACGTCGCGCAGAACCTGGAGGTCGCGCAAGTCCAAAGGGAGATTTTGAGCATTCATTTTCACGATCCTTAGTATAGAAACAATTGTATTTTCTTATGCTAAACGCTTCCGTATCTTCTCCGCAAGCATAAGGAGAATGTCATGAAACGCTTACTATTCGCTCTGCTCGCGCTAACCCCGCTCTGGACTTCCGCCGCCACCGGGAAGGTCCTCGTCGTCCTCTCGGGGGTCGACTACGTTCGGACCCGTGAGGGAGGTCGGCATTCGACCGGCTACTTCCTCTCCGAGTTTACGACCCCGGCCCAGATACTCGCTCGGGCGGGTTTTGAACTCGAGATCGCAACTCCCCAGGGACGCCTTCCCGTCTTCGACAAGATCAGCGACGCTCCGAACTGGTTCAAATCCCCGGAGGAGCACGCCAAAGCCCGGACTTTCCTGGGCTCCGTCCGTAGCTTGCGCGCGCCGCGAAACCTGAACCTACTCCGGGATACGGACCTCGCAGCCTACGATGGACTTCTCATCCCCGGCGGCCACGCTGCTATGGAAGACCTCCCTGGAAGCTCTGCCCTAGGACGCATCCTAAAGAACTTCCACGAGACGGCTAAGCCCACGGCGGCCATCTGCCACGGCCCGGCCGCCCTGCTCGCGGCTCAGCGAACCTACGTGGGATACCGCATGACCGTATTTTCGAACGCCGAAGAGAAAGAAGAGGAAGACGCCGGTCACCTGAGCGGCCACATGCGTTACTACGTAGCCGACGCCCTCCGCCGCCAGGGAGCCAAGATCGAGAACGGACCGAACTGGAAGAGCCACATTGTTCGTGACCGGGAACTCATTACGGGTCAGAACCCGCAGTCCGATCAAGATCTGGCGGAAGCCTTTTTGGAAGCCCTCTTAGAGAAGGTGTGGAGCCAGCAGCATGCCAAAGTTGTCGATGCTTCGCCTCGTTCCGTTGACTGGAAGCAGGGCTATACGACGATTTACGTAGGCGCGCGGAAACCCAACGTGAACGAAACGGAATTCGAGCGACGCCTTGAGCGCCACATCGCACTCGTCAAGCAGACCTTCGGCGGCCCACTACGCGGCTACAAAATCTTAAGAACCCGTGATCTCGAGATTGCCTATCAGAACTGGGAAAGCCCCGAAGCCCTCGAGCACACAATCCGTACCCGCGGAGGCGCCGTTTTGAACGACGCCAAGGGGTTCATGGAAGACGTCCTATTCAAACCAGCCGCCAGCCAACTCTAGACAGCTAAGGCGACAGTGGGAGACTTTGGTCGACTCCCACCGGCCTCGCATCGAGCGATCGAAATCCGGTGCGACCCGGGAAATGGCGACACGACCCCCAGCTTCGTAAAGCGGAGGTCGTGGGCCTCGCCGGCCGCATTCAATCCCCATCCTTGGCTCCATTTTCCGACTAATCCAACATATCTGCTGGCCGAAACTCGAGGGCGTGTTTAGCCACGATCGCCTTCAGCGACGCTTCGTGATCCATCACCGTTCGATAGACCCAAGGATAGACATCGATGGTCGAGTATAGCTCGCTGGCTCGAGAGACTCCGAGAAGGCTCCGGAGCGATTCAATTTCATAAACCCCGATCAGGAGATGAAGATAAGTCGACCCTTCATCCGTCCCACCGCCCGCCTGGTGCTCCGGGACCTCGGGGAACAAAGTCGCTATCTCGGCAATAGCTTTGCCCGTCTTTTGAGGATCTAGACTTTCCACGAACCAATGAAGCTGCTCATGCACGAAAGTCATCAATAGGCGTTCCGGATTCTCTACATGCCTTGCGTTCATGGTGAGAACCGGATGGCTGTGGGGAATCACCCCCGACTCAATACGAATGTGGCACGTAAAAAGGAACGGACTCAAATCATACTGAGCCAATAAGGCTTCGAGCCTCAACCGCGTCAGTCGGCTGCGAGGATTATCCGTTATGAGTTCGATCCGAATCCCCATATCGCTTCAAGAGGCCTTCTTTGCCAACTTCAGAAGATCCGTCGCCTTCGGGTCGACGAGCTCACCGTGGGAATAGCGATGCAGAATACTGCCAATGAACGTTTGGTAAGGAATCCCTAGCCGCTCCGCTTCGGTACGCAAATCCGCCAGAACCGCGGCGTCGAGACGGATGCTGATCGGCGTCTTGGCCGCCTCATCGCTCGACTTCGCCTTGCCGGGACGTTTCTTGAGCTTGTTCAGGTCATATTCCTTTTTCATAGTCTCTCACTTCCTTCGAGGTCGCTTTGCGGGCCGAGATGATTCGGATGGAGCCTTCGGAGATCTCGCAGAAAACCACGAGCAGGATCCGCGCTTTCGTAGAATGGCCAATACGCAGAAAGCGATCTTCATTCTCGCTGTGCTCGGGATCGAAGAACTCAACCGAGCCGCGGTCGGCCCAAATCGTCTGGGCTTCCTCGAACCAAATCCCATGCTTCTTGAAATTCGCTCGGTTCTTGAGGTCATCCCACGCGAAGTTCATTTTAATATTGTATGCTTTTGTATATACGCTCGTCAAATAGACATTCGTGGACATGAGGTGCCATTGAGTGCCTCCCAGCGGCCTCGCACAAGAATACCCGCAAGAACCCTATCCACTAGTTTTCATTTGAGAAATAAGCCATTTGGGGACCTTGACCCCCAGCTTCGTAAAGCGGGGGTCGTGGGCTCAATCCCCATCCTTGGCTCCAGTTTTTCCAATACTTAGAACGTCCAACTCGAAGCCAATTTCAGTTGTTTACGGTTTCTCGTTGTACATCGGTTGAACATCGCGGGGCCCAGATAAAAATCAGAACACCGCTCTCAGAGTTCTGATTTTCGATTTCTACTAGTTTTATAGTAGACATCTACTAGAACTCTAGTAGAGTGATCTCATCCTGGAGGTCCCTTGAGCAAATCGAAGCTCCCCGAAAAGCCCCTGACCGAAGTTGAACTCGAAGTGATGAACGCCATCTGGCGCCTGGGCGAATGCACGATCAAGGAGGTGCAAGCCGAACTCGCGAGGGAACGCGAGCTCGCCTACACGACCGTTGCAACCGTCATGAAGGTGCTCGAGCAGAAGCACGTGATCGCTTCTCGCAAGAAAGAGCGCGTGCACGATTACCGCCCGCTCGTCGCCAAAGCGGATTACGAGAAACTCAGTCTCCAGCACCTCGCCAACAACCTCTTCGACGGTAGCCCCGGATCGATGATCATGCGTCTCTTGGGTGACGAGCGCCTCGCGCCCGAAGAGCTAAAGAAAATCCGCGCCAGCCTGGCGGAGCGCCTCGGAGACAAATCGTGACGCTCGAGATTCTCGCCCGCGCCTACTTCCTCACGAACCTCGCGATCATTGTGGGTTACGGCGTTGTGCGTCTCCTACAGCTCTCGGGTGGGCGCCCCATTGCGAGACTCCGCATTGCTCAGAGTCTGCTCCTCGTCTCAGTTCTAGCAGTGCCCGCATGGATGGCAATTTCGACCGAAGCGACGCCGATCCTTCGACTCCCCGACATGGCGCCGCACGGCGAGACTTCCGTGGCCGCCCCGGTACGTGCCGCGAGCAAAATGCCGCAACTTCGCAACACGACTTCCGCCAAGGTCGCGGCCGCTCAGCCTGATATTTCCGCCTGGATCTACGATCGTCGTCTGCCGATTGCCGCCGGCCTTTTTATTCTGGGGGTCGTTCTTTCGGCTTCACGCCTCTTCCGTAACCTCTTCCGTCTCCGCGCCATCCTGGCCCGCGCTCTTCCCATCCGCCGCCAAGGCCGAGTCAATATTCTCCTCTCGGATGACGTGGCCGTTCCCTTCTCAACTCGAGTGCGCGGCTTCGCCGATGTTGTGCTCCCCATACATCTCATTGGCGTGGAACCCGACTACCGCATCGCACTTCGACACGAGATTCAGCATCACCGCCAGGGCGACACGCCTTGGGCTCTGCTCATCGAAGCTCTGCAGATCTTCTTTTTCGCCAATCCTTTCCTCTCGCTCTGGAAGCGAGAGATCCAAGAGCTTCAGGAATTTTCGTGCGACGAGGTCCTCACCGGCCGGAGAGGCATTTCGCCGCGCGATTACGGACTCTGCTTATTACGAGTGGCCGAGTCCGCCGCCGGATTTCGCGCCGTCTACGCCGGTACCGCGTGGATGGCCGCGACCTCCGGAGGAACGATCGAACTCAAATCCCAATTACGAAGGAGAATCGAAATGTTCACGTCCCCCACTACCGGCCGTCAGCGAGTCACTTACTCGATTGGCCTCCTGGCCATCACCCTCGTCGCTTTAGGTGCCTATGCGACCGAGAAAATTTCTCGTCCGCCCGAAACGGCGCCCGTCAACCCGGGCACGCCCGACTTCGACCCCGAGGTCCAGCGCATCGCCGAACGCGCCCTCAAAGAAGGCCTCGAAAAGATCCAGGCCAAATCCGGATTCGCGATCGTGGCGGAACCCGGTAGCGGTCGCCTCCTCGCCGCGGCCGAATTCAGCGATGATCCGAGCCACCCCAAGAACTGGGCACTTTCGGCACTCGTCGAACCGGCTTCGATTTCGAAAGTCTTTGTGACGGCCCTCGCGCTCGAACGCAATCGCACGACCCTCGACACAACTTACGATTGTGGGCGGGGACGCTATACCTACGCCGGACACACGATCCTCGACTACCGCGCCTTCGATAAACTCACGACGGCGGACACCTTGCTCCAGTCGAGCAACATCTGCGGTCTCCATATCAGCAAAACTTTGCGGGCCAGCGAGCTCGACCGCGGATTCCGAGATTTCGGTTTCGGCCCGGGGGGTTCCTCCGCGGAATTCCCGTCGGCTCGCGTCGGCAAGCTCCCCTCTCCGCGAATGAGTGACGAAGAACGTCGGATCGCTTTCAACCTAGGCTACAGCCAGATTGTGAGCAGCCCCCTCGAAGTGGTACAGGCCTTTGGTGCGATCGCTAACGGCGGACGCCTCATGCGCCCCATCCAGTTCTCGGACGGAGACGATAAGATCCACGTCGTCCGGCAAGTTCTGAGGGAAGAAGTCGCGCGCGACTTACGCCAAGTCCTGCACGACGTCACCCTCCGTGGGACCGCCAAGGTTATCGGACAACGTCCCTACCGCATGGCCGGGAAGACCGCGACGACCAAAGGAACCGACGTGGGTGACGGCAACTGGGGCATGAGCAACGCGGGATCCTTCATCGGGTTCGCGCCGGCTCTCCAGCCGCGTCTCGTGATCTATGTGGTGACCAACGACCCCGGCACCTCGGAACCTGTCGGCAGCCGCCATGCGGCCCCGATCTTCGCCCGCATCGCCGAGGAGGCTCTCCGCGCTCGTGGCGTCGCCCCTGATCAGGATACGAGTGGTCATTAGTACCCATTGAACGACTCCCGCGGGCCTCGCATCAAGCGATCAAAATCGGTGCGAGGCCCGGGAAATGACGCCACGACCCCCAGCTTCGTAAAGCGGGGGTCGTGGGTTCAATCCCCATCCTTGGCTCCATTTTTCAAACTAAGCCAACAAATCCTCGAGCCTGGACTGCGTTAGTCAGCTACGAGGACTATCCGTTACGAGTTCGATTTGAATTCCCATACGACTATCAGCAAGTCTCCTCGCTATCTCTGATTATGCGACTTTAAGGATGTCCTTACGTTTGAAACGGAAATCCTTGCCGTTAGGTTTGCGGAACTTGATCCCGCCCGCTTTGATTCGACGTCGCAGCGTGGATTCCGACACGCCTAGCAGCTTGCAGGCCGTCTTGAGATCGATCTCGTCGTCGCTCGCGAAGAACTCGGTCGAGTCCGTTATGTCGATGCCGAGCACGTTGCCCTTGGCATCTAGCCGGACGATGACGCCGTTCTCGAAATAGGATTTCGCCTCGACGCCTTCTTTGAAGTCGATCGATACGTAGTCGATGCTCGCATTGTGCACGATCTTCATTTTTTCACCTCGAAGTTCACGAGCACCGTTATGACCTCGCCGCTACCGTCCGCGGTTTTCTCGAGCACAACCGCCACGACCAAGTTGTCTTTCCGTTCGGGAAGCTTTTTATACAAAATGACTTTGTCCTTGGACTGCACGATACGTCCGTCCGGCTTGGCTACGATGGCCTCAACTTCGGCCACCGAGATTCCCCGCTCCTGCATCCGTTCAACGGCATGGGGAAGAAATATCAGCTTCACGCGACAAGTGCAGCAACCTATTCAAACCTTGTCAATATGTAGTCAATTCCACTCTTGAGCGACCTTTGACGGACTCCCACAAAGCGGAGGTGCGGCTGCCGAGGTCGTGTGGTCTCGGCGGCCGCATTCAATCCCCATCGGCTCTCACATCTCCGTTTCCAGGTAAACTAGCGACGTGGTCGAGATCAAAACCAGTACCTATTGGAAGTTCCGCAGACTGGATCAGAACTTCGTTCACTTGCTCCGGAAGATTCGCAAGAAGGGCAAGTTCAATCTCCAAGACGCGAACGGGCCGTTCTGGATCTTCGGCCGAATGCAGCTTTTGTCGGGCTCATTCGAATACGTGGTCGATGAGGAGCCCCTCTCACCCAAGGGAAAAACCTGGGGCTTCTGCCTAGCGCCCTTTTCAATCACGCAAGTCCGATCGATGAATCCCCACTTGATCGGCGAAATGCTGATTTGCCCGGCCCACCTCTCCCCAGGTGATTGGGATCGCCGCAACCCCATCCTTTTCGACGTTCCGCATACGGGCAGGCCCCTGAATGTCGACGACCTGCACGCCTGGTCTGAGCAACCCCGGCACGAGAGTCAAAACATCTCGCGTTCCAGCCGACCCGATCCGCTGGCGGCTCGAATAAAGAATCTGCTGGACCGACAATACAATCAACCCGTGGCCATCGCCGACCTGGCGCAAAAGCTTCGAATTCGGGCTCCGTCGCTCAGCCGGGCGTTCAAACGCAGCTACGGCATGAGCGCCATCGAATACCGGACTTGGCTGCGGGTCATGACGGCAGGGCAGTTGCTGCTGCGACAAAACGAAATCTCGGATGTCTTTCAAGACGTGGGATTCGGCGACCTGAGTCGCTTCTATAAACAGTTCAAGAACATCGCCACGGTCTCGCCGGGCCGTTATTCCGTAAAAACGAAGAAGGACGATCTCGGTTAAAAAACGCCAAGAATCTTCGCCTTCGTTTCATGTACAAGCATGGCCATGAACCATGCACCTCTCATCCTAAGCCTGCTAAGCCTCACACTCGCCGCCGCCTGCTCGACGACTCGCGGAGGCCTAAACCTTGATTTGGGCCCCGAGATCACCCCGTCCGATGAGCAGGCCGAAGAGCTCCGAGCTTACATAGAGAAGCGCAAAGAAAAGCTACGCCAGATAGACGAAAGCATACTTTTCGTCGGCACATTGAAGGAGAACGACTCCATCGTTCCTTGGGTCGAAACGACCTCCTCGGAGTTTCGAAATCGCTCGGCTCACTGCAATTTTCTAAAACGAGTTCGTGAGCAACAAATCACGCGTCGTGATCTCGATGACCTTAGGCGACTCACTAAAGACTTCTCGATATGCATCGCCGCCGACGTGCCGAAGGAAGACCGATCCACTTGGGCCTTCGAAATGCTGAGATTCTTTTACGAAAGAAAGTGGATCGTTCTGAACGGAAAAAGATACACCCCAATCGAACTTGCGGATCAAACCTTAAGCCTACCCGACCGGGGAGCGCCTCGGCTTCTCCCCTGGAGCGAAGGGCAAATGGACGCGACTTATTCGACGCGCTCTGCCGCCGACGAAGCCGCCCTCAAGGCTTTTCCGCAGGCGGCCGAGTGGTTCGCCCTGCCCGCACCGAGCGACCTTAGCCATTTGCAGAACCCGACGAGACTCCCCACATCGGCAAAGGAGCTCCATTCTGCCCACGTCGGACGCTTTGCCAGCGTCTTTGTGAACGAACGAGCGATGTACTTTACCGCCAGCTTTGGTCCCGCGGACGTCCCGGGAATCATCTTGCATGAGTATGGCCACATCGTGGCCAACGAAAAGCATGCCCACATCGAAATTCACGAAGCCTCGGAAAGCGCCACATTTGTCCGAGACCTTAACTACGACGAAGCCTGCGCCGAAACCTTTGACCGCGTCGTCACCGGACAACTCTACGGCTTGTATCCCCAGCTGGGGCTGCAATGGATCACCAAAATGGAGCTCCTTTCGCAGCTAAGGCCCCAGGATCCTCACGTCGTAGGAAACTCGATCGTACTGACCCAGTGGGATTGGAACCGCGATCCGATTCCGCAACTTCAAAAGTTACTCGAAGCAGGAAAACTGGCCAAGTAAGTCGCTTCAACGGTCGCGGCAGAGGCCCTCGCCCCCCCCTCATCCGCGATTTCGCATCGTCGATTCGATCCAACGATCCAGCTCATCCACGAGACTCGTCGAGATCGCGGCGTAGACCTGCGTACGCTGCGTCTGGCGCATGTACTCCAGCGCCGCGGAGCGCGAGACCTGGGCGGTGAAGAGATGATCCAGATCATCGAGCCGGAGGAAGCGGCGTTCTCCGCCGTCCTTGGCGAACAAGTCCCGAGCAAAGTCGCCGTCCGCGTCGGGCACGATGGGATCGGCGCCGCCCGAGACAAACAGCAGCGGAGCGTCGCACTTCGTGGCCAGCTCCGCAAAGTTCATCGACAAGACTTCCTTCAGCCAAGGAAGCTGGATGCCGTCCACGACCGCCACTCCGTCCAGGTGCTGACAGGCGGGCGCCTTGCATTCGTAGCTATCCTTCCGGACCCCCTCGATGAGTTCGCGCACGGAGCGAAGCTCGGCTTCGATGCGGGGCGCGGGAACCCCGGAAAGCTCCAGGATCTTTTGGTTTTGTTCCAGGAGGAGCTGATCAATGGGCCGCAAAGTCGACGTGATCATGCCGACGCCCCGGATTCCGCCTTCGCCCGCCGCCAAGCGAAGCGCCAACGGCCCGCCATAGCTATGACCTAAGAGATGAACCCGCGAGCGCGGGGCATGGGATTCCAGACAAGCCAAAGCCGATCGCGCGTCCGCGAGATCGGACTCGAAGGTCGCCCTCCAGAAGGAGCCGCGCTGAAGGTTCTCCCCGGAACCCCGCTTAGGATAGCGAAGCACCATGTGCCCGCGGGCGGCCAGGGCGCGGGCCAACTGATCAAAGGGCCAAGTAGCGGGCTCCGTCTCGTTCTCGATGCGGCCGGATCCTTCGAGCAGCAAAACAGCGCTTCGACTTCCCCCAACCCCGTACAGCCGGGCGTTGAGCTCGACACCATCGAAGGCCCGAAACGAAACGGAAATCGACGCGCTCACCGGCGACTCAGGCAACGGTCCAGGGTGCCGCCCGAGCTCGCGTAGCAAGCCGCAAAGCCGACATCCGCACCGACGCATCTGTCGATCGTGCCGCCCGAGGCGTTATAACAAGCCGCGAAGCCACTCCCCGACGTGCTGGCCGCCGCCCTTTCCCCGCGCGGGGCCGAAGCACAGGCGACGAACAAGACGAGAAGCATCATCAACGGACTTGTTTTCATACCTCAAGGATACACCGAAAACGGAGGCGCGGGAGCCGCCCCTCGGAGCGACGCCTTCACCAACGGGTGAACGGCCCCCGGCCGACTTAGTCGACGTAAGTCAGCGTCTTGAGCTTGGCGGCGCTGCCGGTGGCCACGACCGTCAGGCCGGTGCCATCCACGCCAACTTCGCCCACGACGAAGGCATTGTCGGAGAAGCGTAGTCCTTCGAAGTAAACCTTCTGGGCGCTCGCGCTGACTTGGTAGACTTCGACGTTATTGGCGCCAAGCAGGTCGGTCTCGGCGGCCGTGCCCACGTTGTACGCCAACAATCCATTCACGCCGGAAGCCTTGACGCCCGCCAGGACGATGCGGTCGCTTCCGGCGCTGGCCCCCGTACGGATCGACGATAGACCGACGAGAGGAACCGCGGCCGGCGTGGGGTAGAGCGCAAAGAGCCCGGGCCGCAAGCCCCTGTCGTCAATACCGAAAACGCGATCGTTCGACTCGAAGAATTTCTTGTAGGAAGTTCCGTAGGTCAGAACGGTGTCCCCGTCGTAGTGGCAGTTCGTGTAACTGTTGGCACACCCAATCCAAAGGTCACCATCGAGCGTTTGCGACGCCGTCAGGTAGCGAAACATACCGATCTCCGACTCGTTCGTACCGAAGTAGATATTGCCGTCGGGAAAGAGCCGAACGAACCAAGCGTTCTTCTCAAAAAGAGTGGTGACCGATCCCGCCGCGCTGATCTTGCGAACCCAATCCGTGCTCGTGGCCGTCGTCCGACCGACCACGAAGACGTCGCCGGCAGGGGTCACGGCGAAGTCTTCGATGTCGATGCCGCTATTGATCAAGTCACTCACGGTCCCGTTCGCGTAACGGCGAAGCACCGTCTCCCGGCCGGAGGCATTCGCAGCCTCGACGTAGCCGAGGTAGTAAATACCGCCCTGCCCGTCGACCTGGACCGTATCGTTGAGGTCGGATTGGGCGGTGTCGAGCGTGCCCACGAGACTCTTGAGCGTCGAGTCGACGCATTCGAGCGAAACCTCGGCGCCGATCTTGGCGCGGGCCAAGAGACAACCGTCTCCCGTCGCCGAACTGGTAGCCAAGTCGTAACGAACGTCGAAAGCGACGAAGACCTCGTCGCCCGACTTGTAGATCTGACTGACCGTCGCGCCGCCCGACGTGAAGACGTCTTGCGCGACCCCTTGCACGAAGCGCTTGAGGTTGGAGCGGGACGACTCGAGGTTCGCGAACGCCGCGAAGACCGAGGTTTCCGTCGCCATAACCCCGAGCACGGAGCCGCTTTCGACCTTGAGCTTCATCGGAACGCCCTGGCCGACGTTGCCGGTATTCGTGCCACCGCATCCCGCCAACGCCATGAGAACTCCGGCCATAAGATTCCACGTTTTCATTGCTTCGCCTTTCTTCCTTGAGCGCTCTCGGTGAGAGGGAACATTTGAAAGTTCACCTGAACCACGTCGTGACGATGGCGATCCCGGGCTTCCAGTTCCAAGAGCTCTCGTTTCAATTCCTGAATTTTTTGCTTGGCCGTGCGCAGGCCCTCCTCGGAGAGGGTGATCGTCACCGACGAAACTTCCCGTCGATCCGGCGACACGGCGTCGATGGATTTGAGCGCCCGCTCGATCATATAGATGGTAAAGCGAGCGACGGCCGACGAGATGACTTCGCTTTCCGTCGAGACCTGCTTCTGCGTCTGATGGAATCGACCGTCCTGGTCGCGCCGAAGGAGTCCCATGGCGACGAGACTCTCGAGCGCCTCTTCGGCCTGGGCGAGACTGATCTCGCTCCCCAACGCGCGGGCGATCCATTCGGGCGACGCCCGAAAATCGTCCAGGGCCACGAGCTCGCGCAAGACCACGTAGTACCAACGCGAGTAGTAACGGTAGGCGTCGTCATCTTCGGAGCCCAGCTGGACCTTGCTCCGCAGCCGATGGAGGACCGCGCCGTACTGGATACGCTCTTCGACCGCCTCGGATTGGTTGAAGAGGACGAGGTGATGAAAGTATTCGAACTCGAACTTCGAAAGCCCGAGCCCCCGCGAGAACTTGCGAATGCCGGGCTCGCTGAGATTCCGCTTTCCGTCGGAGACGAGTTTCAAAAAGTTGGGCGAAGCAAAGCCTGCCAGCTGCGAGAAAACTCGGTACGAAAAGGCCGGATTTCGCCGCTTCTCGTTCAGATACCAGGCCTTCAGAAAGGCGCGGTAGTCAGTGTATTCCAAAACACTGAAATCTTTGTATTCATTTACGGCAGGCACTGGAAAAAGATATATTAAATGCAAATATTTATAAATATCACGGTGTATTCTTCAGAATTCGATCCCAAGAGGACAAGCCCCTGATTTTACTCCCCCAGAGCGGCCAACTCGAACCTTGCCCACCTCTAAAACTCGTCCAAAATCGGAGCTTGCGCGATGACGACTTCAGTTCCCCAAGGCGATGAGTCGGACTCGCGAGCGTTGCGCCACTCGATGCGGAGCCCCTGCAGCTTGGCGAAGGTTTTGGCGATGCGGATACCCATGCCCTTCGCCTCGCCCTCCGAAGCTTCGTCGGGCTCGGCGAAGCCCGGACCCTGATCACGAAGAATCCAGCGGGTTCCCGCCTGGTCTTGCTCCGTGGAGAGACTCAGGACGCTTCCGGACGGGCTATGACGAATCGAGTTCGCGACGAGATTCGCGAGGACCTGAAAGACGAAAGCCTCGGGCACGACCCAAAGGCGATGCTCGTCGCGACTCCCGCTCGCGTCGATTCGGATCGACCTCTCTTCGAGGCGCAAAGTCAGCCAGGGCGAGAGCCGCGCGAGCGCGCCCGGAACGTCGCACCAAGCCCTTTCTTGCGGCAACTCGGCGTGCGAAAGCGCGTAGCTCTCGACGTTCTGGATAATCTCGCGCACGAGAAGCTGCGACTGCTCGACCTGCTCGAGAAACTCGACGTCGACGCTTCCCTTGGCTTCCTTGCGAATGCGGCGCACGAGCTGCAGGGCGAGATTCGCGGGGTCCTTGACGTCGTGGCCCAAGATCTTGAGGACGCGCAGGCGCCAAGCGCTCTCTTCGGCCAGCTTACGCTTTTCTTCCTCGACGAGCGCGACGGCGTCGCGCCAAGCGCGCGCGATCACGCGAAACTGGTAGGTCGACAAACCGAGCACGGTAAAGTCGAAGAACTGCCGAAGCACGACGAGCGCGGGCTCGGGCATGCGCTTGTGCAGATACCACGTGTCGACGAAAGGGAAGAGCGGAAGGGTCAGCTGCACGATACACATCGCGCCGAAGATCCAGCTCAGCGGGCGATTGACCCCGGCGAACATCATCAGGACGAGCAAGAACTGCGGGATCGCGACGAGATTGACGTGGGAAGTCGGGCCGAGAAAAGAGCAGATCCACACGAAGGCCAGGGCGTTCGAGACCTGCGAGACCGCGTTAAGGAGGGTCGGCGAAACGCGCGCGTTGCGAAACCAGTACGGAGCCCCGATGAGAAAGAGCAGGACGTTCACCGGAACGGCCGTGGCGGGATTGAATCCTTGCGGAGTGAAGTAGGCCGAGAACGCCAAGCAGACGCCGCAATACACGAGGGTGAAACGCCGGACGTGTTCCTGACGGCTCTTGAGATTCGTCGGCAGCGGAGTTTCTTCGGAGCTCATGGATCCGATTCTAGCCGACTTTGACGACGACGCTGGGATGCCCCACAATCGAAAGGGTGAAGAGCGAGCGCCCGCAACTGCTTTGGATCGAGGACAACGAAGCCTTCGCTCGCTTGCTCGGCGAAGAGTTCGAACGGCACTTTAGCCTCGAGATCTGCCCGAGCTTCGAGCGAATTCGCGCGATGTCGCCCAGCCGCTTGCGAAACTACGATGCCGTTTTGCTGGATCTCACCTTGAGCGACGGCGTTTTTGGCGAAGAAGCCTTTGATCACATTCGGGGGCTCGGCGCGGATATGCCGGTGCTCGTGCTCTCGAACGACAACTCCCTGCCCGCGCGCAAGACTTTCCTTGCGAAGGGCGCCGACGACTACATCTGCAAGTCGATGCCGGCCGAAGAAATGCTCCTCAGGATCTCGAATGCGGTCGATCGCTATCGGCGCCCAAAAACGCGTCGATTGACGAGCCGGCGGGGACTGGATCTTTGCCCCCTCACGATGACCGCCCGGCTCGGACGGGAGAGCATCGAACTTTCGCGTCTCGAGTTCTCGGCCCTTTCGAGCCTGCTAAGCGGTGCGCGGCCCGAAATGCCCCTCGAGACCTTCAAAGGAGAGGTGTGGCGACAAAATGTCGTCAGCGATGGCGCCGTGAACACGCTCCTTTGGCAGCTCAACCGAAAACTCGATTCTTGGGATCAGCGGCTCGCGAAAGACGGCGGAAAAGTCGTGCTGCGTGCACGCGCCAGGCCGGACCTCGCTTAACGAGCGACTCAGGAAAATTTGAGCCCGGCGGTCAAATTTCCCTTCTTCTGACGCCCGCGGAGTCACGGGTACTCTCTTAGGAAGTTCGAAGTTGTTCGGACTCATACCGAAGGGAGATATCGAAGTGAAACATCTGAGTTCTATCGTGGGTCTTGCGATGATAACGGGGCTCGCCGCGTGTGGTTCGGAAAACCGAAACACGGAAGGCGGCGCGCTCGGCATCGCGGCGATCCTTCCCCCGGTTCGTGACGCGCTTCCTTCGCAGCTTTCCGCCGGCAGCGCCGCGGGGGCAACGCGACTCCAACAGATCGGCCTCTTGGCCGTACCGACGGGCCTCACCACGATCAAAGACCGCTTCTTCAAGGAAGGCCCGACGGACTTCTTGTACCGCCTGAGCATGATCGACAGCCGACTCGCCGAACTCAGCGCGCGGCACGCCGAAGGCGCCCGTACTTGCGTCGGCGAAGAAGCCAAGCTTTGGGACCTCAAGAACTTCCCCGACGGCGCGGGCGGGTACACGGGCAGCTTCCCGATGTATTTCTCTTGCTCGGAAGCCATCTCGGACACCTCGTGGGTCTACTTCGGAATCAAGGACGGCTACAGCTACATCGCCGAGATCCAGGAAGGCGCCGGCGACTCGCCGATGATGACCGTGCTCGCCAAGGTCAACAAGGAGGGCACCCAAGCCGAGGT
>DDRA01000097.1:26946-48422 GCA_002343545.1 Bacteriovoracaceae bacterium UBA2428
AAGCCGAGGTCGCACAGATCGTCCTCGCGAAGGCGACGCAACACGGCGGCGACGACGCCAAGAAGCGTTCCTCGCTCATGTTCGTGCGGGCCGACAAAACGGCCAAGACCTTCCAACTGTCGGTCGCCTCGACCGGCAATATGGGCAACGCGGGCAACGTGGGCACGGTCGAACCCTTCACGGGCGTCGGCTGCGGCGCGCGACTTAACATCAACGAAAGCCTGGTCTACGGAACGGGCATCTTCCAAGACAACGATAAGGCCTCCGAATGCAACGGAAGCGTCGAAGTCGTTTGCGCCTCGGCCAGCGACCTGAGCGACAAGGGCGCCGCGACGGAGTGTACGGCCGCCGGCCTCAACACCTTCGGCGACAGCCTGCCCTTCATGACCTCGGGCGATACCGGTATCACGGGCGCCGCGAACATGGCTTCGATCGCTTCGGGCTCGAGCGTCGAGCGCGGTTACGCTCTCGGCAACGCGATCGTTTCGCGTACGGACATCCCGACCGTCACGGACTTCAACACGACCGCAAGCGCGCAGTAATCCCGGCGGTCCGGCGGGGCAACTAAACGCCTCGCCGGACCTACTTTCCATTCGCCGCTATCCGCACCGATACGCGGCAAACGCGCGCCGAAAACCTAACGCAGGACTTCGTAGTTCCCCGTCGCCGCGATGACGCCGGCCTCGACCGTGCGCGAAAAGCGATGGCGCTCGCCATTCGCGAGCTCCACGCTGAATTCGTAGTCACCGGGCTCGAGCACGCGGTAGAACTCGCCGTTCCGGAAGTCGTAGGCCCCGATCTCCTTGCCCGAGCGTTCGAGACGGACTTTTCCGGTCAGGCCGCGGGCGTCGGCCCTGCCGTCGTCGAAGTAGAAACCCGCGCCTTGATGAACACGCTTCAGATATTCGACGAGCCCCTTACGATTCTCGCGATAATAATGCGGGATCTGGGCGTAGGCCGGCCACTTGGCGCTCGTAAGCTCGATCGTGACCTGAAGGTCCTGGTAGAAGCTCTCGCTCCAATCTTGCATCCCGCCGTCGATCTCGTACCATTTGTGGCCGTTCACGATCCCGCTCGGGAACTCGCGCGATTGGAACATGTACGGAACCCCGCGGGAGTAACTCAAGCTCAGCTCGCGGATCAGGTTGACGAAGGGGTGGTCGGCCGCCGTCGTGTCCCAGGGATAGTTCACGACCTCCGAACCACCGTGGAAGTTGGCCGAAAGGGCGAAGTTTCGCTGGACCTGAAAGTTCATCATGGCCGCGGTCTCGGGCTGACGACCGACCGGCGTGTTGCGACGATCCGAAAGGAAGTCAGGAAAGTCCCGGTTGAGGTCGACGCTGTTGGCGTTGCCGCGACGACGCTGCTCGGCCCCGTCGGGGTTGAGCGTCGGCATGAGGTAGATTTCCGTCCGGTCGACGAGCTCCGTCAGTTCGGGGTCCCGGCCGTAGGACTCCAAGAGTTCCTCGGCGAAACGGGTCACGAGCTCGCGCCCCGCGATTTCGTCGCCGTGCATGTTCGCGACGTACTTGAACTCGGGCCGGCGCGCGTCCACCGCGGGATCCCGCGAGATCTTGAGCAGGTAGAGATCGCGCCCACGCACCGACTTCCCGATCGAGAGGAGCCGCGCCCGCTCCGGGAATCGGCGGGCGAGGTCCTTGAGCTTGGCTTCGACATCCGCGAAGCCGGGGTAGTCGGCCCCGGCCTTCTCGAAGTTCGGCGTTTCCTGAACGACGTAAGGGATTCGACGACCGCTCAGCCAATCGCCCGTGCCCTCGGGTCCGTAGACCTCGAAGCCGGCGCGCGAACGATGATCGACGATGAGCTCGGGGTTCGTGCGGACGCGGGAGTAGTTCCACCCCAGCGGATCGCTCACCCAAAGCGCTTCCGTCATCGGCACGGCCGCCGAGGCTCCCGTGAACGATCCGAAGGCAGCCGTCATCCCCAAGAGTCGGCGAAGAAACTTCGTCATGCCGCGATTCTAACGCCCGAAATCGGAATCGGTGCCCTGATAGGGGATTTATGTCACGGACGCCGGGCTTATTTTGGGCTCGCCGTCGCTAAGCCCTCGCCTCGGTAAACTCGTCGCATTAAGCCCTTGCTCCCATGACCTCGAAAGAAAGCCTGCACGAGTTTAATCGCCGCCTTCTCACGATTCATCGCGTCTTGCTCGACCGCGCCCGGCGCGGCCTCGAAGCCGAGAGCGGTCGAAGCATCGCCCCGCTCGAGTTCCTGAATCTGTTGCGATCGGAAGCGTCGCTCCGCTGGCTGCAACCCCTCACGGACTTCATCGTCCGGGCCGACGCCCTGACCGACAAGAAGTACGAGCTCCAGCCCCACGACGTCGCCAAGCTCAAAGTCGATTTTGCCGCCCTCTTTCTCGCGCCCGAGAAAGAGGCTCCGCTCGCCCCGTACGCGGCCGGCATCCGGAACGACCCCGAGCTCCGCGCGCTCCATGAACGTATCCTCGAGGCCTTCGAGAGGATCTAACGGTGGCAGCGGTAGACGGCATTTTCGTACCGTGCGAGATCTTCGCCGCTTAACCCGAGTACATCGAGCGCGAGCTCGTCTTCGACCGCGAGGTTGGTCTCTTTCACGTAGGAATCCATCATTCTTCTGGGCTCCGAGAGATCGGCGCCCGGCACGAAGCGCTTAACGACCCTCTCCACGCAGTCGAGGGAAGCCTCGATCGTCAGGGTAAAGGGCTCGAAGCCATCGAAGCGGCATGCCGTTTCGATGGCTTCGAGCGCACGCGCGCGCGAGACTTCGTCCGCGATCCGGGCGCCGAGTTCCTCGGCGTAAGCGTCTTTTTGCGCGCTGATGCGCTCGACGCTCCGAAGGCGAACGGCGTCGCCGGCGTCGTAGAGCGCTTGCGTTCTCGCAAAGTGGTAGAACACGTTCATACCGCACTTCGCCACGTAGGCGACCGAGCCCCGCGGATAACCCCTCGGGGCAAACAAGCTCTCGCGATGGGGGTCGAGACGTTCTCCGAAACCGCAGTGCGGGAGCAGGCGACCGTAGATCGAATGGCGACACATCCAACCGCGATCGTAGCGTGACGAGGCCTGCGACGCCGTTCCCCAGCCGATCAAAGCCACGACCCAAAGAAACTTCGATGCTCCCGAATGATTTCGTCCCATGCGGTCTCCTTCTTTCGACCTCCGTTGTAGAGGGCCGGACGAAAAAACACGAAGAGCAAACGAAAACCGCGCTTTGTTACGAAACGTTACGATATTCCGACCGATTGTCGACCGAAAAGCTCGACTCAAACCCCGTCGAGCCGCACGCAGAGCAGGCGCGCGGCCGAAGCCGCCTCGAGCTCCACGACGCCGTCGCCGTCGATCCGGAGGCAGTCGCCCGGACTCACTTCGGCGGAGCTCCATCGGACGCTCCCCCGCGCGACGAACACGAAGCCGGTCGAAGCGTCGAAGGGAATCGACAAGTTTTCGCCCGGGCCGAGCTCAAGGACTTCCACCTGGGCGTCCAGTCCCTTCGCGAAGAAAACGCTCAGGTCGACGACGGGTCCGTCGGCGAGTTCGCAATGGGTGGGCACGTCGCCGGGGAACTCGTAGGGCTCCATCGGAGCGACTTCGACGACTTCGGGCTCGTCACCTTCTTCGAAGGTATGGGTGAGCCGGACGCCCGCGCCCGAAAGGATCACGAGCACGCGGTCATGCCGGGGAAAGGGCGAGAACGGCGAAGCCCGCTCGATACGCGCGCTGCTCAGGCGCCAGACGAAGTCCCCACGTCGCAGATCCGCCCCCGCAGGGTGGATCGCGATCTGGTCCGTGAAGCCGAGACCGTTTTTCCAGGGAGTGCGCGCGTAGTCCGAGGAACGCAGATACCGAATCGTCATAACGCCAAGGCTAACACACGTCGCCGAGCTTCAAGGAACGAAGCCGAAGGCTTCGCGTATCCAATCGGTGAGCGGTGTTTCGACTTGATCGGCGTGGACGAGCTTGAAGAGATTCGAGTACTTCACGTTCTTGGTCGCGCTCTGCGAAGAAGTCAGCCCCTCGATCTTGCGCGGCAAGAAGATCCATACCTCGAGGAACGATTTTTTGGGACGCACGAAGAAGTAGCAATGCTTCTTGGCGAACATGATGGCGAGCGGGGACGCGTAGATCCGTTGCTCGCCCAAGCCCGCGGCGAAGGCCCGGAGCTTTTCCCAGGCCTCGAGAAGATCGCCTTCCATCTTGGCGACGACCTGCGCTTCGCTGACCCCCCAAGAGAACTTCTCGACCGGCGCTTTTGCCTTCTTCTTTTTTGCCCGCGTGGGCTTCGGCGCTTCCTTCTTGGGGTGAATCTTCCTTTTCGCACTCATGTCAGAGCGAACCTATCACATTGGTTTGACGCCCCGCTCACGTCCGGCCGTCGCTACCTCGACCGGGCGCTAAAATGAAAACTAAAGAACTTCGCGGATCGCGTTGATCGCGCGGAACAGCTTCTGCTTGCCGGCGTCGGGAACTCGCAACGTGTCGTCGATGACCTTGAGGCGCCCTTCGTCGACCGCGTTCCAACGGAAAGCGCGGACCTGGGCGAGGTATCCGGCCGTCAGCTCGGCGCTCCGGGCACCCTCGAAGAAGAGGACGTTGTTCGTATCGTAGAGATGGGAGCGGGGATCCAGATTGAACGAACCCACGGCCATCTCGCGATCGCCGAAGACGGCCGCCTTCGAGTGCAGGGATCCTTGGTCCGGCGCGAGCTCGAAGAGCTTGACCCCGGCCTCGACGAGTTCGCGGTAGCCGCGGAAGGCCTGGTAGTTGACGATCGCGAGATCCGTCGTGGCGTCGCTGTTGGTGTAGACGGACACGTCGACGCCGTTACGGGCCGCTTCCACGACCGCGTCGTGCAGGTTCGAAAGGCTGCGCGCGCCGAGGCGGCCCTGGTCCACGTAAAGCGGCCATTGGTCGTCGAGGTAGAAGTACGCGTTCACCAAGACGAGCGATTCGCCCTTCTTGAGGGCGCGGATTCGGGAGACGTACTCGCGCAGGATGTTCGCGCTCTTCTCCGAGACGGGCGGTTGGTTGTCGGCCACGACCGCGGTCGCGCTACCCGCGAGCGCGAGCGGGGCGGCGCTGAACCTCGAGGGCATCGCCGCCCGGCCTCGCGACGCGAGCGCCGAGAACTCGGACGCGCCGAGCGCCGGCGCCGGAGTCTTCTCGAAGAGCGACTCGTTCACCTTCACGTTGCGCGGCGAGTTCCACAGCCCCGCGAAGGAGGCCGTCTGCGCGCCCGCCGAGCTTTCGCAAGCCCCGACGTCGGTATCGAGAAAGACGTAGGGACGCTCCTTCACCCGCGGGTCCTTCGGCTCGAGGTGGTACTGATCGCTCAGGTTCCGGCCGCCCATGACGAAGCAGCGACGGTCGGCGAGCGTGAGTTTGAAGTGATTCCAGTGCAGGAACGCGCGCAGTCCCTTCAGCACGGCCGCCACGTTCGGGTCCCGGCTCTGGGACGCGAGGATCGGCGATACGAAGGAGAGCGAACGCCCGGGGTCGCTCTCCCCTCCGCGGCCGCGCGTCCGGGCGGCCACGCTTTCGCGGATCGCGCCGGCCATCGAGATGAGCTTGGAGTTGCGGATCGACGCCAGGAGACCTTCCTTGTCGCTCTTCATGAGCGATACGAGAAACTCCGTCGGGTCGACGCCAAAGCTCCTCAGCCCTTCGACGAAGCTGGGGTCGGGCGCGCCGTGACGGCGGACCTCAAAGCCCGGTTGGGCCGCGAGAAACTTGAGCAAAGGCAATTGCGCCTGGCTTTGCCAGTAGTCGACGAGGATCTTGACCTCGAAGCGCGGGTTCTGGCGAGTCTTTTTGATGAGCTCATCCAGAAGGACGGCCGTGCTCTCGTCGGCCTCGAGGCTGTAGTAAGCGAGCGAGGCGCCTTCGCGGGCCGACTCGAGGAGCCGCAGCTTCGCGAGCCAGGCGTCCGAGTTCACGGTGTAGACGCTCAGGTCACGGGCCGAAAAGCGCGACGAGACGAAATTCGGAACCCGGCCCGACGAGTCTACCCGGGGAGCGCTCGAGCAAGCGACGAGCGAGCCCGCCAAAGTCAGAGTGGAAGCCGCGGCCCAGCGAAGTCGTTTCATGGGTTCCTCCGACCCCCACTGTAGCAGGCGAAATTCGACGCAAGAGCGTCAAATCGCGGGCAAGTCGGAACGGCCTCGCCCCGAGCGCCGACCCCGACTTTGCGTTCGCACGCTTTGTGCGCGAATTCGCCCCTTTCGTTTGCCTTCGGAGCCGCGATTCCTAGGATGGGGCCCATGAAGAAAAGCGGTCCCTGGCTCATCCTTTCCCTCCTCGTGGCCTGCGACGCGAAGCAAACGCTCGACGCCGTCTCTCCGATCGCGGAGACTCCCACGCCTCCGGCCGCCGGCGAGAGGCCCGTCGTCGAAACTCCGCCGGCGGTGCCCGCCATCCCGCCGACCGAGGACGAAGCCTTCCTGGCCGATCTGAATACGAATGGCCCCCTCCACCTCGCCTTCGAATCGGGATCCTACCAAAACGGCTACTGCTCGGATCCCATGGAAAGGCCGAGCTCCGTCGTCGTGGCTTGTCCGGACGGACTTTTCTTCTTTAGCCCCGCCGGCCGCTTGCTCAAAGTGCAACCCCCTCCGGCGAATACGCGTTTCTCCGACGAGCTCCTTCTGCCGAACGGCGTGATCGTGCTGCAGACCCGAAACCGACAAAGCCAGAGCTACGAAATTCTGACCCTCGACGACCGGCTCGCTCCGTGGCGCGAAGCCGCCGAGGGCCTGGGGAACGGATTGATCGCCGACAAGGTCATCCACCGGAGCTCGGACGCGATCGTCTTCGCGACCCACTCGGGGAGTTACCTATGGGCTTACCGATTGCTCCCGACCGGACTCGAGCGCATCGAAAAGTGGAGTGTGGCCGCCCACGCCAAGCTCCCGGACGGAAACGTCGTCTTCGTCGCGCACGATGCGGAAAAACGGCCCCTCCTCCACTACCTCGACTCGAACGGCAAGATCCGTCGCTCGGTCGAGATTGAAACGAAGTTCCCGTCCTTCTATCTGCGCGGCGATCCCTCGGGAGACGTTGTCGTTAAAGTCTCCTCGACGCTCGGTCACTCGAGTAGCCCGAGAGACTGGGACATTTTCGTATTCGACGCCCAAGCCAAGCCCGTGCACCGTTCGGAGTACAAGAAAGCCCTCGAGCCGAGCGCCGCGAGCTTCGCCGGCGACCGCCTCGCCGTGCTCTACCGCGACGAAGGCCTCTCGTTACCGCTCGTCGCGATCTACGACCGTAAAAACACGCTCATTCGCACGGAACCGATCGCGCCGCCCTACACGCGGAACTTTGCCGGGGCGGCCTGGGGCGACTACTACTACGCCGCCCACGACCGGGGCCTCGTCGTGCTCAATCGCGAAGGACTCCCCATCAACAAGCTCGAGACGCCGAGCTACCCCGAGAACCGACGTCTGCGCGACGGGCGCCTGCTCGTTCACGCCGACCACCGCTCGCGGCACGTTCTGATCGGTCGCGACGGTCGCACCCGTTGGCGACGCTCCACGAACGTCGACCTGAACGACCTCGTGCTCGAACGTCCGAACGGCGAACTCCTCTTCGATTCGGCGTCGGGCCGATACGCCTACACCGAAGTCATCGACGCGAACGGGCAGATCGTGCGCCGCGAGGCTCGCATTGCCCCGAGGATCGGCGAACTACGGAAGACCCGCGAGGGACGCTATTACTCCCTGAGCCCGATCGGCCTTCATTTCTACGACGACGAACTTCGCCCGGTCGAGCACGTCGCGTTCCGCGGTTACGCCAAGGTCTTCGAGTTCCCTTCGGGCGCCTTCTTCGTGGGCTACCACGACGAAGCGCGAAAGAGCCGGGCCACGATCCTTTGGCCCGGCGGGGCCGCCCACTCGCTCTATCTGGATACGCCCGGATCGAAGATCACGAAGGTCATGCCCCTCGAAGCCGACCGAATCGCCGTTCAGATCGGCGAGCGGTTGCGCTTCTGGCAAACCCAGGCGAAGGGGCCCGCGTTCCGCGCGATCAACGAGGCCGCGACGCAGAGCTGGTCGCCTTTCGAAGCCCACGCCGTGGGACCGACGCGGGTCTTTTGGATGAACCACGCCGACCGGAATCCGGGCTGGCGCATCTTTGATTCCGCCGGCCAGCCTCTCGCCCACGGCGACTTTCCGATCCGGTCTTTCTCGGTGGAAACGGTTCAACGGGACCGCAACGGCGACAGCTTCGTTTTCATCGAGTCCAATGAAACCGCGAAGCGAGGCACGTGGCTCCTGCGCGTGACCCCGGCGGGCCAGGTCACCACGACTTTCCACCCCGAGGTGCGGGCCTTTCACAGCCCCCAAATTTTCGCGTTTCCCACGGCGGGTTACCTGCTTATGCCGAGTTGGGGCAGCCACGATTTTCTGCCGCTCTCGCCCGGCCTCGAGTTCGGGGCTCGGTGGACGCTGGAATTGGCGGACCGATCGACGAGGGAGGCTTTTACGTCCTTCGCCGAGTCCGACAAGTTCGCCGTGCTCGTGCGCCGCTACCACGACCCGAGGACCCGCCACTTCCGGGTCTATTCCCCGGACGGCCGCTTGCTCGCGGAAAAGCCCCTCGATCCGACCCTCGTCGATTCCGACGTGCGCGGTTTTCGCGCCGAAGGCGCCGGTATCCGTCTCGCGCTTCAGGACGGCCGGCGGCTCCTCTTCAACGACGAGGGCGAGATCGTGGAAAGCCATACCGTCGACAAGCCCGAGCCCGTCGCGCCGACCGAAAGCTTTGGGGAGATTTTGGACTGCCCGCGCCTCGCCGGGACCCGCCACCTCTACCTTTGCGCCGATAACGTTCTTAGCTACATCCATCCCGATCGGGTTTCGCGGCCCCTCTCGCGGGGGTCCCCGCCCACCCCCTAAATTCCTTTGGGAGGCGGAGGCGATTCCGCTAGGACGGCGGGCATGAAGTTTCTCCTGACGCTCTTGGGCGCCCTGGCAACCTTCCCCTCCGCCGCCTACGTGACCGACGAAGACATGTCCCCGACCGATCCCAACCAGGCGATCGTGAACGAGGCCGTGCAATTCATCGAGCGCAAGATGGGCGTGAACCTGCTCTCTCCGGCGATCCTCTACGACGCGAGTCTTCGCGGTTCGGACCCACGCCTGGACCTCGAGATCGAACGCGCGCGCGAGGAACGCCACGCCCTCTTTACGACCTTCTCGGTTCGCAAGGAAACGATCGGCGATCTGCGCCGTTGGACCATCAATCGGGACGATCCGCAGGAATTCTGTCTCATCGTACCGGGCACCGTCGACTTGGCCACGATGACGCCCCTCCAACGACGAAGCGCCCTCGCACACGAAACCTTTCACTGCTTTCAGGTGCAGCTGCTCGGCAGCCAACTCGCCTCGCGCGGCTTGAGCGAATGGATCCGCGAGGGCGGCGCGAACTGGGTCGGCGAGATCTTCGCGGAAGGAAGCGACGGCGGATTTATGAACGAAATCTGGTCGGATTACTTTCTCTCCGACCGCGCGCTTCTCCTGCGCGACTACGATGCCTTTCCCTTCTTCGTGCACCTTTCGCGCTCGGGCTTCGAGCCCTGGGCCTTCCTGCGCCGGATCGTCACCTCGATCGACAGCCAAGAAGCTTGGGACAACATCCTCGATGTCGTGCCCGAGCGTATCATCGGCGAATGGGGCGCGGGACTCTTCCGCCACGAGGCCGCGGGGGATCCCTGGACGGTCAAGTATCTCCGCGAGATCAACTCGGTCGGCACGCCGCCCGTCGAGGATTACGACACCGCGATCCTGCCGCAGTCGATCGAGACCGCGCAAGCGCAGCCGCGACTCCTGCGACTCCGCGTTCCCCAAAATCAACTGCTGAAGCTACAGCCCCTGGGCGCGACGGCCTTACTGCGCGTCCAGACGTCGGGCGGTGAACGCACGTTGCACCTTTTCCAGAATCAGAATCTCATCCTTTGCTGGGGACCGAATTGCTCTTGCGGCGACGGTGGCCCCAGCACGAACGTCGTCGAGATGAGCGGCGGGCAAGTCGACGTGGCGCTCACCGGCCTCGACATGGACGTGAGCAGCCTGGAACTCGGCCAAGGCACCCTTCATTGCTGCGGGATGGAAACCCCCACGGGCCTCGATCGCCGACTCGTCGGAACCTGGCGCCTGAACGAAGTCCGCACGCTCGTGGACACCTGGTCACCGGGCACGCCCGCCGGCACCGAAAAAGGATTCGTCGGCGGCGAAACGCTCCGCATCCGCGCGAACGGCTCCGTGCAGAAGTCTTTCGAGCCGCTGCGCCTTTGGCTCGTCTACCGCAAGCGCAACCAGGAAATCCGGGACAACCTTCTGCTCGAAGGCGACTTCCGCGCCTGCGTCACGACCCGGGCGACGGGCGAGCAGCAGGGATGGCTGCAGTTCCGCAACGTGAACGACGCCACGAACCAATCGCGCTGGGGCGGCATGGGCGAGAGCGAGATGCCCGGCGATTGGCTGCAGACTTCGCTCTGCATCCACCGCGCCGACGCCATCGAATGCCGCGGGAACTACCGCTTCATGGGACCCGGCAACTCCCACCTTAAGATCCTGGGCAAGTCCGGCTATTACACGCGTATCGGCGACTAAGTCTTTTCGCGGACGACCAAGAAGCCTCGGCGAGAACGTCGGCTTCTTGACGCTCGCGAACGTTCCGCCCTCGTTCCTTCGCGGGCGTTCGGGGCGCGAACTCAGATAGAATCTCTCTTTGGAGGGGACTTTATGCGCATGACTTCGAAGACTTCTTACTTGGCGATGGGACTCGCGGCGGCGGGATTGGTCGCCTGCTCGAGTCGTGAACAAAGCACGAAAGATCGCCACGTCTCCAGCGAAGCGAGCGTCTGCGTCGCGCTTCGCGGCAACGGCGCCAAGGTGCTCTCGTCGACCTACGGACTCGCCCGGCTCGTCGAGAACCTCGGCCCCATGTCCGCCGTCAGCGGCAGTAGCTCGGGCAGCGTCCTCGCGTTCTTCTACGAAAGCATGGTCATGAACCCGGCCGTCCTGAACTGCGGCCCGTCCCCCTGCTCGACCGAGGAAGCCTCGGCCCGCGTCTCGCTCGCGCTCAAGTCGATCGAAGGATACGCGGCTTCCATGGAAGACTACCCCGAAGGCCGCGCCTTGAACGGCCTCATGAGCGGCTTCGGTCGCCTGCGGGCCGACACGATGAGCGTGCTGAAGGACCGCGAATCCCGGCGCGAGATGACGCGAGCGGCCCGCACGCTGCTGAAGTCGCCGCTCCTGCGCGAGCTCCTGCACCCCAATCTCCTGGCCGCCTTCGAAGCCGACAACTGGCGCCGCCTGCCCAAGAACCTCTCCCGCATCCGCGCTTCGGCCGATCCCAAGCGCATTTTTTCCGGCACCGACGGAGAGCTCATGCTGCGCGACGGCTTCATCAACTTCCCCGCCTTCGTCGAGAAGCTCGGCTTCATCGCGGACTTCTACGCCGACGTCGGCCACGCCCAGAACTCCGCCTGGAATTCCTTCCTGAACGCCTGCGCCCCGGTCGCTCCCGCCCGGACCTGGTCCGAGATTCGCGACCATCGCGTCGGCGATCAGAGCTGCGGCGACCGCTTTCGCTCCCTCGTGCGCGCCTGGCGCGCGAGCCCCTCGCCCCAACCCGCCAAGCGACTGGGCGACGTCGTCGGCGCGTCGTTGCCGACCCTCGTCTCGACGTCGGTCCTCCGCAAGCGCGGGGTGCTCGAAAGCTTCCAGCGCGAGCTCGAGAAGTTTCACGCGTACCGCCCGGCGAGCTTCCGTCCCGGTTTCGACGCCTTCCACTTGGGCTACTTCGCCCCGCAAGCGGCGCTCGATCGGCTCAGCTCGGCCGAGGTCGATCCCGCCGAGCTCGTCGGCAACCGCCGCGTGGCGCTCGGCGCGCGGCCCTGGCGCGTCGCCCTCCTGCACTCCATCACGGAGCCCGGACTCGCGAGCGGGCAGCCCTACCCGTCGATGCCCGACACGATCACGAGCGGCGGCTGGGTCCACGTCGACCACAGCAAGGCCCTTCGCGCGATCGGCTGCGATCACGTTGCCTTCGTGACGGCGACCGGGGACGAATCCGGCTTTCCGATCGGCATCGCCCGGCTCATCGGCGCGAACGACGAAGACATCCAACGCATGTATTCGCTCGAGGCCGATCGCTTTCCGCGGAGCGACTTCGCGCGCGCGATCGAGGCCGCCGACGGCGTGCTTTGCACGCGCTGGGAATCCCTTAAGGATGGCGACCAAAGTCGCCTCATCCACGACGCGATGAACGCCCCCTTCGAGGCGCGCGCCGAACGCTTGCGTCGCGGCGCGCTCGCGAATTCGCCGGCCGACATCGGCGTGCGCGGCTGCTCGGCCTCGCTGCCGCCGCGGGCGCGTTAAGCCGGCTTCGGCTCGACGACAAATTTTCATCGCGACAGCCATACAATCGTATGGCATTCTCGATTCTACCCTAACCCAAGGAGGAACCGAGATGTCCAAGCGCCCGACCCTTTCCCCTCTGAACGAGATCTCCCCCTTGCGGGGCAAGGTCGTCTGCGTCCGCGCCGACGAGCTGACGGATCCCGCGCTCCAGGTCGGGCGCAGCTACGACCTACTCGAGATCGTTCGTTACGGGTCGGTCGAATTCTATCGCGTCGGCGTGCGGGGCCTTTGGGGCGTCCTGAATCTCTCCCACGACTTCGTGGGCGTCGGCGTGCCGGGCCAGCGCGGAGCCCAAGCGCGCGAGCGAAGCACGATCGAGTACGACCGTGCTTCCTGAGGCGACGGCGTCAGAGGAAGTCCGACGTCACCCGGAGCTGGAGCAGCTCCCAGAAGAACTTTTCGACTTTTTCCGGCTCGCCGGGCTCCGCAACGTCCCGCAGCTTCCGCTGGTGCTTTTCGATGATCGGCCCGAATTCCCGACGTAAAGCCGCCCGCAGCTGATCCACCTGGCGGTAAACGGACTGCGGAGTATCGGGCTGGCGCTGCTTCGTCACGATAAAGAGCGCGGCGTGCTTGGCCTCGAAGTCCTGCCAAGCCTCGTAGACCCGCACGAGCTCGGGGTTGAGCTTGGGTCGCCATTCCGCCCAGACCTCGGCGAAGTCGCGCATCTCCCTTAACTCGACCATGTTCGACAGGAAAGGCAGGTAGAGCTTGAGCATCTCCTCCCAGGTGCTGACCTGGTAGGGCGCCTCGTGGCTGTATCCGTTCTTCGTGAAGACGAGTCCGTGGCCCAAAGCGATCGCACCGTGGACTTCGGACTTCTTGGTGGAATCCAAGGCGCGTTTTCTCACGACGATGATTTGCCCCGCTTCGGGGCGTATCCCGAACATGCTATCGGGCTTGACGATCGGCTTCGAAAAGGGACCGTCGACCCAAAGCGCGAATTCCTCGGGGCTCGTCGCGTAAGCCGTGCGTGCCCAGCCCTTGTACATCTTGCACAGGTTCCAGCAATTCGGCCCTTCGTCCCAGGCAAAGGTGCCGTGGAGCGCGCGGATCTTGTCGTTCATGAAAAGCGCTTTGGAAAAGTCGAAGACCGCGTAGTCCGGAAGCTCCTCGATCGCCAATTGCCTCAGCTCGACGCCGGCCGCGAAAGCCGGAGGACCGTCAAAAGGTTGCGTCAACGCGCGCACGACCTTCGGATTGCGGGTGGCGAAAAGGAGTCGCTCGCCGAGCGTGATAAAGCCGGCGAAAGGATTGGCGTCGATAAAACCCTCTATCGATTCTTCGTCGCGGAAATCGGGATAGATCGCCATATCGGCATTCTTTTCGAGCAAAGCCTTGACCGAGAACTTCGACGGGAGCTCGATGGCGAGGTTGTCGATCCCCAGCGCGACGCTCAGCAGATCGGCGCAAGTCGCGGCGGGGTTCGCGCGCGCGACGTCGGCCGCACCCCAAAGCGAGATACCAAGGCAAAGGATGCGAAAGGTCTTCAATGCGGAAACACTCACGCCTTCCTATCGGAAGATTCGGAGCGACGCTGAAGGGCAGGCCCTACCCTCTCGAGCTACGAGATCGACGCGAGGGAACGAAGCTCGTCCGCCCGGCGCCTAAGGTTCCGGATGAGGTTTTCCTTCTGCTCGGCGTCCAGGCTTTCGAAGATCTTCGTGACGAGATCGACGTAGCGCGCGTGACGACGCTGACGCGCCTCCAAGTACGTCTTCGTCTGCAGGCCGTCCCAATCCGCGAAGAAGCGACGGACAAAGGCCTTGCGCGCGACGGGATCCGTGCGCGCGGCCTGGAACTGCGAGAAAAGGTGGCGACGGCTTTCCGCGCGCAGCGGGGCCTGAGGCGGGTCCGCCGCGATCGCCCCTTCCAGCATCGCCATCTGGGGATCGCGCAGCTTCTCGACGCTTTCCTTCACGGCGCGCTCGGCGCGCTTGCGCATCTGCTCACGTTCGCGCTCCGGATCTTGGACGCGCTCCTGCTCCTTGCGTTGGGTGGCGGCGAACTCCGCGTCGAACTTGGCGAAGCCGCGCGCGGACTCGCCCTCGACGAGATTCTGCCCCAGCGCTTCGAAATTCAGCGAAGCCGCGCGAAAGTGGGCCTGCACGTCGTTCCACAGGCGCTCGATCCCCGCGCGTCCGCCGACGCGGTTCTTCTCGACGGCGTCGGCGAAGTTCGAAAGGGTGGCCGCGATCCTGGGAAATTCCTCCCGACGCAGCTTCGCGAGCCCTTCGCCGAAGTCGGCGCGGGCACGTTCCCGTCGGGCGGAATCCAGATCGAAGAAGCGCGAGATCTGGCGCATGGCCAGGAGATCGGCGAAGCGCAATCCCATCGAAATTCCGGAGCAGCCCACCAAACCCGCTAGAAGGAATCCGAGCCAGAGGCCTTTCTTCATGAATTCGTTTTAGTCGATTCGGGGCGCGCTCCGCACGAAGATTCAGCGTTTCCTGAACCGCGCTTGAAGCGGGCGAAACGCGGCTGCGCACAAAAAAAGGGCCGCGTGGATCCCTCCACGCGGCCCTCGTCGGGTCAAAATGCCCTGGCGAACTAAGCCGCGATGCGGCTCGTCGGTTGCGTCCAAAGATCGGACGACGACGGGTGACGGCGCAGGAACTGCGGGATGGTCTCGCCGCCGCGACGAAGCTTGCCTTGGTCAAGCTTGTCGATGAGCTTGCGCAAGCCCTGCTGGTCGGTCGATTCCATCGTCTGGCGCTGCTTGTAGGCCCAAGCCGGCGCGACTTCCGCGAACGCCGTTCCCTTGAACTTGGGATCGTCCGTGCTGATGACGCGATCGCCCGAAGTGCCTTCCCAGATGCGCGCGTAGTACGAAAGGTGCGAGCGCGGGATGTCGCTCATCTTGCCGTCGACGCGGGCACGCGAGAAAGCCGGCACGGCCTTCTTGATGCTCTCGCCGGCCGCGGCGATGCCGCTGTCGGCGCTCGCGCCGCGCGAGATCTCGACGATCGGCGGCAACGAGGAACGCGAGCCGAGGATGCGGCGGACTTCGGCCGAGGCCGAGTCGCCGTCCGTCAGGATAAGTTCCGGACGTGAATCGCGCAGGATCTCCGAAAGGAGCTCTTCGCGGTAGCGCTTCGTCTTTTCGACGATCTCGCCCCACTCCTTGGCGTCTTCGCGGCTGAAGGGAGCCGTCTTGATGACGAGGTACTTTTCCTTCACGCCGAGGTCTTCCATGAGGCCGTGCAGGTACTGGCCGCGGGTACCGGTGAGGGCACGGGCCGTGATGAGATCGTCGTACCCGTGGGGGTCCGCGACGATGAGGACCTGCGGCTTGTCGAAGGTGCCTCGGTAGTGGGCGTAGTCTTCGTTCACGTGGTGCTTCTTGATGAGTTCCGCCGGGATGTTCGTCTTCATGATCTTGGCGTACTTTTCGCCCGGACCTTCGTCGAAGACGTAGCGCGAGGCGCGGCTGCGCGGGCGCATCGTCCAGAGTTCCTCGGAAGAGGGCAGGCGCGAAGGCTTGGCGTCCGTCATTTCGCGGAGCTTGCGCTTCATGTCCATACCGTCGAAGCCGCCCTTATCGCGGGTTCCGAAGATGATGACGTTCTGGCCCGCGCGGGCGGCCGTCGAGACGTCCACCATGCGCGAAGCCGGGGCGCCGAAGTCGTAGTAGGCCGGGTGCATGCCGGCGCGACCGTACGAGTAGGGGCGGCCCGCCGCGAACTCGTTCGAGAAGCCTTCGTCCGCCTCGATCTTCCAACCGGCGCGAACGTAAGGTTTGAGACCTTCGAGGTCGGCGGCGACTTTTTTCGACGCCGCGGACTTGTCCATCATGCTGAGCGCCGTCGGGTGCGGAAGCTGAACGACGACGATGTCGTTCGCGATCGCGCGACCGTCCGAAAGCTTGAGGCCACGGAGGGAGATCGTCTTCTTGCCGCCGATCTCCATCTTGTTGTCGATATCAAAGCCGCCGAGCTGGCCGGGATGCAACAAGCCGTTGCCGTAGGGCCCGCCGCGGCTGAACACCATGTCGCCCTCGTACTTGGCGAAATCGTTCTTGAGTCTCTCCTGGGCGGCCGCGAGATCCGCCGACTTCTTCTGGTCGCGCGGGGGCATGTAGTTGATGCGGCGACCGAGGACCTTCGCGTAGAGGTCGCGGCCCATGCGGTCGTAGGGGACCGGCGCTTCGTTGTTGCCGCCCGCGCTCACGAGGTAGCTCTCGGGGATCTGGATGTTCTGCATGTCGGCCTCGGAGAAGCGCGTGCCGACTTTGCCGCCGCGGCTTTCCACGAAGGTCGCCGCCGCGTCGCGGGCCGCGCCGCCGAAGAGCACGACCATTTTGAGCGAGTCGCGGTTGTTGCGGATGATCCAGTCGATGAGATCGTTGCGCCACTTCACGAGCGGGCTATCCTGGTCGTTCGACATCAACCAGAGCGTGTTGTCGACGAAGCCGCCGTACTGCATTTGGCCGTTGCGGACGAAGGGCGTCTCGAAGGCGCCGTACTGGCCCTTGATCGTGAACGCGTAGGCGTTGATGAAGGCCGCGCTCCAGCTCACGCCGAAGTAACGCGCGAGATCCTGCGCGCGACCGCCGAAACCCGCCGTGGCCGGCCGACCGGCCGCTTCGGCGATGTGGGTTCCGTCCTGGCCGATGAAGAGCATCTTCACGCTGTTCGGCTTCTGGAGCATGCGCCACGGGATCGGCCCGTAGACGGGGCGGAACTTTTGGTCCCCGAGGAGCTTCTCCGAGAGTTCGGGGAAGTTCGGGATTTCGGAGTTGAGGTCGATGAGCTCGCGGCCCATCGCGCTCTTCGGATCCGGGCCGCCGTCGTAGGCCCAATCTTCCGGTTTGCCGGCCGAAGCGACTTCGCGCGGCGCCGTGTTTTCCTCGGCGCCCTCGACGCGCGCCGAAGGCCCCGAGCAGCTCGTCGCGAAGAGCGCGGCGAGACTCAGCGTGGCCAGAGACCCAAGCCCGAATAGTTTCCTCATGAGATCCTTCCCCCCAAGCTTTAAGACAGGCGTGGCCGCGCGAACGGCGTTCGCCTCGATCGCCTCCAGTCTCCACGACGAGCGCCCGAGAGCCGAAACAGAAATTTGGCGCCGACGCTTTCTGATGCTTCCGTGACACGGGGCTCGCGGATCGCCGCCCCGGGAGCCGGGGGCCCCTGCACCGACGCATGGCATCGGCGGCCGCGAAATGGACTAAGTCTTACGAAAAGGATCCGAGTCGAGCAGACGGTGAAGGGCCGTATCGAGCCAGCGCCCTCCGCCCAGGCCGGAGCTCGTCACGTAGCCCATGTGGCCCCCGACGCGTTGGGCCTGCAGAACGGTGGAGGGCGAGAGCTTCGCTTCGGCGTAAGGCGCGTAAGCGACGAAGGGATCGTCCTCCGCGGTCAAGAGCACGGTCGGCACGCGGATCTTGTGAAGGTGAGGGCCCGTCGAGCAGCTGTCGTAGTACGCCTCGCGGTCCGCGAAACCCGAGAGCCGCGCCGTAAAGGCCGCGTCGAAGTCATGCACGCTTCGTCCGCGCCAGCCCGACGGATCTTCCGGCAGATGCCCAAGCGCGTACTTGGCGCGCAGGTCGCGCCGGAGCTGGGCCACGAAGCGCGCGTCGTAGAGGCGATTGAGGCCCATCCCCAAGCTCCGCGCGGCCGCCCGCAGGTCGAGCGGCGCGTTCACCGTTATGGCCGCGTCGGGCGGATGCTCTCCACGCAGCCCCGTGAGCAAGTTCAGGAGCGCGCTCCCGCTCAACGAAAAACCGATCGCGATCGCCCGCGCGCCGGGGTGGCGGGCCCGGCCGAAGGCGATGGCCGCGCCCAGGTCTTCGCCGCGGCCCGAGTGGTAAAGGGCGCGCGCGAGCCCGGCGCCTTCGCCGCAGCCGCGATGGTTGACGCGGTAGACGCCGTAGCCGAGCGCGAGCGCGAGACGCGCCGTCCGGCGCATGTAACCCGCGTCGTTCGTGCCCGCGAGTCCGTGGAAAAGGTAGACGACGGCGTCGCCCCGACCCGCGTGGTAGCGGGCCGAGAGACGATCTCCGCCTTCGAGGGGAATCTCGACGAGCTCACCCGGGTCGCGCAGCCCCTCGGAGGGCAGGAGGTGGCCCCAGATGGTTTGGGCGTGACCGCCCCGCGCCCAGAAGGGCGGATCGCAGGTTCCCAGGTCGATCTTCTCCACGCGTCAGCGCGACCGCGATTTCGCCCAGAGGCGCTCGTCGAAGTGCTTGAGGAAGGCTTCGAAGATCGGCAGCGAGCGGCGACGGTTCTGGATCGAGACCATGTTCTCGTCGTTCGCGTCGTTGCCGCCCGTGCTCCAGTTCTGCGATCCGATGACGATGACTTCGGACCGCATCTGGCCGAGCGAGGTCCGGCGCGTGAGCAAGGCGCTCTTGTGGTGGTTCTTGCCTTCCCACGTGCTGAAGCGGACTTCGATCCGGCCGGGCTTCACGCCGGGCGGACGTTTGACGAGGTCGACGTAGGGATTCTTCTCGTTCAGGTTGGCCGCGCTCGCGCGCGTCCACGAGTAGGGGCTCGCCCCGAGCTTGGCGTCGAACGCGATGCGCACGTCCACGCCGCGCGCGGCGGCCAACTGGAAGGCGCGCACGATCTCGAAGCCCGCGCCGCCGAACATCGACACGCGCAGCACGTCGCCCGGCCGCGCCGAAAGGATGAGCGGCAAGATCACGCGATGTTCCGCGTCGTCGGTCGGGGCGAAGTGCACGCGCACGTTCGTCCCGTCGCCGAACTCGAAGAGGCGCTTCGTGTTGGGCCGCTTGTTGCGGTGAAAGCGCCCCACCTTGGGCGGGCCGCCCTGCGGGTCGACGACCTTGCTGCTCCGGAGCTTGAGGGTGGAATCGATGTTGTACATCTCCTCGAACTCGGCTTCGAAGGCTTCGGCGATCTCGCGGTTCTCGATGAGAATGCCCATGTTCGCGTTCCGCTCGATACCCATGCAGTTCTTCGAGAGGTTCGCCGTCCCCGTCCACACGGCCTTGCCGTTGAGGCCGTCCATCACGACGAACTTGTTGTGCATGATGTTCGATCCCGGCCATTCCATCCGGGCGCGGGCCTCGGACTCCTTCGTCGCCTTGCCGTTCAGCATCCGCAGCAGGTCGGGCGTGCCGTCGTACTGGAAGATCGCGCGCATGCCGCTGCCCGTCTCGCCCGGCCCGAAGAGCCAGTTCTTGAAGGGCTCCGAGGGCAAGTAAGAAAGGTTCCACGGCGTGTCCGACTTCTCGACGCCCATGAAGTCCACGACCGCGCGCACGCCCACGCCCTTGTCGACGGCCTCCTTGATGGCGTCGTAGACGGGCGCCATGCTGCCGCCGATGTCGTCGATGCCGAAGAGCGCCATCGACATCGAGCGACGGCCGTAGTGGCGGATCGCTTCGGCCGCGTGCGAGGCGAGGGTCGTTTGGCGCGAGAAATCGACGTTCTGCCGATCCCAAAGATTCGTGAAGAACCACTTGATGCGGAAGGGACCGCGGGCCCGCACGGGTTCGCCCAGGTCGTCGCGCGTTTCCACGCGGTACGGCGCCGTCGGAATGAAGCGGGGCTTCTTCTCGAGACAGGTCCAATCGTTCAGGTCCTCGCAAAAGAGGACTTGCGTCGAAGATCGCGCGAGGCGCGTCAGCGTACCGGCCATCGAAGCCGAGCTTTCCTCTCCCGCTCCGCTTTCGGGATCCGCGGACATCGACCGCACCGCGACCCCCGGCTCGCCGTCTTCCGCGGCCGGCGGATCGAGCATCGTCAGCTTTTCCTTCTGGACGTCGGCAACGGTGAGCCCGAGGAAGCCCAGGTAGTGCACGACGCGCTTAAGCAGGTCGTCGATCTCGGCGTCCGAAAGGTCGTTCTTCGCCTTGAGCTTGCGGAAGGTGTCCCGGAGGTGCTTCTCCATCTCGTGGCTGTCCTTGGTGAGGCGGGGCAGCACGTACTCGCCCTTCCCCAAGGGGGAATCGTATCCGAGCGAATCCGGCTCCGCGTGGGCGATGAAGGCCGTCGTCGCGACGAGCGATCCCAGAATCCAATGAAGTTTCTTCATGCTTCCCCCTAAACGCCGAGAAACCTCGGCGCACCGTTTCAACTTATCGACGCGGGCGGGACGAAGCTTGAGAGCGGCGCGCCATCTCCGTTCCGCGGGGATGCCCTCGGGGGGCCGGACGGCTCAGATCGCGGTCAAGGAAAGGAGGCGCAGGACGGGCTGCGCCCGTTCGCGCGAAGCCGCTACGTCCAACTCGAGGGCCAGGACCCAAGGCATGGGCCCCTCGGCGTCGGAAAGGGTCTGCTCGAGCCGCCACGTTTCGGGACCCGTCTCGAAGCGCAGAAGCTCGGGCGCCCGGGCCTTCGGACTCACGTCGATGCGGGACTCCTCGCGGCACCGGAGCAAAGCCGCCTCGAAGTCCGGGCCCAGGGTCGGCGTCGGCGCGAGTTCGAGCGCCGAAGCGAGATCACCGCGCGCCAAGGCGCGCAACACCAGAAAGACGGCGTTCTTGGCTTCGATACGAAGCTTCCGCTCCGAGAAAGCGTCCGCGGCGGGAGCGGCCTCCGAAGCCGAGCGCGGCGCGACCGAGGACCCGGGATTCTGCATGCGCTCCCATTCCTCGACGAGGCTGGAGTCCGTCGCCTGCAAGAGGCCGCGAAAGTAGAGGATCATCTCTTCGACGGCTTCGGTCTTGAGACCCTCCGGAACCGTCTGCGACAGAACCTTGTAGGTCTCCGAAAGGTAGCGCAGCAGGATGCCTTCGCTGCGCTGAAGCTCGTACTCCCGGATGTAGTCGGCGAAGGAGTAGGATCCCTCGAACATCTCGCGCGCGACGGACTTGGGCCGGATGTTCTCGACGCCCACCCAGGGGTGCTTCTCGGCGAAGACGTTGAACGTCGAATAGATGAAGTCGCGCAGGGGCTTGGGGTGTTCGATCTTCTCGAGCTCGGCGATGCGGTCGTCGTATTCCATGCCGGCCATCTTGAGCTCGCTCATCTTCTCGGTTTTGAGTCGCGAGACTTGCTGCCGCAGGATGACCTCGGGATTCTCGAGGATCGACTCGCCGACGCTCAGAAGATCGAGGGCGAAATCCGGGTGCGAAGCGTCGAGG